>NZ_LQIR01000007.1:0-101968 GCF_001499925.1 Mycobacterium lehmannii
CCGTTATTGCTGCCCAACGTGCCCGAGGCGAGCAACTTCCGGCACATGGCATTGAGCGCATCGTGGTTGCGCTGCCCCACGGTGCGTCGATCGGCACGGACCGCCTCGGCCGAGGGCTCCTGATCCGCAGACCGCTGACCGTCCTCGCCCGGGATTTCGCCGGCGGGATTGCACCGCCCAGGAGCCGCCCACACCGCCAGCACTGCTTCCAACGCCGCCCGGGTGGCCGGATCAAGCAGTCCGCGTAGCTCACTCATCCCATCAAGGCGCTGGCGACCCAGCCGCAGCCAGCGCTGCGCGGCGCGCAACTCATCGGAGAAATCCCCATCGGGGTTCAAATACGCCGCCAGCCGCTGGGCGGCCGCGCGCAACTCCTCAGGAGTGTGCTTGGTGGCCAACTGTGCCAGCTGTGCTTCGGCGGCCTCGCGCACGTCAAACGGCGTCGAGGCCGGCACCTGCTTGTCAAAGAACCGCCGGATCACCCGCACATGCTCCGCACCCACCCGGCCCTGGGCCACCGCCGCGGCGGTGTGGGCCAGCACCGGTTCGAGCTGCTCGCCGGTCATACCGCGCCGCGGCGTCAACTCCCGCGCTTCGGCCACCCGCCGATGCGCCTCAGCCTTAGAGATGCGCAACAACACCGTCAACGCCCCAGCCACGCTGGGCTCCCCCAACTCCGCCAACGGGGCCTGCTGGAGTCCGGCCACCATGCTGTGCCCGACCGCGGCTTGGCGCCGGGTGAAGCTCTCCCACTGCGCGGTGACCCTCAACTGCTCAGCGGTGCTCAACGTGTCGAACGACTCGGCGACCAACGCGGACAGCTCGCGGTCCATCGCCGCGATCCGCTGGCTGACCCGTTCCACCGACATACTCGAACACTAGTTCGATCCACCGACAACCCAGCCCCATCTGTGACCACAGAAACCAAAGTGACAGAAGTTTTTTGGCTGCCCGGTTGCCTGCGACAATGGCCTCATGCAGCTGCCCGTGATGCCGCCGGTGTCGCCGATGCTGGCGAAATCGGTGGTGTCGATCCCGCCGGACGCGTCGTACGAACCGAAGTGGGACGGCTTCCGGTCGATCTGCTTCCGCGACGGCGACGAGGTCGAACTCGGCAGCCGCAACGAGCGGCCGATGACCCGCTACTTTCCCGAACTGGTGAAGGCCGCCGAAGCTGAGCTACCCGAACGGTGCGTCATCGACGGCGAAATCATCGTCGCCTCCGACGGTGGGCTCGACTTCGAGGCGCTGCAGCAGCGCATCCACCCCGCCGACTCACGGGTCCGGATGCTGGCCGAGAAGACGCCTGCGTCCTTCATCGCGTTTGACCTGCTCGCACTCGACGACATCGATTACACGCAAAGGCCTTTCAGCGAACGCCGCGCCGCGCTCGTGGAGGCCCTCACCAATGCCGGTCCGAAATTCCACGTCACGCCGGTGACGACGGACCTCGCGACGGCGCAGCGCTGGTTCGACGAGTTCGAGGGTGCCGGCCTCGACGGCGTCATCGCCAAGCCGTTGTCGCTGACCTATCAGCCGGACAAGCGCGTGATGTTCAAGATCAAGCACCAACGGACCGCGGACTGCGTCGTCGCCGGCTACCGCCTCCACAAGTCCGGCGACGATGCCATCGGGTCGCTGCTTCTCGGGCTGTACAAGGACGACGGCACATTGGCCTCCGTCGGCGTGATCGGCGCCTTCCCGATGGCCCGGCGCCGCGAACTCGTCACCGAATTGCAGCCGCTGGTAACCACGTTCGACAACCATCCGTGGAATTGGGCGGCGCACATGGTCGGTGAACGGACCCCGCGCCGCAACGAGGGATCGCGCTGGAATGCCGGCAAGGACCTCTCGTTCGTACCGTTGCGGCCCGAGCGGGTGGTCGAGGTGCGCTACGACCACATGGAAGGTGAACGGTTCCGCCACACCGCGCAGTTCAACCGCTGGCGCCCCGACCGCGATCCCCGGTCGTGTACGTTCGACCAACTCGAGCAGCCGGTCACCTTCAAGCTGGGCGACATCGTCCCCGGCCTCGGCTGACCGAAGAACTTTCGCCAACTCGCGGATGCCCGAACGCCTGACGTGTGATGCTGCCTGGATGACGATCACACGCGCGACGGCCGCGGCGGTGATGCTCATCGGTGCCGCGATCGCATCCGCGGGACCCGCATGGGCCGACGGGCGGCTCGAAGGCGAGTACCGGCTCGTCAACGGGGCGACCTCGAACACGTGGTCGATCACCACGCAGTGCAACGCCGAAGGTTACTGCGGCGGAACGATTTCGAGCTCGACGGGACTGATCGCGCAGATCAGCAGGCAGGGCGACGGCCCGTGGACCGTCGAACGCCACGACGTGTTCAACGCACGCCCGTGCGCCGACGGCAGCACCGGGCCGGCCGATGTGACGTATGAGTTCGATCCAGCGACGTTGGCGGGCAACCTTCGCTACACCTGGAAACCCGGGACGTGCAACGACCCCAATCCCGGTCAGAGCGAACAACCGATCAGCCTTCAACCGATCTAGCAGTCGGCGCGTCAATCCTGCGTCGCGCGTTGGAAACTCAGGGTTTCACCGCGCACACCACCCATCCAGAGGTCCTGGCAGGCCTCCGCCATCTCGTCGAGCCCTTCGATGACCGCCCCGAACACGTTGCCCGGGACCCAGCCCTGGTCGCCGTTGATCAGCAGGTTGTTGCGGCCGTAGAACAGCGCCAGGTCGACTATCGCGCCGGTGGTGCCGGTGCCGGTGGTGTTCTCGTAGCCGTAGGCGGGGTTGCCCAGTTGATCGGAGTCGAAGGAGAACCAGCACAGGTCGCCGGGGATCGGCGTGACTGTGGTGTTCTCACTGCCCGGGTCCTTCGCCGCGAATTCCGGTAGCAGCGTGTAGATCTCGTTGCGGGCGTACTTGCCGTGGAACACCTGTGACGAAAGAACGCGCCCGTCGGATAAGGCGTCCCACACCGCCGCGCAGGTGCGTGGCGCCGCGTCGTCGAGCATGCGGGCAACGCAGCTGACGCCGCGCTTGTCGAGGGACACGGTGATCAGCCTGCTCATCGAACTCCTTGTGTCGTCAACGCCGGCGTGCGCCGGTGCCAGTCGGTGGCCATCTCGTGGGCGCGGCCCACCCGCAGCACCAGCGCATCCGCGTGCCGGGGGCCGACGATCTGCAACCCGATCGGCAGGCCCGCCGCGGTGAATCCGCACGGCACGCTCAACGCCGGCTGCTGGGTCATGTTGAACGGGTAGGTGTATGGCGTCCAACTCGCCCAGTAGTGTGACCGCCAGCCATCGGGCACGTCGCGACCGACGCTGAACGCAGGCAGCGGAAGCGTCGGCGTGACCAGCACGTCATAGGTTTCGTGGAACCGGCCCATCACCTGCCCCAGTTGCATCCGCACGGCCGTCGCGTCGAGGTAGTCCGACGCCGAGAACGACGCACCCACCGCAGCTATCCGGCGCAACCCCGCATCCACCCGATCGTCGACCGCTTCGCCGTACGCCTCCAACACCTTTGCCGCGCCGGCGAACCACAGGACGTGGAACGCCTCGATCGGATCGGCGAACCCGGGGTCGACCTCCTCGACGCTGGCACCCGCATCGGACAGCACCGTCACCGCGGCCCGCACGGCGGCGTCGACCTCCGGATCGTTGCGCACGTAGCCGAGCCGCGGTGAGAACGCCACCCGCAGGCCCGCGATGCCGCCGTCGAGCCCGGTCAGGAACGACTCACGCGGCGTCGGCATCGCCGACCAGTCCCGGGCATCGAATCCGGTGATCACATCCATCAGTGCGGCGGTGTCGACGACCGTCCGCGTCATCGGGCCCGGGTGCGCCAGCGTGCCGAACGGGCTCGGCGGATAGTGGGGTATCAGGCCGTAGGTCGGCTTGAGCGCGACGGTTCCGGTGAACGCCGCCGGAATCCGCACCGATCCCCCCGCGTCGGTGCCGACCGACCACACCCCCATGCCGAGGCCGACCGCCGCGGCGCTGCCGCCGCTCGAACCACCCGCCGTCTTGGTGGGATCCCACGGATTGCCGGTCGCGCCGTAACGGGGCGAGTCGGTGACGCCTTTCCACGAGTACTCCGGCGTCGTGGTCTTGCCGAGCATGACGGCTCCGGTCTCCCGAAGTCGCGCCGTGCAGGGCGCGTCCTCGTTCCACGGTCCCGGCTCGTCGATGAGCCAGCTACCCCGAAGCGTCGGCCATCCCCTGGTCCACAGCGCATCCTTGATCGACGTCGGCACGCCGTCCCCGGGCCCGAGCGGCTGCCCGGCGTGCCAGCGTGCCTCCGAGGCACGGGCCGCGGCCAACGCCCCCTCGGGGTCGACGAGAACGAAGGCGTTGACCGCACCGTCGTACGCGTCGATCGCGGCCAGCGCCTCCTGCGTGGCCTCGACCGGAGAGAGGGTTTTTGCGCGGTATCCCTGGACCAGTTCGGCGGCGGTCGGGATCATCGCGGGCCCGGTACGTAGCCGAGTTTTTTGTCCACCACGTTCACCAATGGCTCGCCGGCAAGCCAGCGCTGCGCGTTGTCCACGAATTGCTCGGCAAGGGCTTCGCGCCAACCCACCACGTCCCCGGCCATGTGTGCGGTGATCGTCACGTTAGGAGCGTCCCACAACGGATGGTCGGGCGGCAGCGGTTCGGTGTCGAACACGTCCAGCGTCGCACCGCCAATCCGGTTGTCGCGCAACGCCGAAAGCAACGCCGACTCCTCCACCACTGGACCGCGGCCGATGTTGACCAGATGCGCGTCGGGCTTCATCGCCGACAGCACCGAGGCGTCCACCATGCCGCGCGTCGCGTTTGTCAGCGGCGCGGCGAGCACCAGGTGATCGCACCAGCCGACCTCGTCGGCCAAGCTCGCACTGGCCACCACGTCACCGAAGTCGGGATCGTCCGTCGTTGCGACGCGGCCCGCCCCACGCACCTGCATGCCCACCGCGCGCAGGAGCCGCGCAATCTCGCGCCCGATGCTCCCGGTGCCGACGACGAGCGCGCGGGCCCGCGCGATGGCACGGGTCTCGCGGTGTTGCCACCGGTGCTGGCTCTGCAGGGCGAAGCTGGTGCGGCTGTCCTTGGCGTGGGCGAGCACCGCGCCGAGCACGTACTCGGCGATCGGGCGGTCGAACACGCCGCGGGCGTTGGTCACCACCGCGTCGGAGTCGCGCAGTTCGTCGAACAGCAGCGTGTCGACGCCCGCCGCGGTGACGTGGATCCACTCCAACTCGCCGGCGTCGTGCCACACGTCGCGCACCGCGGTCGAGAAGAAGTCCCAGAGCAGCAGCACGCGGGCGCCGCGGACCGCATCGGCGAGGTCGTCGGCGGTGCAGTAGCGCAAGTCGACATCGAGTTCGTCGAGGCCCGGTGGGCGGTCAGTGGGCTTCTTGCACAGGACCGCGACGACGGACCGCGTGGAACCACCTCTGACCTGCGACGACGGCGCGTCTTGCACGCTCTCGCGGGGGCCTGGCACGACCCGAGGCTAGGGACACGCCGTAGGATTGTCAACAATCTGTTGCTGGTTTGGTCATCTGGCCTCACACTGTGCAAATGAGGATCGGGGAATTGGTGCCGCCCCCACCATTGCAGCAGGTAGGCATAGGCGTTGTCACACCATATGACTTCGCGCTCGACCGGGAACTGTGGCGTTGGGTGCCCGACGACGTCAGCCTGTACGTGACCCGGCTCAGATACGCCCCCTTGCCGGTGACCGTCGACATGGCGGTGCACATCTCCGACCCCGAACACGTGATCGCGGGCGCGGCGAACGTGCTGGCGGTCTCCCCGATCGTCACCGCGTACGCGTGCACCGCGGGCAGCTTCGTCAAGGGAATGGCCGGAGAAGCCGCGCTGGTCGCGGCGATGCGGGCGGCCGGCGCCCCGGCGGCGGTGACCACCAGCGGCTCGATGCTCGAAGCGCTGCGCCACCTCGGTGTGGCGCGCGTCGCGACCGTCACTCCGTACACCTCGGACCTGACGATCGGGTTGACGAGCTATCTCATGGAGGCCGGTATCGAGGTCGTGGCCACCTCGGGACTGGGCCTGACCTCGCAGATCTGGTCGGTCCCGTATGCGCGGACCGCCGACTTGGTCCGCGCCACCGACGTCGCGGACGCCGAGGCCATCGTCATCAGTTGCACGAACCTGCCCACCTACGATCTGATCGCCGATCTCGAGGCCGAATTGCAGAAACCGGTGGTCACGGCCAACCAGGTGACGATGTGGGCCGCGCTGCGCGTGGCCGGGCGCAAAGGCGTGGGAGCGGGTCAGCGCCTGTTCGAGGCGTAGTTGCCGCTGCGCCGGTTGTTAACATTGTCGACAATCTGCCGATCGAAAGGGCGTCATGGCCACCGTAGGACTGCTCTATCCGGGGCACAGCGCCGAGGACGATTTTCCCGCGCTCGAGGGCAGGGTCGACGGTGTACTGCGCCTGCCGGTGGTCATCACCTCCGTCGGTGAGGACGCCCACCGCGTCGACGCGCTGCTGGATCTCGGAGGCGACGAGCGCCTGGCCGATGGTGTGCGCCAGCTTGCCGACGCACGCCCGGAGGCGGTGATGTGGGCGTGCACATCAGGCAGCTTCGTGTTCGGTCCCGAGGGGGCCCGCCAACAAGCCGCGAAAGTTGCTGCGGCTGCGGGTGTTCCGGCGTCGTCCACCTCAATCGCGTTCGTCGACGCGCTGCGCCACCTCGGCATCGAGCGCGTCGCGATCGCCGCGTCGTATCCGCACGATGTTGCCGAGCACTTCGTACGCTTCCTGGCCGCCGACGGCATCGAGGTGGTGGCGATGGGCAGCCACGGGATCATCACCGCCGCCGAAGTCGGCACGCTGGAGCCGCGGCGGGTGGAGCAGATGGTCACCGCTGCCGATCACCCGGACGCGCAAGCGGTGTTGGTTCCCGACACCGCTATGCACACGCTGGCGATCATCGACCGTCTCGAGGCCGCGGTCGGCAAACCGGTGCTGACCGCCAATCAGGTGACGGTGTGGAAGGGCCTGCAACTCGCCGGGGCAGTGCCTGCGATCGCGGGCCTGGGCTGGCTGTTCGAGGAGCGTCTGTGACCGAGTTCCTGGCGCCGGTGGAGCAGGAATCGACGCCGAGCATCGTCGCCGACAAGCTTCGGCAGGCCATCGCGCACGGTGAGCTGGCTCCGGGCACCCAGCTGATCGAGGCCGACCTGGCCCGCAGGCTCGGCGTCAGCCGCGGACCGCTGCGCGAGGGGATGCAGCGCCTGACGCAGGAGGGTCTGCTGATCGCGATCCGCAACCGCGGGGTGTTCGTGATCGACATGACGCCAGAGGTGGCCTCCGACATGTACCTCGCGCGCGAGGCCATCGAACGCGCCGCGACCCGCCGAATCCTGCAGCGCGACTATGCGTCTGCCGGCGACGAGCTGCTGGCAATCGTCGAGGAGATGGCCGCGGCCGCCGACGTCGAGGAGGGCAGCGAGGCCGACATCCGGTTCCACGAGCGTCTTGTCGAACTCGCGGGCAGCGAGCGGCTGTCGCGGATGCACCAGACGTATCTCGTGGAGACCCGGATGTGTGTGCACGCGCTGGCGGACACCTACGACAACCCCAACGATCGGATTGCCGAGCACCATGCGCTGGCCAGCGCTATCCGGGCCGGTGATGTGCAGCTGTCCGACAAGCTGCTGATCGCGCACATGGAGGATGCGGTCGACCGGCTGGTCGTGCGGGTCTCGCGCGGCGCCTGAGCCTCACGCCAGGGCGATGCCGACGTACTTGGTCTCCAGGAACTCGTCGATGCCCACCGAACCGCCTTCGCGGCCGAGGCCGGACTGCTTGACGCCGCCGAACGGCGCTGCGGGATTGGACACCACGCCCTGATTCAGACCGACCATGCCGGTCTCCAGCGCCTCGGCGACCCGCAACGCCCGGCGCAGATCATTGGTGAAAACGTAAGCCACCAACCCGTATTCGGTGTCGTTGGCGGCGGCGACGACGTCGTCCTCGGTCTCGAACGGCGTTAGCGGAGCGACCGGGCCGAAGATCTCCTCGCCCGACATCCTCGCGTCGCGTGGGACGCCGGTCAGCACGGTCGGCGAGTAGAAGTACCCGTCACCCGAAACCGCCGTGCCGCCGGTCAACACGCGGGCACCGCGACCCACCGCGTCGTCGACCAGGGCCTGCACCTTGTGCAGTGCGGCGTCGTCGACCAGCGGGCCGACATTGACCCCCTCCTCGGTGCCCCGGCCCACGCGCAACGCCGCCATCCGCTCGGCCAACCGGCGCCCGAAGTCGTCGATCACCGAGGCGTGCACGAAGATTCGGTTCGCCGCCGTGCATGCCTCTCCCATGTTGCGCATCTTGGCCGCCATCGCCCCGTCGACCGCCTCGTCGAGATCGGCGTCGGCGAACACGATGAACGGGGCGTTGCCGCCGAGTTCCATCGAGGTCCGCAACACCTTCTCCGCGCACTGCTCGAGCAGGATCCGGCCCACCCTGGTCGAGCCGGTGAACGACAGCTTGCGCGCCAGCCCCGAGCGGATCAGCGGTTCGGTCACCGCGTTCGCGTCCATCGCGGTGATGCAGTTGACGGCGCCGGCAGGCACACCCGCTTCGTCGAGGATGCCCATCAAAGCCAACATCGTCATCGGGGTCTGGTGTGCCGGTTTGATCACGCTGGTGCAACCGGCGGCGATCGCCGGTCCCAGCTTGCGGGTCCCCATCGCCATCGGGAAGTTCCACGGGGTGATCAGCAGACAAGGCCCGACGGGCTGACGGGCGATGAGGAAACGCGCACCACCCGCTGGTGCGGTTTGATAGCCGCCGTCGATCCGGGTGGCCTCTTCGGCGAAGTGGCGGAAAAACTCGGCGGCGTAGGCGATTTCGCCTCGGGCCTCGGCGAGGGGTTTGCCCATCTCCAGTGTCATCAACAAGGCCAGGTCGTCGACGCGGGCGTGCAGTAACTCGAACGCGGCCATCAACATGTCGGCGCGGGCCCGCGGCGGGGTCGCCGCGAACTCGCGCTGGGCCGCGACCGCCGCATCGAGTGCCGCGCGGGCGTCGGCGGGCGTGGCGTCGGCGACCGCGCACAGCGTCTGCCCTGTCGCCGGGTCCACGACGTCGAAGGTGCGCCCTCCGCTCGCATCGATCCACTTGCCGTCGACGAACAGTCGCTTGTCCACCGTCTCGATCACGTGCCGTTCGCGATCCACCACACCTCCCTGCGTCGGATTGTTGACAATCTACAGTGCACCGCTGACGATCATGGCATGAACTCGGCCTCCGAAGCCCCGCAGCTCTCCTCGATCCTTCGACAGGCGACCGGCGTCGTCGCCGCCCGCGGCGAAGGGGTGCTGCTCTACGACGAACAGGACCGCCGCTACCTCGACTTCACCGCAGGCATCGGGGTGACCAGCACCGGACATTGTCATCCGCGGGTGGTGGAGGCCGCCCAGCGCCAGGTCGCCACGCTGATCCACGGTCAGTACACGACGGTCATGCACCGCCCGCTGCTCACCTTGGTGGAACGGTTGGGAGAGGTGCTGCCGCCCGGGCTCGACCGGTTGTTCTTCGCCAACTCCGGAAGCGAGGCGGTGGAAGCCGCCCTGCGACTGTCCCGTCAGGCCACCGGCCGGCCTAACGTCATCGTCTTCCACGGTGGGTTCCACGGTCGCACCGTCGCGGCGGCCTCGATGACCACCTCCGGCACCAAGTTCCGCTCCGGCTTCGCGCCGTTGATGGCCGGAGTTCACGTCGCGCCGTTTCCAGACCCCGGCCACTTCGGCTGGCCGGTCGAGCAGGCCACCGATTTCGCTCTGGCACAACTGGATTACCTCCTGCAGACGATCAGCGCACCCGCCGATACCGCCGCGTTCTTCGTCGAACCCGTGCTCGGCGAAGGCGGCTACGTGCCCGCCAATGAGCGCTTCTTCGCCGGGTTGCGCGAGCGCGCCGACGCGCACGGGATCCTGCTGGTCGTCGACGAGGTGCAGACCGGCTTCGGGCGCACCGGCCGGTTCTGGGGCAGTCAACACTTCTTCGGCGATTCTGGTGTGCGCGCGGACATCCTGATCACCGCCAAGGGTCTCGCGTCGGGCTTCCCGCTGTCGGGCATCGCGGCGCCGGCGGCGTTGATGGAGCGGGCGTGGCCGGGTTCCCAAGGCGGTACATACGGCGCCAACGCGGTGGCGTGCGCGGCGGCCGTGGCCACGCTCGACGTGATCGCCGACGAGCGACTGGTCGACAACGCCGCCGAACGCGGGGCGCAGTTGCGCGAGGCGTTGCAAACCGTTGGCGACAAGTTCGACGCGATCACCGACGTGCGCGGTCTCGGGCTGATGCTCGGTACCGAATTCCGTGACGCCGCAGGAAGACCCGACGGTGCGACGGCACTGGCCGTGCAGCAGGAGGCCGCCAGGCGCGGCCTGCTGCTGTTGACCTGCGGCGCCTGGGGACAGGTCGTCAGGTTCATCCCTGCGCTCGTCGTGACCGCCGGCCAGATCGACGAGGCGGCGGGCGTCTGGTCGGACGCGGTGAACGCCGTGCTGTGACTCAGCGACTGGGCTCGAGCTCGTAGTCCAGCTGCGGCGGCGCTTCCGGCGTGCCGGGTATCTCGGTGCCGTTGATCGGGCATCGCGCCGTCTCGGGAAGCTTTGCCAGGGCGATTGCGCCGACAATGCAGGCACCCATCATGTAGTACGCGGGTACGAGGTTGTCGCCCGTCACACCGATCAACCAGTCGTTGACCGCCGGGGCCGTGCCGCCGAAGAGCGCCGTCGACACGTTGTAGGCGATCGCAAAACCGGCGTAGCGCACCTGTGTGGGGAACATCGCCGGGAACGTCGCCGAGATGGTCGCCAACTGCGGGACGTAGAGCAACCCCAGCACGGCAAAGCCGATGACGGCGCCGATCACCCCGGTCGACATCAGCATGAACATCGGAATGCCCGCGACGAACAGCCCGACCAAGGAGATCCACCAGACCGGTTTGCGCCCGAACCGGTCCGACGCCAGGCCCGCGAACGGCAGGAAGATCATCATCGACAGCATCCCGATGATCGGCACGACCAACGACATGTCGGTGGACAGCCCGATCGACTGCTCGAGATAGGTGGGCATGTAGGTGAGCAGCGTGTAGTTGACGACGTTGAGCGCGACCACCAGTCCGCCGAGGCGCAGGATCGGGCCCCAGTACTGGGCGAGGAGGTCCTTGAACTCGGCGCCGATGTTTTGTTCCTGCCTGCCCGACTCCTCCAGTTCCTTGAACACCGGCGTCTCGTCGAGCCGCGTACGCAGGTACAACCCGATCAGGCCGAGGGGAGCGGCGATCAGGAACGGCAGCCGCCAACCCCACACGTTCATCTGGTCGTCGGACAGGATCAGCGAAAACCCCAGCATCAGCAGCGCGCCCGTCGAGAAGCCGGCCAGGGTGCCGAACTCGAGGAAGCTGCCCATCATGCCGCGACGGCGGGCGGGAGCGTATTCGGCCATGAAGGTGGCGGCGCCGCCGTACTCTCCGCCGGTCGAGAAGCCCTGGATCATCCGCAGAATCACCATCAGCACCGGTGCCCAGATCCCGATCGTGGCGTAGGTCGGCACAAGACCCACGCACAGCGTCGCGCCGGCCATCACCAGGATCGTGATGGCCAGGATGCGACGCCGCCCGAGGCGGTCGCCCAGTGGTCCCCAGACGAAACCGCCGAGCGGGCGGACCAGGAAGGAGACGGCGAACGTCATCAGTGCCAACAGCGTCGCGGTCGCCCCGTCACCCGGGAAGATGGCCGTCGAGATGTAGGAGACCCCATAGGCGTAGAGCCCGTAGTCGAACCATTCGGTGTAGTTGCCGACGGCCGAGGCCGCGATCGCTTTCTTCACGTCACCCGAAGTGGGTGCGTCCTTGTCGGTTTCGTCCTGCGGGCTGGTGGAACCATCGGGGTCCACGTGCGGCCTCCTAGCGTCCGTCGGGCACGGCCCTGGGACGCCTGCACGGCGAGCGCCGGCGATGGGGCCGTGTTTCTCGGTGCACAGGCAAACTACCAGCGCACGCCGAGGGATACCCGCTTTGCGCGAAAGATGACCGCTGTAAAGGAGTCCGAGGGTGAGCACACCGCAGTGGCGGACGCCCGCCGGTTAGATTGCGATCATGAACGCCGGCAGGTTCGCCCCGAGCCCCTCGGCGGACCTGCACATCGGTAACCTGCGCACCGCGATCCTGGCATGGTTGTTCGCCCGCTCGACCGGCCGTCGCTTCGTCATGCGCGTGGACGACCTCGACGACCGCACGTTCGCCGACGTCGGGCGGCGCCAACTTTCCGATTTGGCGGCGATCGGGTTGACGTGGGATGTCCTGGAGTGGCAATCCGAACACCGCTCGCGCTACGACGCCGCGATCGCAGAATTGGAAGGCCGCAGTCTGCTCTACGAATGCTATTGCAGCCGAAGGGATATCGCGCAGGCTCCGCGCGCGCCGCATGCACCACAGGGGGCGTACCCGGGCACGTGTCGCGACCTCACCGACAGCGAGCGCGCCACGCGGCGTGCCGAGACGAACCGCCCGCCCGCGCTTCGGCTGCGCACCGACGCGGTCGTGCACACCGTTCACGACGTGCTGCACGGCGACTACACCGGCATCGTCGACGACTTCGTGGTGCGCCGCGGTGACGGGGTGCCGGCGTATAACCTCGCGGTCGTGGTCGACGACGCGGCCCAGCGTGTCGACCAGGTGGTGCGGGGGGATGACCTGCTGCCCTCCTCACCTCGGCAGGCATATCTGGCGCGGATGCTCGGTTACACAGAACCGGTGTACGCCCACGTTGCGCTGGTGCTCAACGAGGACGGCGCCCGGTTGGCCAAACGCGACGGGGCGGTGACGCTGGCCGAGATCGGCGTGCCACGGGCGCTCGCCCAGATCAGCGGCTCGCTGGGCTGGCGGGCTCGCGACGTCGAAGGCATGCTCGCCGAGTTCGATCCGGCCGCGCTTCCGCGGACACCGTGGATTTATCAGCCCGACTAGATCCTGTGCGAGCGACCGCTTTTGGTACGCCGCTGCGCGGCGTGTCGGGGGCAGACACGGTCGGTCGCGGGAGGAAACGCCGTCAGACGACAGGCGAGCGTCCCTTGGACGCACGTTCGGCCGCCGCGAGAAGGCCGTCGCGGAATTGCGGATGCGCGATCGCGGCGAGCGCCTCACCGCGTTCGCGGACGGTCGCGCCCTCCAGCTCCGCGGCGCCGTACTCGGTGACGATCACGTCGACATGGTGTCGCGGCGTGGTGATCACCGCGCCGGGCCCGAACCACGGCACGATCCGCGAATGCAGTTGCCCCTCCTTCTCATACGTCGAGGGCAGACAGATCAGCGAGCGGTCCGACAACTCGAGACCGGCGCCTGCGACGAAATCCTCTGCACCGCCGACGCCGCTGAACTGGTTACCGTCGATGGTGTCGGCGACGACCTGGCCGCCGATGTCGATCGCGAGCGCGCCGTTGATGGACACCATCTCGTGGTTGGCGGCGATCACCTCGGGTGCGTTGACGATCTCCACCGGCAGGAACGCGACGTCGTGGTTGCCGTCGAGCCAGGTGTACAGATCCGCCGAGCCGAACGCGAACGTCGTCACGCTCACACCGTCGTAGATGCCCTTGCCGGTGTTGGTGACCTTGCCCGCCCGATGCAGTTGCATACAGCCGTCAGTGAACATCTCGCTGTGCAAACCGTATTCGCCGCCGTCGCCCTCGGCCAGCAGCGCCGCGATCTGGCTGGGGATCGAACCGATTCCGGTCTGCAACGTCGCGCCGGGCCGGATGAAGGCGACGGCGTGCTGCGCGATCGCGACATCGGTCTCGGTGGGGGCCGCGCCCGGAAGTGCGAGCGGCGCCTCTGTCGAGTGCACGAGGATGTCGATCTCGTCGACGTGCAACGCATTACGGTGCTCGTCGCCGAACCCGAACGTGCGCGGGTAGGCCTCGGATGCCTCGACGATCAGTATGCGATCGGGATCGGCTCCGGCGCGGTGTAATTCGTTGACCGTGCCACCGGCGTGCAGGGCCAGCGAGCACCAGCCGTCGGCGTCCGGCGGTGTGGCTACGGTCGTCATCACACCCGGAGACTGGCGTTCGAGCAGCGGGCCGAAGCGGCGGAAGTCGGCCGGCGCGAACTCGACATCGGCGCCTGAGTCCCGCAGGGCGCGTTCGAGCGGACCGTAGAAACCCGACAGATAGCGCACGCCGGGGCGGGCGAACAGTTCCGTGCCGACGGCGAGCAGCGCACCGTAGACACGAAGGTTCGTCCAGTCGTCGCGTTCACCCAGCGCGCGCAGGAACGCCGGCGGTTGGCCCGGACCGAGCGGTATGCCCAAGGTGTCGTCGGTCGCGAGTCGCGCGGCGGCCTGCTCGGCGGTGAGCTCGATCGGCATGGCGAGAACCTACCGCGCCGACTGTGGGATCGACACACGCTCCGACCACCCGACAGCGTGCGGGTAACCCACGTTCGCGCCATAAGTGTCAGGGCGTTCGTGTCGCGTAGTACCGCCCCAGGACGTCGGCGCGCAACTCGTCGAAGTCACCCGTTTCGATGGCCGCGCGGATGCGGTCGACCAGCCGCACCACGAACCGCTCATTGTGGATGGTGCACAGCGTCGCCGACAGGATCTCCTTGGCCTTGAACAGGTGGTGGATATAGGCCTTGGTGTAGTGGGCGCAGGTATAGCAGTCGCAGTCTGCGTCGATCGGGGTGAAGTCCCGACGAAACCGAGCGTTGGTGATGTTGAAGCGGCCGGTTGTCGAGTACACCGCGGCGTTGCGGGCGACCCGTGACGGAGACACGCAGTCGAACGTGTCGGCGCCCGCGGCGATCGCGTCGAACAGATCGTCGGGCTCGCTGATGCCCAGCAGGTGGCGGGGCTTGTCGGCGGGCAGCTCGTCGACCACCCATCCGACGATCGTGGCGAGGTTTTGTTTCTCCAGGGCGCCGCCGATGCCGTAGCCGTCGAATTCGAGGCCCTCGGCGGGCCCGGCGTGTGCGCCGATCGTGACCAGGCCGCGGGCGGCCCGCCTGCGCAGGTCTTCGTACTGGGCGCCCTGCACGACGCCGAACAACGCCTGCTCGGGCTTGTCCGGCCGCGCCTCGTGCTGCCGCCGGTGCTCGGCCAGGCAGCGCACCGCCCAGTCGTGCGTCCGCTGCACCGACCGCTCCTGGTAACCGCGGGTGTTCACCAGCGTGGTCAGCTCGTCGAAGGCGAAGATGATGTCGGCGCCGAGCTGATGCTGGATCCGGATCGACACCTCGGGGGTGAACCGGTGGCTGGACCCGTCCAGGTGCGACCGGAACGTGACCCCGTCGTCGTCGACGTTGGCCAGTCGCTCCTTACCCTCGGCGATGATGTCGTCGGCCTGGATGCGCTCGGCGTCCATCGCCAACACTTTGCGAAAGCCCGCGCCCAGCGACAACACCTGGAAGCCGCCGCTGTCGGTGAACGTCGGCCCCGGCCAGTTCATGAACGCGGACAATCCCCCGGCCTCGTCGATGATGTCCGGGCCGGGCTGCAGGTACAAGTGGTAGGCGTTCGCCAGAAGAGCCTGCGCACCAAGTTCTTTCATGGTTTCGGGCAGCACTGCCTTGACGGTCGCCTGCGTGCCGACGGGAATGAACGCGGGGGTACGGATCTCACCGTGCGGGGTGCGGATGACGCCGGTGCGGCCGGCCCGGCCGGGCATTTGGGCCGTCACGCTGAAAAACGGGGCCGACGACTCTTTCGGAGCGGGAGATTTCGGCACGGCCACGCCGTAGATTCTGCACTGTGAGAAATCGGTGGGTGCTGACGTGCTGCGCCGCCGCGATCGTGCTGACGTCGGCCGCATGTTCGAGCAGTGCCGACGACTACACACCGCCGGAGGGCGAACTGGTCGCGGGCACGGCGCAGGTCTCGGTCAACGGGAGCGACGAGCGCGCGACCGACGCGGTGCAGTGCGACACGACGGGATACCTCACCACCATCACCACGGGCGACGAGACGTCCGGAGTCACCGCGATGGTGTCGAACCAGGAGGCCCTGACCGTCGAGTCGGTCAGGATCAACAACATCGGCGGATTCACCGGCAGCTACACGGCCGGGGTGGGCGCGTCCGAGACGGCGGACATTGCCGAGGTTTCCATGACGGGGCGGACCTACGACATCTCCGGTGAAGCCGACGGCTTCAACACCGACAACCCCAGCTTCCGGGCCAACGGCACTTTCAGCATCCAGGTGTCCTGCTGAGCAGGCGCCGGAGCGGATGATCAATTTTTGCCAGAAACGCTGTTGGCCGGTTTACCGCGAACCCATACTGCTTTCGGATGATCCGATCTTGACGGGTCACACACACAAAGGAGAACAGGGTGAAGCGTGGGTTACTGGTCGCTGTCGGCGGCGCGGCGATCGTCATCGCAGGTCTATCCGGCTGTTCCTCGGGTGAGAAGAAGTCTGAAACCTCGGGTGAGACATCGACGGCCGCTTCGGCCGAGGGCAAGACCACCGTCACGATCGACGGTCAGGATCAGGCCGTCCAGGGCACCGTCGTGTGTAGCGATATGGGCGGGAACACCAACATCGCGATCGGCGACGCCACCACCGGCATCGGCGCCGTCGTCAGCTCCGGCGACGAACCGACGGTGCAGTCGGTCGGGCTGGGCAACGTCAACGGCGTGACGCTGGGCTACCAGAGTGGAGCCGGCCAGGGCGAGGCCAAGGCCGAGAAGGACGGTAAGACGTACAAGATCAGCGGCACCGCAACGGGCGTCGACATGGCCAACCCGTTGCAGCCGGTCAACAAGCCCTTCGAGATCGAAGTAACCTGCCCGTAGGGCAGATCTCGAGCGTGAGAGAAGGCGGCGTCCCGACAGGGGCGCCGCCGTTCTTCATCCGGTGTAACCGGCGGCCGATTGGCGCAACTGCCAGATCTGCGCCGGGCACAGCTCGTTGACCGCCTGGTTGATCAGGTAGGCGCCCTGATACTTGTCGGTCGTATGGAAGTCGGCGGTCACCTGGTCGACCAGCTGTCCGTAGCTCATCTTGCCCGCCACCCGGTCGCAGATCGTCCTGCCGTAGCCGAGGGCGGCGTCGGCGTTGGGGAAGTTGTATCCCGGACGCACGTGCACGTTGACCAGATATGCGACCGCATCGGCGTTGGCCGTCGGAGCGGAGATCAACGCAGCCGCACCCGCGGCGGCGACCAGGGTAACCATCACCGGCTTCATGGCTTAAGAGCCTATTCCGTGTTCACCGTCGATGCGGGGCACTTAGGCTAGCCAGCTATGAGGCTCATGGCTGCAGCTGCGCTCGCGTGCGGATTCGTCGCCGCACCGCTGATGACCGCCGCGAATGCGCCGGCATCCCCCGGCTACTGCGACGGCGCCGACTGTGTTCCCTACGTCGACCGGAGCGCGGTGGAGGGCACGCACTGCGTGCAGAACACCCGCTACAACTTCGGGATCGACGCCTCGGGCAACACGCTGGCGTGCAACTCGCGCAGCACGTGGGTCTCGTCGCCACCGCTGGTCGGCGTCCGCACCAACCGTCTACCGTGCGGGGATGCGACCGGAGTGGCCCAGACGCCCGACGGAATTCCGCTGAGCTGCAAACAGGGTGCGTGGACGCCCGACTATCAGGTGATCTTCTACGGCTGACGGCCATCGGTACGCGCGGCGCGCTCGCTTTTTCGTCGTCCGCGGGTGTGATCTGCGCCTCGCTATTGTTTTGAGACCCAAGCGTATGCGTGACATGCGTGAGGAATCGGGGCAAGCGGGGTACAACCACGGGCGTGGTGATCGACGTGCGTCTGCGGCCGGCAGACCCTCTGAGGATCGAGGTTCCGGCCACCGCGGATCGACTGGCACAGATTCGCCGCAGTTTGGTCGGGTGGATGGAACCGATCGGCGTGCCCGACGACGTGAGTGCCGACATCGTGCTCGCGGTCAACGAGGCCGCCACCAACTGCGTCGAGCATGCTTACCAGGACTCCCCCGACGGAAAGATGGTGGTCGAGGCGACCGTTGAGGACGGGCGGATAGTGGTCTGTGTCTCAGATCACGGGCAGTGGCGGACCCCGAGCACGGAGCCCACGACCCGCGGGCGCGGCCTTCCGATCATCCGCGCGGTCGGCAACGGTGTGGAGGTCATGAAATCGACGTCGGGCACGACCGTGCGCATCGACTTCGACGTGACCGATGACGAACGCGGCGGTCAGGAGTTGGGCAGCCGGACCACCTGAACGAAGAACTCGTCGATCTGGCGGACGGCGTTCATGAACTGATCGAGATCGACGGGCTTGGTGACATACGCGTTGGCGTGCAGTTTGTAGCTGCGCAGGATGTCTTCCTCCGCCGATGACGTGGTAAGTACGACGACTGGGATGTGGCTGAGCTCGGCGTCGGACTTGATCTGCTCGAGCAACTGCCTGCCGTCGTATTTCGGCAGGTTCAGGTCGAGCAGGATCAGGTCGGGCCGCGGCGCGTCGGCGTACTTGCCTCGGCGGTAGAGGAAGTCGAGTCCCTCCTCACCGTCGTGCGCGACGTGCAAGGTGTTCTTGATCTTGTTGTGCTCGAATGCTTCTCGGGTGATCAGCTCGTCACCCGGGTCGTCCTCGACGAGCAGCACGTCGATCGCCCGGCCGTCCAGTGTCATGCAGTTGATCCTTCCATCTCGGCCGCGACGGGCTCGTCGACGACGCAGGGAATGGTGAAGCGGAACCTGGTGCCCTCGGTGTGGCCGGTGTCGATCCAGATGTTACCGCCGTGGTGCTCGACGATCTTCTTGCACAGCGCCAGGCCGATACCCGTTCCGGTGTAGACCTCCCGGCCGTGCAGGCGCTGGAAGATCACGAAGACCTTCTCGGCGAACTCCTCGGGAATGCCGATCCCGTTGTCGGTGACTGTGAAGAGCCACGCGCCCTCGCGGGTGCCCTCGCCGACCGCGCAGTCGATGACGATCCGCGGCGCGGCGTCGGGCCGGCGGAATTTCACCGCGTTGCCGATCAGGTTCTGCCACAGCATCGTCAACAGCGTCGGGTCGCCCTTGACGGTGGGCAGCGGCTCTCCGGTGCGGACCACCTCGGCGCCGGATTCCTCGATCGAGGCCGACACGTTGTCGATCGCGTCGGCCAGCACGGCATCGAGGTCGACGTCGGCTTCGGTCGAGCCGAGCCTGCCGACGCGGGAGAAGGTGAGCAGGTCGTTGATCAGCACCTGCATGCGTTTGGCGCCGTCGACGGCGAAGCGGATGTATTCAACGCCGCGCTCGTCGAGCTTGTCGCCGTAGCGCTTCTCGATCAGCTGGCAGAACGAGGCCACCTTGCGCAGCGGCTCCTGCAGGTCGTGTGAAGCCACATAGGCGAACTGTTCGAGTTCGGCGTTCGACCGTTGCAGTTCCAGGGCTTGATCGCCGAGTTGCTCTCTGGCCGACCGCGACGCAGCCAGCTCGTCGACGACGCGCTGGCGCATGTCCTCCACATCCGCAGCGATCGCCTGAATGTCACGCGGGCCGCGCACCGCGATCTTCTCGTCGAAGTTGCCCTCGGTGATCCTGCGGCACGAGGCGGCGAGCTGCTCGAGGGGGCGGGTGACGGCCTTGCGCACCAGGACCGCGAGCACGATGCCGGCGACGAAGAACGCCACGAGGATCGCGATCAACAGGGTGTCTCGCCAGGTCTGCACGGCGGCGAGCTCGTCGACCGCATCCTGGCGGGCCTGCGACAGGTCGCGGTTCTGGGTGTTGAAGAGCGCGCGCAGGGCGTCGAACCCTTGTTTGCCGCGCTCGGCGGTGGCGGCGTCCAGAACCTTCGGCATTCCTGGTGTCACCGAGGCGATCAACGGGTCCGCGTACGTCGAACGCCACTCGGCCGCGGCCTTCTCGATCGCTTCCAGGTCGCCGATGAGCTTCTCCCGGTGGCCGATTCCGTCGCGGATCTGCCGCACCGACTCGTTTTCGACCTGCTGCCCCTCGAAGTAGGGGTCGAGGAACTGGAGATCGGCGGCGATCGCGTAACCGCGCACAGCGGTCTCCTGATCGCGAAGGGCCGCCTGCAGCTGATACGCCGCCACGCGGGCGGGTTGGATGCCGAGGTTCAGCTCGCGCGAGACCTCGTCGGTCCGGTTCAACAGCAGCGCACCCACGATCGCTCCGGCGATGACCACCACGCCCATCAGGGACAGCACGAGGTTCTGCCACCCCTGGACGGTGAGGCGACTCCTCATCCGGTGATCGTCCGCTCCACCCGCACCACCGCGATGTCGTCGCTGATACCGCCCACCGACTGCGCGCGGCGCTCCACGTCGTCGATCAGTGCGGTGACGAACTCGCGACCGGGCAGGTGGGCGTAGCCCCTGGCGACTTCGAGCAGGCCCGCCTCGCCGAGGCGTTCGGTTCCGCGACCGGAGCGACCCTCGAACAATCCGTCGGTCAACAGCACCAGGCCGTATCCCGGGGGCAGTTCGAAGATGTTCAGAGGCCATTCGAGGCCGTACAGGCCGAGCGCCGGGCCGACCTCCGGTTCCAGCCATTCCACGGTGTCGTCACCGTGCAGCAGCATGCCGGGATGACCGGCGGACACGACGTTGAAGCTGAGGTTGTCGGTGGACATCGCGACGCTGAGCACCGTCGCGAAGATGCTCGAACCCGGGCGTTCGGTGCTCAGGATCCGTTCCAACTGGCGCATGCGTTCGTTGCCCCGCAACCCGGCGAACGTCAGCGCCCGCCAGCCGATCCTCAACGCCACGCCCAGCGCCGCCTCGTCGGGCCCGTGACCGGCCACGTCACCGACCATGACGTGCAGGGTGCGGTCGGGGGTCTGCACGAAGTCGTAGAAGTCGCCGCCGAGCAGTGCGTGCTGACGACTGGGCCGGTATTCGGCGACGATGTCGATTCCGGGTTGATCGAGGAGCAGCGGTGACGGCAACAGGCCACGCTCGAGGCGGGCGTTCTCCATCGCGCGCAGCTCGCTGGCGTGCAGTTCCACCGACGTCAGCTCGGCGCGCTTGCGTTCCACGGCGTAGAGCAGCGCGCGGCGCAGCGTCTCCGGTTCGACGCGACCCTTGACGAGGTAATCCTGGGCGCCGGCAGCGACGGCCGAGATGCCGAAGTGCTCATCGTTGAGGCCGGTCAACACGACGATCGGCATGGTGATGTCGCGCCTGGCGACGCGGTCGAGCGCTTTGATACCGTCCGCGTCCGGGAGGTTCAGATCCAGCAGCACGCAGTCGGGGCGGGAAACCTCCAGATGCTGTTCGGCATCCTCCATGGACGGCGCCCACACGACGTTGATATTGGAGTCGGCGTCGGCGATCAACTCCTCGACCAGGATGGCGTCGCCGCGGTCGTCCTCGACGAGCAGCACCGAGAACGGGCGCAGCCCAGCACCACCCCCGGCCGAGGCCCAGGGGTTCTGGTCATGAAGCGCGCGCATATACCAATTCTCTCGGGTTGGTCACCGCGGTCGCCTCGACCTCTGCTTCAGTGACAGATCCTGACAATAGTGCCTGAATCGTTGTGGCGGTGGCGGAGGGATTTGAACCCTCGGACGGGGGTTACCCGTCACACGCTTTCGAGGCGTGCTCCTTAGGCCGCTCGGACACGCCACCGTGTGGCAGCTTACCGGGCGCACACCGGTCTACTCCAATCGCTGTTGGGAGCAGTTGTTTCTGTTCGCGAGAGCTACACCAGGGTCGTGAACCACGGGCCGACGGCGACCCTGGTGTACGTCTCGCGAGACCACAGGCGTCAACGCTGCCGGGAGAAGAACGCCTCCAGCGGCGCCGCGCATTCGTCGGCCAGCACGCCGCCGCGCACCTGCGGTCGGTGGGTCAGCCGCCGGTCGCGCACCACATCCCACAGCGACCCGACGGCCCCCGTCTTGGGCTCCCAGGCGCCGAACACCACCCGCGCCACCCGCGCCATCACGAGCGCGCCCGCGCACATGGTGCACGGTTCGACGGTGACCGCCAGCGTGGTGCCCTCCAACCGCCAGCCGTCGCCGAGCACCGCCGCGGCGGCCCGGATGGCGAGGATCTCGGCGTGCGCGGTGGGATCGCCGAGGGCTTCGCGTTGATTGGCGGCGCGCGCCAGCTCGGTGCCGTCGGCGGAGACGACGACCGCCCCGATCGGCACGTCGCGCGGACCGGCGCTGCGGGCAGCTTCGAGGGCGGCGCGGATCAGTGCCTCGTCGTCGGGCTGCGCGATCACCGGCCCATGCGGTCGAGTACTGCCGACAACTCGTCGGCGAAGCCCATCTCGCGCGCGATCCGGCCCAGCTGTTCGTCGGCGTAGAGGTCGGACTCGTCGAGAATGACGCCGAGCACCGCCTCGGGCAGGCCGATGTCCGAAAGCAGACCCAGGTCGCCCTCCTCGAACGGTTCGGCCTCCTCGAGTTCCTCGGGCTCGATGTCGGCGTCGAGCATCTCCAAGGCTTCGGCGGCGATGTCGTAGTCCAGCGCGGCGGTGGCATCCGACAGGAACAGCCGCGCGCCAGAGGGAGCGGGCCGCACGATGACGAAGAACTCGTCGTCGATGTCCAGCAGCCCGAACACCGCTCCCGCGCTGCGGATTTCGCGTAGTTCCCGCTCGGCGTCGGTGAGGCTGGTCAGGGCCGCTCCGCGCATCGGCGCGCATCGCCACTTGCCGTCCTCACGGACGACAGCAACGCCGAAGCCGTCGGGAGTGTCCGTGGACTGCTCCCGCGCCTGTGCACGCTGTGCTCCCATGTCGGCCTACGGTAGTCGCCGACCATGCCCTTTTCCATGTCCTTACCGCGTCCGCACCCCCCTTTTCCAGTGTCGACGCCGATCCTGACGTGGTCGACGGCGCTCGGTATGCCAACCTTGACGGGTGACCAACACCCCGGTTTGCGTGCTCGGCCTCGGCCTGATCGGTGGGTCGGTCATGCGCGCAGCGGCGGCCGCCGGACGCGAGGTGTTCGGGTACAACCGGTCACTGGACGGCGTCCAAGCGGCGACCGCCGATGGGTTCGACGCCACCGAGGACCTCGACGCCGTGCTGAAGCGGGCGGCGGCCGACAACGCGCTGATCGTGCTGGCCGTGCCGGTGCCCGCCCTGGGCCAGATGCTTGGCCACATTCGCGACACAGCCCCGGACTGTCCGCTGACCGATGTGATCAGCGTGAAAACCGCTGTGCTGCAAGAGGTCCAGACATACGGCCTACGCGAGCGATTCGTCGGCGGTCACCCGATGGCGGGCACCGCGCACTCGGGTTGGGCGGCGGGCGACGCCCGGTTGTTCGTCGACGCGCCGTGGGTCGTCTGCGTCGACGATCATGTCGACCCGCAGATCTGGACGCTGGTCATGAATCTGGCGCTGGACTGCGGCGCGGTCGTCGTCCCTGCCCGCTCGGACGAACACGACGCAGCCGCCGCGACGATCTCTCATCTGCCCCACCTGCTGGCCGAGGCGCTCGCCGCCACCGCCGGGGAGGTGCCGCTGGCGTTCGCGCTGGCGGCCGGTTCGTTCCGCGACGGCACCCGCGTGGCCGCCACCGCGCCGGACCTGGTGCGGGCGATGTGCGAGGCCAACGCCGACGAACTGCTGCCGGTGTTGGACCGCGTGCTGGAACTGCTCACCGACGCCCGCGACGCGCTCGCCGCGCGCAGACCGCTGACCGAACTCATCGACTCCGGGCACGCCGCCAGAATTCGCTATGACAGCTTCGACAGGCCGGGGATCGTCACGATCGTCGTCGGCGAACAGCAGTGGCGCGAGGAACTGGCCGCGGCGGGCCGCGCAGGCGGGGTGATCAGATCCGCTCTGCCAACCCTGGATAGTCGAGGATGAACCCGTCCGAGTCGACGCTGATCGTGGTGTCGGCGACCGGCGAGAGCAGCTTGATGCCGTCTTCGGCGCTGCTGTAACTGATCACCGCCGTCTCCACCGACAGGTCCGGCAGTCGCACGTACACCACCGGGCAGCTGATCGAATCCGACCGCTGGTACAGCCCCGTGCGCCTAATCGGCAGGGCGTTGAAGAACGGGCTGAAGATGACGTCGACGTCCAGCGCGCCGTCGTACGCGGCGCGGCGCGTCTCCCCGGTGTGCTGCTGAACCAGCCACATGTTCTCTTCGTCGCGGGCGATCGACAGCTGCCGTTCGCGCTCGGCGAGTGTGACGGTCATGGACAGCCGTTTGGTACCGCCGGCCTCGTCGGTCACCAAGTCGTAGGAAGCGGAGAACGCCGGGTGAAACGGTGTAGCGGCGGCCACGATCCTGCCGTAGGCCTTGATGCGCTTGCCCGACACATGCACCCGGACCGATTCCATTCGCGGGACGTCGTGCGCCCGCCACGTCAGGATCGCCGGCCATGTCTTCTCGGAGCCGCCTGCTTCACTCACCCCTATACCGTATGCGAAGGGTCCCCTCGTTCGTAACGCGCTGGGTCGTTGCTTTTTCGGCCGCGCTGTGATGTTGCGAGGGGACGGGATTCGAGAATGACTTCGTCACCGAGAAACGGCTGGGGCATGCGCCGCCGGCTTCGCAGGCGCCCGGTTCCCGGCACCGAGGCCCACACCGCGAACGCGAGCGCGGCGTCGAGCAGCAATGCCAGCGCCGTCACCATCAGCGCGCCGACCAAGGCCAGATGGAACTCGCGCACCTTGATGCCGTCGATCAGGTAGCGGCCCAGCCCGCCGAGACTGGCGTATGCGGCGACGGTCGCGGTGGCCACGATCTGCAGCGTGGCGGTCCGCAGCCCGCCCAGGATCAACGGCATCGCGATCGGCGTCTCCACCCGCAACAGGATGCGTCGTTCGGTCATGCCCATGGAGCGGGCGGCGTCGACGACGGTGGGATCCACGTTGGCGATGCCTGCATAGGTGCCCGCCAGCAGCGGCGGAATGCCCAGCAGCATCAGCGCAACGGTCGGCGGTACCAGCCCGAGCCCCCACAGCAGCACACCGAGCAGCAGCACACCCAGCGTCGGCAGCGCCCGCAGTGCGTTGACACCGGTGACGACGATGAACGTCCCCCGGCCGGTGTGTCCGATCAGCATCCCGACCGGAATGGCGATGAGCGCCGAGAAGAACAGCGCGAGCACCGTGTACTCGAGGTGTTCGACGGTGCGGGCGAACAGCCCGGCGGGCCCACTCCAGTTGGCCGCGGTGAACAGGTAGGACAGCGCCTCCTGCAAAAACCCCATCGGACCCGTCACGACGCCGCCTTGAGCCTGCGCCACACCGGCACCCCACGGGTCGCGCGCGTCCACGGAGTGAGCGCCTTACCGATCAGCATGATCAGGGTGTCGATGACGATCGCGAGCACGAAGATCGCGATGATGCCCGCGATGATCTGATCGCTCTTGTTCGCCTGGTAACCCTCGGTGAACCAGGTGCCCAGCCCGCCGATGCCGATCACCGATCCGACCGCGACCATCGAGATGTTAGTGACGGCGACCACGCGCAAGCTGGCGATCAGCACCGGAACCGCCAGGGGCAGTTCGACTTTCATCATCCGCGTCAGGGGCCGGTATCCGACCGCCGTCGCGGCGTCGCGCACCGTCGGCGACACCGCGTCCAGCGCCTCCGGCACCGCCCGCACCAGCAGGGCCACGGTGTAGAGCGTCAGCGCCACGATCACGTTCGCCTCGTCGAGGATGCGCGTGGGGATGATCAGCGGCAGGACCACGAACAGCGCCAGCGACGGGATGGTGAAGACGATGCTGGCGGTGATCGTGGTCAGGCGCCGCGCCGTGGTGGTGCGCTGGATCGCGGCGCCCACCGGTACGGCGATGATCAGGCCGAGCACGATCGGAATCAGCGACAGGCGCAGATGGATCACCGTCAGCGCCCACAGATCGTCGAGGTGTGTGAGCAGATAGCGCATCCGCTAGCCCAACTCCGGGACCCGGCGTTGCTTGTCGAGTTCGGCCAGCACGTCGTCGGCCTTCACCCCGCCGATCACCCGGCCGTCGTCGTCGACGGCGACCCCCATCCCGCTCGGCGAGGACAGCGCGGCGTCGAGCGCGTTGCGCAACGTCCCGTCCGGCCGGAACAGTGAACCGCCGGCGATCGTGCTGTCGTAGAGCGACTTTCCGGTGCGGCGCAGGGCCACACCGGCGGCGTTGATCCAGGCGAACGGTTTCCGGTCGTCCTTGGTGACCAGCCTCCAATCGCCGGGCCTCAACTCCAGCGCTTCGACATCGCGTTCGTCGACGTGGCCGATGTCGTGCAGCGGCAGGCCCGACGCGTGGAAGAACTGCAGGCCGCGGTATCCACGATCGGCGCCGACGAACGCGGCCACCTCCTCGTTGGCCGGATTGGACAGGACGAACGACGGCTCGCCGTACTGCTGCAGCACCCCGCCGCGGCCGAACACCGCCACGCGGTCGCCGAGCTTGACCGCCTCGTCGATGTCGTGGGTGACGAAGACGATGGTCTTGTGCAGTTCGCTTTGCAGACGGGCGATCTCGGCCTGCAGCTCCTCTCGCACGACGGGGTCGACGGCGCTGAACGGTTCGTCCATCAGCATGATCGGCGGGTCGCCTGCCAGCGCGCGCGCCACCCCGACACGCTGTTGTTGACCACCGGACAGTTGCGCCGGATAGCGGTCGGCGAGCTTGACGTCCAGACCCACCCGTTCCATCACCTCGAGCGCGGATCGCCGTGCGCTGCGCCGTGATTCACCCCGCAACACCGGGACGGTGGCGACGTTGTCGACTACCCGTAGGTGTGGCATGAGGCCCGCGCTCTGGATCACATAGCCGATGCCGAGCCTCAGCTTGACCGGGTCCGCCTTGGTGACGTCGCGTCCGTCGACAGTCAGGGTGCCCGAGGTGGGCTCGATCATCCGGTTGATCATCCGCATGGACGTGGTCTTGCCGCAGCCCGACGGGCCGACGAAGACCGTCAACGTTCCCTCGGGCACCTCGAGGGTGAGGTCGTCGACCGCGACGGTGCCGTCCGGGTAACGCTTGGTGACGTTGGAGAACTCGATCACTTCTGCACCGGTTTGTCGAATCCGTTCTCCGCGATCCACTTCTGCGCCGCTTCGTCGGGGTCGATGCCGCGGTTTCCCTCGACCGAGGTGTTGAGCTCGATCAGAGCCTCGGTGGTCAGCTTCGCACTGACCGCGTCGAGCACCGTCTTGAGTTCGGTGGACATCTTCTGCGATGCAACCAACGGCACGACATTGGCCGCGAGGAACACGTTCTCGGGGTCTTCGAGCACGACGAGATTGTTCTTCTCGATCGCCGGTGACGTACTGAAGATGTTGGCGGCGGTGATCGTCCCGCTGGTGAGCGCCTGCACGGTCGCCGGCCCGCCACCGTCGCTGATGGCGACGAAGTTGGCCGGTGCGATGTCGAGCCCATACCGTTCCTTCAGCCCCACCAGACCGGTGATCCGCGTCTGAAACTCCGATGGCCCACCGACTTTCACTTCCGGCGAGTGCTCAGCGAGGTCGCCGATGGTCTTGAGGTTCCACCGCTGCGCGGTCGCCTCGGTCACCGCCAGGGTGTCCTTGTCCTCCGCCGGAGACGGATACAGGATCGACAGATCACCGGGCAGCACCTTGAGCAGTGCAAGCAGGACCGCGTCGGGGGTGGTGGCCGTGGTGTCCTCGTCGAAGTACTGCAGCAGGTTGCCCGTGTACTCACCGATCAGGTCGATCGAGTGGTCCTGCACGGCGGGGATGTAGGTCTCGCGGCTGCCGATCCCGAACTGCCGTCGCACGGTGAAGCCGTTGGCCTCCAGGGTCTGAGCGTAGATCTCGGCGATGATCTTGGACTCCGTGAAGTCCGCGGACCCCACCGCGATCGTCTTGAGGTCACCGGAGATCTCGCCGCCGCCGAGGGGGTTCGAGCTGCCGCAAGCCGTGCTCATCAGGAGCGCGAGAACCATCACCGCCGCGACGAACCGCCGGCGCCGGCGTCGCGGCATCGAGGTCATGAATTCGACAGTATCGGCATCGCCGCAGCTACGCGCGGTTTGTCCGGCCCGCGATTCGACCGTCCACGTCAAATGCCGTTTGTCGGGGCCGGGAAGGGGCAAACTTGGACCCATGAGCACCGATCCGTACGGTCCGTCAGCGCAGAACGAACCGGAACCTTACGGTCCACCCAATCCCGGGCCGCCGGTTCCGCCGACGGACGGCGAGATCGCCGATCGCACCGCACCCTCGGTCAAGAAGGTCCATTTCACCCGTGCGGCCGCGCTCTGGTCGGCAGTGATCGCAGGCTTCCTCATCCTCATCCTGCTGCTGATATTCATCGCGCAGAACACCGAATCGACCGAGTTCGCCTTCCTCGGTTGGAACTGGTTCATGCCGAGGGGTGTGGCGATTCTGTTCGCCGCGGTGTGCGGCGGCCTGATCACGGCGTTGGCGGGGGCAGCACGCATGGTCCAGCTGCGTCGCGCCGCCAAGAAGAACTACAAAGCCGCGCTCCGCTAGCGCAACGACTCGAGTCCGGCGTCGATCAACGGAGCGACCGCGTCGTCGACCATCGTGACGAAGTCCGGCGGCGCACCGCCCACCCGGCCGCGGTAGGCGATGCCGGCCGCGATGATCGCGAGCTTGAAATACGCAAGGCCCATGTAGAACTCCCAATGGTCCAGCGGCTGACCCGATGCCACCGAATACCGTTGCGCGAGTTGATCTGCCGGTGGAATCAGCGGTGACGCCCACGCCGCGTCGGCGTGCACCAGGTTGAACATGGGGTGGCGGTACACGCACATCAGGGCCGCGTCGCTGATCGGGTCGCCCAGGGTCGACATCTCCCAGTCCAGCACCGCGAGCACCTTGCTGCCGTCGGTGGCGTCGAGCATCGTGTTGTCGATGCGGTAGTCGCCGTGCACGATCGCGCTGCGGCTCTGCGCCGGGATCGTCTCCCCGAGCGCGGTGTGCAGCCGCTTGACGTCGTCGTCGCGTTCGTCGTCCTCTCGGCGCACCAGCTCCCACTGCCCACCCCAGCGCTTCACCTGGCGCTCGAGGTATCCGGTGGACTTGCCGAAGTCGCCGAGGCCCACCTCCTCGGGGTCCAGGGCGTGCAGGTCGGCGAGCACCTTGATCAACGCGTCGACACAGGCCTCGATGTCGGACTTGTCGCCGAGGGCCTCGAGTTCGGATGTGTGCCGGACGACCCGCCCTTCGACGTAGTCGACCATCTGGAACGGTGCGCCGAGCACCGAGTCGTCGTTGCGCATGGTCACCGCGCGAGGGACGGGCACGGCGGTGTTCTGCAACGCCGAGATCACCTTGTACTCGCGGGCCATATCGTGTGCCGACGGCGTCAAACCGTGCAGCGGCGGCCTGCGCAGCACCCACTTCGACTGGTCGTCGAACACCAGGAAAGTCAGGTTGGAGCGGCCGCCGGAGATCAACTCGGCGCGCAGGTCACCGGAGCGGGCGATGCCCTCCGAACGCAGATGACGGTCGAGGGCGTCGAGGTCGAGCCCTTCCGGTGAGGTCGGCGGTGGAGTCACGGGACTTGTCTACCACTGCTGATTTCTGGGCAGCAGGTCCCATACGTGCTCGGTGGAGTTGACTCCCGCGACGAAGAACGCCTCGCGCGACGACGACCACAACACCCGGGTGATACCGGCGTAGTCGACCTGCACGCACAGCAGGCGCTCGGTGCGCATCACGTCGTGGACCACGGCGTTGATGACGCCGCCGTGGCTGAACAGCGCGACGGTGTCCTCCCGGTCGGCGGCCTTGACGATGTCGTCGACCCCGGCCTTGACCCGGGCGATGAACGCCGACTGATCGACGCCGCTGGGCAGCTCACCGTTGGCCAGGCGTCGCATGTCCTCCTCGGAGATCTCCTCGACCGGCGTGTAGTGCGAGAGGTCTCGGTCGTACTCGGCGAGCCGGTCGTCGATGTCGATCGAGAGGCCGAGAGCCTCAGCGACCGGCTCGGCGGTCTGGATCGCCCGCTTCTGCGGACTGCTGACCAACCGTGAGATGGGAAAGCGCGCCAACGCGTCGGGCAGGCGTTTTGCCTGTTCGATGCCTTCCTCGGACAGGTCGGGGTCGGAGCCCTGCCCCGGTTCGCTGCGAAGCGGCAACGCATGTCGAATGATGAGCAACTGCACCGTGCCACCATATGGCCATGAGTGCCGACAAGGATTTCGCGACCGAGCTCTTCGACCTCTCCGACCGCGTCGTGCTGGTCACCGGCGGAAGCCGGGGGCTTGGCAAGGAGATGGCTTTCGCCGCTGCGCGGTGCGGCGCGGACGTGGTGATCGCCAGCCGCAAGTACGACTCGTGTGTGGCGACGGCCGAAGAGATCGCCTCGGCGACCGGCCGCGCCGCGCTGCCCTACCAGGTGCACGTCGGGCGCTGGGATGAGCTCAACGGATTGGTCGACGCGGCCTACGAGCGGTTCGGCAAGGTGGATGTGCTTGTGAACAACGCCGGGATGTCGCCGCTGTACGAGTCGCTCCCCTCGGTCACGGAGAAGCTGTTCGACTCGGTGGTCAACCTGAACCTCAAGGGCCCGTTCCGGTTGTCGACGCTGGTCGGTGAGCGCATGGTCGCCGATGGCGGCGGCTCGATCATCAACGTGAGCTCGAGCGGTTCGCGCCGACCCCGCCCCGAGCAGCTCCCCTACTCGGCCGCCAAGGCGGGGCTCAATGCGCTGACCGAGGGACTGGCGCTGGCGTACGGCCCGACGGTGCGGGTCAACACGCTGATGCCGGGCCCGTTCCTCACCGACATCAGCAAGGCCTGGGACATCCCCGCGACGCAGAAGGGTGCGCAGCATTTCGCGTTGCAGCGGCTGGGTGAGCCACCCGAGATCGTCGGCGCCGCACTGTATCTGATGTCGGACGCGTCGAGCTACACGTCGGGTTCGATCATCCGCGTCGACGGCGGCATGCCCTAACCGTCTTCCGCCGAACGTGGGTTACCCGCACGCCCTGACGCTGGCAAGCGTGCATCGACCCCACACTCGGCGCAATGGAGTTACGGCGTGACGATATTGAACGCCGGGTCTGGGCGATCCAGCACACCGATCAGCGACTGCAGGGCGCCGGTGTCGCCGGAGATGTCGAGGCCGAGTGAGCTGTCGTCGCCCGCCGCGAGCGCGAGCAGACGGAGCTTGGTGGCCACTTTGACGGTCGCCTGAGCCGAGGTCGCATCGGCGGCAACCTTGCGGTGCACCATCACACCGTTGCGCAGCGTCAACCGGTAATTGGTGTCGGTGTCGAGGAAGGTGACGTCGATGGCGATATCGAGATCCCATGCCCGCGGGCCGTTCACGGTGATCGCGAGTGCGTCAAAGATCTGTTCGGGCGCCAGTTGCATCACCATCGACGTCGACGCGGTCTGGGTCGGGGTGCCGAAGTTGCCATCGCGAAGCTCGGTCGCTCCCGAGAGAAAGAAGTTGCGCCACACCGCGTTCTCCGCGCCGTAGGCCAACTGTTCGAGTGTGTCGGCGTAGAGTTCCCGAGCAGCGCCGTGGTGCTCGTCGGTGAACATTGCATGGTCTAAGAGCGTTGCTGCCCAACGGTAGTCACCTTGCTCGAAGGCCCCTCGCGCAATCTCGACCACTCGATCCAGACCACCCATCGCCTCGACATAGCGAGGGCCTGCGGCTTGTGGCGGATGCGCCCACAACCGCCCCGGGTTGCCGTCGAACCAGCCCATGTAGCGCTGATAGACCGCCTTGACGTTGTGGCTGACCGAGCCGTAGTAGCCGTGTGCGTGCCACGCGTTCTGCAACGCAGGCGGCAGCGCGAAGTCCTCGGCGATCTCGATGCCGGTGAACCCCTGGTTGAGTTGGCGCAGCGTCTGGTCGTGTAAGTAGGCGTACAGATCCCGTTGCAACGAAAGGTATTCGACGATGCGGTCGCGTCCCCACGTCGGCCAGTGGTGGGATGCGAACACGACGTCGGTGCGGTCGGCGAACGCGTCGATCGCCTCGGTGAGGTAACCGGCCCATCCGTGCGGGTCACGCACCAGCGCGCCGCGCAGCGTCAGCAGGTTGTGCAGGTTGTGGGTGGCGTTCTCGGCCATGCACAGCGCGCGGAACTTCGGGAAGTAGAAGTGCATCTCGGCGGGCGCCTCGGTGCCCGGCGCCATTTGGAACTCGATCTCGACGCCGTCGACGGTGTGCGTCTCGCCGGTCTGCCGGATGTCGACCGTCGGAACGATCAGCGCCACTTCACCCGTCGACGTCACCTGTCCCAGCCCGCATCCCACCTGCCCCTGCGGTCCACGCGCCAGCAATGCGCCGTACATGTAGCTCGCTCGACGGCCCATCGCGGTGCCCGCGTACACGTTCTCCTGCACGGCATGTTCGGTGAAGTGCTCGGGCGCGATGATCGCGACGCGGCCCGCGTCCACGTCGGCCTGAGAGGTGACACCCAGAACGCCGCCGAAATGGTCGACGTGGCTGTGGGTATATATGACGGCGCTGACCGCACGATTTCCGCGGTGTTCGCGGTAGAGCGCCAGCGCCGCAGCGGCGGTCTCCGTGGAGATCAACGGGTCGATGACGATCACGCCAGTGTCGCCCTCGACGAAGGTGATGTTGGACAGGTCGAATCCGCGCACCTGATAGATGCCCTCGACTACTTCGTAAAGACCCTGTTTGGCGCACAGCCGGCTCTGCCGCCACAAGCTGGGATGCACCGACGGCGGGGCGTCCGCATCGAGGAACGAGTACGTGTCGTTGTCCCAGACCACCCGACCGTCAGCCGCCTTGATCACACAGGGATCCGAGGCGGCGATGAACCCGCGGTCGGCGTTGTCGAAGTCCGCGGTGTCGTCGAACGGCAGGGCCGTGAGGTGCTCGCGGTGTGCGGACTCGATGACCTCGGTGGGGGGTTTCTGCTGCATGGCGACACGATATTCATCCCCACGTCGGCGCGGGGCTGGTTCACTGACCCCATGCAGATACGCCGAGTGGTGACCGGTCACGATTCGTCCGGAAAGTCCGTCTTCGTCAGCGACGACAGCCTCGCTCCGATTCAGACGAAGTTGATGCCTGGCTTCGAGAACCATCTGCTGTGGGGCAGCGACCAGACGTGCCGATTTCCCGACGACGGTTCGATGCCCCAGTGGCACAACTACTTTCCGCCGATCGGTGGTTTCCGGTTTGCGATGCTGACGCTGCCGCAGTCGCACGGCACCCAAGCCCCGGAGGCCCTCGACATCAACGAGGCGATGGCCGAGATGGAGGAGAAGCTGCCGGGAATGCTCGGCTACATGGACTACACGGACCCGGGCATGCACACCACGGACACCGTCGACTTCGAGGTGGTGCTCGAGGGCACCGTCGTGCTCGAACTTGACGATGGAGCCGAAGTGACCCTGCAACCGGGCGACACCGTCGTGCAAAACGGGACGCGGCACCGCTGGAAGAACCCCGGCGACACACCGGCCCGGATGGCCGTGTTCATCTGCGGCGCCGAGCACGCGAACGTCCCGCCGAAGTAGCTTCTCGTCAGTCCTGGTGCTCGGCCAACCACCGATCGGCCCGGCGTTTCGAAGCGCGCGAGAGCCACGCGTCCTGGACGAGTTCGGTCAGTTCGACCTTCCCGATCTCCCGTAACCTGCTGGCGCGCACCAGAACCGAGGGATGGCCCTCGAAACGGTCGGTGGTGAAGAACGGCGAGTCGGGATCTTGGACGAGCGCCAGCTTGTCCATCTCCGATTCCACCCAGATCATGATCACGTCGGTGTAGCGTTCGCCGGTCTCCGGATCCTCGGCGTCGGGCTGAGGAGTGCGGAAGAACACGAACGACTTGCCGCCAACCTGGTAGATCGGGTTGCCCTTGGGGCCCTCGATGCGCTTGACGTACGGCATCGAAGCAGCGAGCTCGTGGACGTCGGCGACCCGCGCCGGCCGGTCACGCACGGCGTTCCAAGGCGTGCAGGATGACGTTGGTGAGCGAGCCGTTGCGCACGGTGGCCGTCATGTACGTGCAGTGGGGCTGGCGCCGCCGGTCGGTCGGCGAACCCGGGTTCAGCAGTCGCAGACCGGTTTTCGTCGTCGTATCCCAAGGGATGTGACTGTGGCCGAATATCAGCACGTCGGTGTCCGGATAGGCCTTGGCCATGCGGGCCTCGCGCCCGGTCGCGGCGCCGGTCTCGTGGACGACGGTGAAGCGCAGGCCGCCGAGTGTGACATCGGCGCGTTCGGGCAGTCTGCGGCGCAGTTCGGCGCCGTCGTTGTTGCCCCAACACGCGACCAGGCGCTTGGCGCGAGCCTCGAGCGCGTCGAGCAACGACGGCTCCACCCAGTCGCCTGCGTGCACGACGACGTCTGCCCTCGTCACTTCGTCCCACACCCGCGCGGGCAGGTCCTTGGCGCGCTTGGGAACGTGAGTATCGGCGATCAACAACAGCCGCATGGCTGCCAATCTAGTGGCGGCCCCCGGGATCAACCCTCTGGGTCGGGTGACAGTTCCGCCTCCGATTGCTCGCGTTTTCGCTGCGCCATGTCGCGGTCCTCCTCGGCGGCCGGGGCGGTGGCGAGCCGATGACTGCTCGTTGGCTTCGGGGGCGGGTATGCCGCGTCTAATTGGCGTCCTGCTGCGCGGAGGCGAGCACCGTGTCGCTCAGCGGATCGCTCGAAGCTCTGGGCTGAGAGAGTTCTTCGTGCGCCGCGCGCTCTCGGGCCTCGGCGGCCCGCCACTATTGCATCCGGATCGACGCTCTGCGGCGGTTCACGATGGGTGGCCATGGGCAGTGATACCCGTCCAGCCACTGTTAACCGGTGTCGCCAAACACGAGAGCGCGCCCGAAGGGATTCGAACCGTTGCTGCGATTGCGGATAAAGGCCGCAAGCCGCTGGCAGTCGGGTGATTTCTCACGCGACGTTGCCCTCAAGGGGCTTCCCGTGGCAGTACCCACGGCCACGACGGCCGTCTTCCCGTGGGTTTCCAGCGGGCTCGTTTTTCGTCGCCCCGCAACTCGGGGAGGACGCTCCACCAGCGACCCGGTGCGCCAGTGCGGCCAGGTTGCGGGCAGCGTTTCGATCGCGATCCATCGACATCCCACATGCATCGCAGGAGAACGTCCGCTGGGACAGACGCAGGTTGGCTCTCACCGCGCCGCACCCCGAACAGGTCTTGGAACTGGGGTAGAACCGGTCAGCGACCAGCAAGGTTCCTCCCCTCCAGCAAGTCTTGTATTCCAACTGTCGTCGCAGTTCACCCCAACCCGCAGCAGAAATCCGGCGCGCCAGCTGCCGGTTGCGCAGCATGCCCGCGACGTTGAGGTCTTCGATCACGACAGCCTCGAAGCGTTCCGCAAGAGCGGTCGTCAACCGATGCAAAGTGGCGGCCCGATGATTTGCGATCCGAGCATGCTGGCGCTCAACATCTGACATGGCCCGTGCCCACCGGCGAGACGGAGCTCTTCCAGTACGACGCTCCGGCCCGATGCGCCTAGCGGCCTTGCGCTGCAACCGACGCAGTTTCTTCAGCGAGCCCTCGTATAGAACCGGGTTCGGGATCACTCCGTGGGTATCGGAGATGCCCGGAACAGGGGTTGACAGCACCGCGAGATTGCAGAGACCGAAATCCACGCCGACGACGGGACGCGAACGTGTTCCAGGCGCGGGAGAGTCGTATACCTCGACGGAAAAGGCGACGAACCATCGGCCGCGGGCATAGGTAGACAGTAGCCGACCTGATCCGCGCCGATCCTCTGTCGACGCGTCGGGCGAGTTTTCGAGTCGATTCGTGCGTGCGAACCCGCCCGATACGGGGCAGCTTGACGTGCCTCCGATCTGTATCGACGAGACCAAAAGCGCCAGTAGTGAATCGGCACGACAGTTGACTCTTCTTGGTCTTGAACCGAGGGAATCGCATCGGTCTTCCCTGGCGATCGCCTGATTGAGAGACAGCCCAGTTATTCAACGCTGTCGCCAGGTTGGCCAGACCGGAGGAGTACGCCTCCTTCGAGTTCTCCCGCCACCATGGCGCGACGTCGTCCTTGATGGTGTTCCACGTTCTACGCAGGCTATATGCCGACCAGTTCAGCGCTGGGGTCAGTTCACTGTCAGCGATTCCGTACGTGCGCTCCGCTGACCGCTGCTCCAGATTTGCTTTGACTAGGCGCAAAGCCCAGTTGTACGCGAACCGCTGTGCACCACAGTGTGATCGCAGCTGCTCTTCTTGCAGCGGTCCGGGATCGAGCGCGAATCGGTACGCCCGGATTACTGACCCGCTTGCATAAGGGTCGGTGCCGCAGTGCTCGCTTGCTGTTTCCCCACGAACCATGAGCGGAGCGTTTCACGAGGGTCCGACATGCCCCCAGTTACCGGCGGATGGAACCGATTCAATGGGCGCGCCCGGAGAGACTCGAACTCCCAACCTTCTGATCCGTAGTCAGATGCTCTATCCGTTGAGCTACGGGCGCATGATCTTTCTTCAGTGTTCAGTTGTGCGGCTGACGGGTCAGCCGTGGCGGAGGCGAGAGGATTTGAACCTCCGGTCGCCTTTGAGGGCGACAACTCATTAGCAGTGAGCCCCATTCGGCCGCTCTGGCACGCCTCCCGACGATTACCGCCGATCCGACAGCGTACACATGGGCTACCGCGCGAGGCAAAGCGCATTCGGCCGACCCATAAACTGGTGCAGTGACCGTCCGGCTGCGCCCCGAACTGGCTGATCTGCCCGCCTACACCCCCGGCCGGACCGTTCCCGGCGCAATCAAGATCGCCAGCAACGAGACCGTTGGTCCCCCGCTTCCGAGCGTGCGGGCCGCGATCTCCGGCGCCGTCGACAACATCAACCGCTACCCGGACAACGGCTACGTCGAGCTTCGCGAGCGGCTCGCCAAACACGTCAACTTCGCCCCCGAGCACATCTCAGTGGGCTGCGGGTCGGTCAGCCTGTGTCAGCAGTTGATCCAGATCACCTCGACCGTCGGCGACGAGGTGCTGTTCGGTTGGCGCAGCTTCGAGATTTACCCGCTGCAGGTGCGAACAGCGGGGGCCACACCGGTGCCGGTGCCGCTGACCGACCACACGCACGACCTCGACGCCATGCTGGCCGCGATCACCGACCGCACGCGGCTGATCTTCGTGTGCAATCCGAACAACCCGACGGGCACCGTCGTGACGCCCGACGCGCTCGCCCGCTTCGTCGCCGCGGTGCCGCCGCATATCGCGATCGCGCTGGACGAGGCCTACGTCGAATACATCCGCGAGCCGATGGTGCCCGACAGCCTGGGTCTGGTTCGTGCCCATCCCAACCTCGTTGTGTTACGAACGTTTTCGAAGGCCTACGGCCTGGCCGGTCTGCGGGTCGGTTACGCCGTAGGCGACCCGGACCTCATCACCGCGATCGGGAAGGTGTACGTGCCGTTCACCGCGACCAGCGTCTCGCAGGCCGCCGCGATCGCATCCCTCGACGCCGCCGACGAACTGCTCGAGCGCACCGACACCGTCGTCGCCGAACGCGCCCGAGTCACCGCGGAACTGCGCGCAGCCGGCTACACCGTGCCCGACTCGCAGGCCAACTTCGTCTGGCTCCCCTTGCCCGGGCAGGCCCAGCAGTTCGCCGAGGCGTCGGCGGACAACCGCATCATCGTGCGGCCCTACGGCGACGACGGAGTGCGCGTCACCGTCGCCGCGACCCACGAGAACGATGCGTTCCTCGATTTCGCCCGCCGATGGATTGGACAGTCATGAGCGACGCCCGCGAGACCTTCGCCGAGCTCAAGGAGCGCACCGGCACCATCTCCGATGCCGAACTCGACGAGTTCTGGGCGACGCTGCAGCCCGCCACCATCGACTTCATGATCGGCGAGTGGAAGGGCGGCGAATTCCACACCGGCCACAAGGCCAACGGGTTCATGGGGCGGCTCAACTGGTTCGGCAAGACCTTCCACTCCGCCACCGACGCCAAACCTCTGGTGTGCCTGGACGCCGACGGCAACAAGTTCTCCAACACCGAGGCGATGAAGGGTGAGGCCAGTTTGTGGATGGAGGAGTTTCGCGGCGAGGTGACGGCCTCGATGGTCTACGACGGCGCACCCGTGCACGACCACTTCAAGGTCGTCGACGAGAACGCCGTCGTCGGCATCATGAACGGCAAGGGCGCGCTCGACACCAGCTCCGGTACACCCAGGCACCTGTACTTCTACCTCGAGCGGGTATAGCGCTCGCGAGACGAACATCAGGGTCGTGAGGGGCGGCCGATCTACAGCCCTGGTGTACGTCTCGCGAAACGGCTAGGGCTGCCGACCGGTGTAGGCAAGCAACCGGGTCAGCGCCCCGGCGTCGGCGGGCACGTCGATCGGATCGTCGAAACCGGCGTTGACCCGACCCTCCGGCGTGATGATCTTGCGGGCCAGCCCCAGCACGTAATCGGACAACGACTCGGGCGCGTTGACGTCGCGCCCGACCGCCGCCGAGTAATCCCACGCGTGCACCAGAAACTCGATCGACAGCACGCCGACCATCATCCGGGCCGGCACGTCGTTCCCGCCGAAGTCCACGGTGCCGTCCAGCCCCCGCCGCCGCCAGGCGTCCAGCGCTGAGCGCGCCGCGAACACCACCTGCTGCTCGATCGGCGCGTCGCGGTCGCGCTCAGTGAACTGCGCGCCCGCCATCGCGCCGAGCATGGTGATCGAATTCAGCAGGTGGTCAGTCAACGCTGCGACGTCGAACTCTCGGCACGGCGTCTGCTTGTGCAGATCGTCGGCGGCGATGCCGTGCAGCACGTGCTGCAACACGGCGAACGACTTCTCCGCGCTGCGCAGTTCGTCGGTCGGCGGCGAATCGGGTCCGGCACGCAAGTCGTCGGGCATGACGCCACGCTACGTCGCCGATGGGCATATCGTTGCCGTGATGAAAACGCACGTGCGAGTGGCGGCAGTGGCGCTGGTTCTCGTCGGGGTCGCGACGGGATGCCAGCGCACCACGGAGGGCTCCGTCGCGATGACCACCGAGCCGGGGCCGCCGTTGACCTCCCCGGCGCGGCCGACGTCGCCGTCGATTCCTGGGCTGCCCGATATCGGGCTTCCCGACATTCCCCTGCCCACACGCAACACCGACGTCCCGGTCGTCCCCGCGCCGCCGAACGCCTTGTCCATGCAGTGCTCGGAGTACAACGGGCTCGACGAGGCGACCCAGGTCGCGGTGATCCGTGAGATCCTCAACCAGGAGGGCAACCCGCTCGGTCCCGACGGGGAGGGCATCGGCCAGATGCTGGTCGACGCCGCCTGCCAGTTCCTGCCCAGCGCCACCGTGAACGAGGTGCTCCTGGGCAAGCCGCCGCCGTGACCTGCGCCGTGACGAACTAGCGTGTTGCCCCATGGGCGAGACCTACGAATCCGTCACCGTTGACATCTCCGATCACGTCGCGCGGGTGACGCTGATCGGGCCAGGCAAGGGCAACGCCATGGGCCCGGCGTTCTGGGCCGAGTTGCCCGAGGTGTTCGGGACGCTCGACGCCGATCCGGAGGTGCGCGCGATCGTGCTGACCGGCTCGGGCCGCAACTTCAGCTACGGGCTCGACCTGGCCGCGATGGGCGCCACCATGCCCGGTCGCGATGCCGGCGCCAAGGGCCGCCTCGGATTCCACACCACGCTGACGAAGATGCAGGGCGCGATCAACGCGGTCGCCGACTGCCGCACCCCCACCATCGCCTCGGTGCACGGCTGGTGCATTGGCGGCGGCGTAGACCTGATCAGCGCCGTGGACATCCGCTACGCCAGTGCCGACGCGAAGTTCTCCGTCCGCGAGGTGAAGCTGGCGATCGTCGCCGACGTGGGTTCGCTGGCGCGGCTCCCGCTCATCCTGTCCGACGGGCATCTCCGCGAACTGACGCTGACGGGCAAGGACATCGACGCTGCCCGCGCCGAAAAGATCGGTCTAATCAACGACGTCTACGACGACGCCGACGCCTCGCTTGCGGGGGCGCACGCCACGGCCGCCGAGATCGCCGCCAACCCGCCGCTGACGGTGTACGGCATCAAGGATGTGCTCGATCAGCAGCGCATCGCCCGGGTGTCGGAGAGCTTGCGCTATGTGGCCGCGTGGAATTCGGCGTTCCTGCCATCGAAGGATCTGGGCGAGGCGGTGACCGCGATGTTCGAGAAGCGCCCGCCGAAGTTCACCGGCGAATAGCGTTGATTCCCAGCACATTCCCACCGCGTTCCCTGCTCGCTTTCAGAAATCGGTAGTACCGAATCCCTTCTAGCGCAATCGATTTCAGCGGTATCGCTGTGCGATGCGTCACCTTGGGCACCATTCCTGGCTGCAGCGGCGTTCTGCACGACATGACAGATACAACAGATTTCGCGTCGCTCAATCGCAGCGCGATCCAACGAATCAGTGCACCCCGAATCGAGGGCACCGCGGTGGCGTTCACCTCAAATCGCTACGAACAAAGTGACGTCGCTTCGATGCTCACCGGCATCGGCGGCCCGGAGTTCCTCCGGTTCGCGCAGAGCAGTGGTGTGCAGAGCCGCAGTCTCTCGCTTCCGCTATCTCGCTACCCGAAGTTGTCGGGCTTCACCGAGGCGAACAACGCCTACATCGAGGTGGCCGTCGACCTCGGGGAGCGGGCCGTGCGGTCCGCGCTCGAGGCGGCACACGTCGCGCCGGATGAAGTCGACGCCATCGTGTTCGTATCGAGCACCGGCGTCGCCGTGCCCACCGTCGACGCTCGGGTGGCATCCCGGATCGGGTTGCGACCAGACGTCAAGCGGATACCGTTGTTCGGATTGGGTTGTGTCGCAGGCGCAGCCGGCATGTCACGCGTGCACGACTACCTGCGGGGCTTTCCCTCCGACGTCGCGGTCCTGCTGTCCGTCGAACTGTGCTCACTGACGTTGCAACGCGACGACACGTCGATCCCCGCCCTGATCGGTGCCTGCCTCTTCGGCGACGGCGCGGCGGCGGTCGTGGTCTCGGGCGCCGACCGCATTCCACCGACGATCGCGCACGCGCCCGCGCTGCTCGCGACCAGGAGCCGGCTGTTTCCGGACACGGTCGACGTCATGGGGTGGAACGTCACCTCAAATGGCTTCGGGCTGGTGATGTCTCGCGAAGTCCCGCACATGGCCGCGAACTACCTCGACGAGGAGGTCACCCGGTTCCTCGGTGACCACGGCCTCACGGTGGGCGACATCGCCGCGTGGATCTGCCATCCCGGCGGTCCCAAGGTGCTGGATGCGATCGACAACGCGATCGGCCTGCCGCCGGAAGCCAACACCCACAGCCGAAACTCGATGCGGGAGAACGGTAACTTCTCGTCGGCGTCGGTGCTTGATGTGCTGCACCGCACGCTCGCCTCGCCACCTGCCCCAGGATCGTTCGGCGTGTTGCTGGCGATGGGTCCCGGCTTCAGCTTCGAGCTGCTCCTGCTGAAGTGGTGAGAAATCGACATGGCGTACTACCTGTTCATCCTCGCGATCGGACTGGAACGACTGGCCGAGTTGGTGGTGTCATGGCGCAACACGCGGTGGTCTCTTGCCAACGGCGGCAGGGAATTCGGCCAAGGCCACTATCCGGTGATGGTCGGCATGCACACGCTGCTGCTCGCGTCGTGTATCGCCGAGGTGGCGGTCCTGCACAGACCGTTCATCCCCCTGCTCGGATGGCCGATGGTGGCCATCGTCTGCGCGAGCACAGCGCTGCGGTGGTGGTGCGTCGCAGTGTTGGGCAGACGGTGGAACCCCCGGCTCATCGTGATCCCGGGAGCGCCGCTCGTGCACCGCGGCCCGTATCGGTGGCTGCACCACCCGAACTACACCGCGGTGGTGGTCGAGGTCGCGGCCCTGCCGCTGGTCCACTCGGCGTGGCTGACCGCGGTCGTCTTCACCGCCGCCAACGCCCTGGTGCTCAACGTCCGCATCCGGGCCGAGAACGCCGCGCTCGGGTACGGGTGAGCCGGGGCCGAGGAGTCAGACCCGAGGAACGGGCGTCCACCCGAGTTCGGCTTTGGCCTTGGCGTTCGACAGCGGAAGCCAGGTGTCGCCGAACGCGGTGACGCCGTAGGGCGCGGCGAGTTTGACCGCCGCACGCGGGATTCGCAGCTGTCGAGGCCGCCCGAGCTTCTCGCCGAGCTCCCGGATATAGCCGTTGAAGGACTGCGGTCGGTCGTCGACGATGTTGTAGATCTCGCCGCCCCGTCCACGGTCGAGCGCGGCCGCGGTAGCACTCACGACGTCGTCGATGTGGATCCAGGACACGATGCCGCTACCACCCATGTCCAGCGCCACGCGGAATCGCGCCATCCGCGCGAACAACTCGTCGTGCGGCACGCCCGGGCCGTAGAAAGCGCCGTAGCGCAACACGATTCCCTCGGTGTCACTGTGTCCACCGGACGCCAGGACCTTCTGCTCCATCCCGCGCAGCGCGGCCAGCATCGCCTCTCCGCCACGCGGGGCCGGTCCGGGGTAGGGATCGCTCTCGTCCAGCAACGCCGGACCGGTGGTCGGATAGCCGTAGGCGAACATCACGGATTCGGCGACGACGCGTCGGACGCCGGCACGTTGCGCCGCGGCCAGCAGGTTCGGTGCACCGGTACCCCACAGTCTTCTCGCGGGCTCAAAGTCGCTGACCCGCATCGGTCCCCGCTTCGGCAGCGTGGTCAGCAGCGAAACCACCACCTCCGGACCGAAGTCGGCGACCGCCTTGTCGATATCGTCGCCGTCGAACACGTCGGCGACGACCGGCCTGGCGCCCGCAGCCGTGATCGCGCCCGCCTTGTTCGGTGACCGCGTCAGCCCGACGACCTCGTGGCCGCAGGTGACGAGTTCACGCAGCAGCGGGACACCGGGCACACTCGTCGCGCCGGCAACCAGAACTCGCATCACGGCCTCCTATCGGCGATGACGCTGGCGCGCAATGCGATCGCCAGGATCACGGTGGTGAACACCAGACCGCCGGCCTCCAGCCACCCGATCCAGTCACCCGCTCCGTGGTGCGGGTCGATGATGTGGCTGAGCGAGTGCAGCGCCCAGTGCAGCGTCGCGAATGCCAGTGCGGGAGTGCGCCACCGCGGCCACCGGACCGCGGCGAGCAGCATGAGCCCCTGCGGGATCTCGAAGGTGGCGTTGTCGAAGATGTAGTGGTCATTGCGCGTGCCGAAGTTGCCGAGCGTGTCGAAGAACGCGCCAGGGGCGAACATCATGAACAGCCCCACGGACAAGGCGTAAAGCCCGAACACGATGAGCGTCACCTCGACGAACCCCGCCCTTGTGCGCGTCGGTGTCGATGTCATACGGTCACGCTAGTTCGCCACTGGCCTCAAGATAGGCACCACTTTGACAGCGAAATCGGGTACCACTTCGGGTCCGGAGCTGCTGCTGGAACTCGACCGCGACGCCACCGATCCGTTGCACCGCCAACTGGCTGACGGACTGCGGACGGCCATCCGAACGGGCCGCCTCACGCCGGGCACCCGCCTGCCGTCCAGTCGCCTGCTCGCCACCGACCTGGGAGTGTCCCGTCGGCTCGTGGTCGATGCCTACAGTCAACTCGTCGCCGAAGGGTTCCTGCACAGCAGGCACGGGTCGGGCACCGTGGTCGCCACGGTTGACACCGTCGACCGGCCCTCCCGCGGTGAGGCCGGGCCGACGGCCCGCTACGACGTCGACTTCCTGCCGGGGTCGCCGGATCTGCACAGCTTTCCTCGCGATGCCTGGCTGCGGGCGCTGAAGCAGGGGCTGGCCGAGATCGGCCCGGATGCGTTCGGTTACGCGGCGCCTCAGGGGCTGTTCACCACGCGCGTCGCGGTGGCCGACTATCTGCGACGCGTCCGCGGTGTGCTCGCCGAACCACAACACATCGTGTTGTGCTCCGGAGCGACACAGGCCATCGCGTTGCTCGCCCGGTCATTGCCCACATCCTCATTGGCCATGGAGGACCCGGGATTCTGGCTGCACCGAATGGTGCTGCGCAACAACGGTATCGAACCGTTGCCTGTTCCGGTCGACGATGACGGGCTCGATGTCGGCGCGCTGGCGGCCAGCGGTGCCGACGCAGTGCTGGCCACCCCCGCGCACCAGTCTCCGACCGGGGTCGTGCTGTCGGCCGCGCGGCGCACCGAGCTGATGGACTGGGTCCGAGCCGGCCATCTGGTGATCGAGGACGACTACGACGCCGAATACCGCTACGACCGGGCACCCGTCGGCGCGTTGCAGGGAATCGCGCCCGACCGCGTCATCTACGTCGGCTCGACCAGCAAGACCCTGGCGCCCGGCCTCCGCATCGGCTGGATGGTGCTGCCCGCACATCTCGTCGGCGCGGTCAAAGTGGCCAAAGGTCTTGCGGACACCGGGAGTTCGGTGATGGACCAGTTGGCGTTCGCGCAGCTGCTGAGATCAGGCGGATACGACAGGCATCTGCGCCAGATGCGGCGCCGGTACCTGATCCGCCGCAATGCCCTGCTGGGGGCACTCGGCCGGCACCTGCCGCAAGCGACCGTCCTCGGCGCCGCGGCCGGTGTCCACCTGACGGTGCGCTTCCCCGACGGGTTCCCGATCGACGGCCTCGTACGGCTGGCCGCCGAACAACGTGTGCGGGTCGAACCGCTCGCACCGTGCTACGCCGACCCCGCCTCGGCGCCGCCTGGCCTGCTTCTCGGCTACGCCAATCTCACTGAGTCCCAGATCGATTTGGGCGTGCGAGTGTTGGCGGGCGCTATGCCCTAAGCTCCGCCGCCGCCACAACCTCCACCGCCACAGCCGCCGCCACCGCAACCTCCGCCGTCCCAGCCGCCACCGGAGTCGGTGTAGCCGAGACCGGCTGCCGCCGCAGTTCCCGCCGCCCAACGCTTTCGACGCCGTTGCGCCTTTGTCATCCGCCTGTTGCGCAGACTGTGGAGATTTCCCATCTCCCTGCGGTATCGGTCCCCCGCCGACTCACCGCGGCGCTGGCCGACGCGACTAGCTACGAGCAAGATCACCGCCGCGCCAACGAGGATCACCGCCACCAACGAGACGGTGATCACTACCACCGCTGTACTCATAGAGGGATGCTACGCCGCGCCCGGTCCCCGAGATGCTCTCGATTTGGTGTGGATTCGGTGAGGAACACCATCCGCCAGAGTGGCGGCCCGGCCACCGCTTATGTTCAACGGCCCACGCCGCGCCTACAGTGATTCTGTGCTGCGGTCACGCAGGAGTGACTCCGATCGGCTATATGCCGCCGTCGCCCGGCTCGAGTTGCCCGAGGCGGTGTTCAAGACGTGCCCGTGGCAACCGCGTGAGCTCATAGCGGTCGGTCTGCGGCAGTGGCTGCGATGTTGCGCGCCTGCGCTACGTGACGACCAGGTGATCGGGATGCCCTCCCGCGCCGTCGACGAGGCATGGCACGGTCTGATCCTCTGCACCGCAAGGTATTCGACGTTCTGCACGGATGCATACGGCCGATTTCTACACCACCACCCCGACGGTGGTGCGCCCCCGAATGCTCTTGTCGACCCGCCGGGCGAACAGCTCCGCAGAACCGTCGTCGCGTGGTCGATGGTGGCGATGCCGGGCGAGAAGTGCGTCCTGTGGGATCTCGACGAGCGTGTCGGGGTGGACGAGCCATGGGGCGTCGATGCCGCCCTGGTCACCACGGTCGAGTCGGCAGTGACCAATCGAAGCTGAGGTGAGACCAGCGGTGGCGGAGGGATTTGAACCCCCGGACGGTGTTAGCCGTCTCTCGCTTTCAAGGCGAGTGCATTAGGCCGCTCTGCCACGCCACCGCCGACAAGAGTACGGGGCGGCTCACACCGTCGCGACGGCGAATCCCCTCAGACGCGGCCGAGCTTGGCGTTCATTGACCCGTTCTTGAGCCCGACGCTGATCCGCCTGCAGTTCTCACCGATCGCCGCGACCTGGGGCCGCGACAGCCGGTCGAGAAAGTGCGCCCGCACGCTCTCGCCGTAGGTGACCATCGCGTCGCGTACCGCGGTCCGCCCCTCGTCGGTGATGCTGGCGAGCACGCCACGGCCGTCGTCGGGACTGGCCCCCCGGCGAACCAGGCCCTGCATCTCCAGGCGGCGGATCTGCCGGGTGACCCGGCTCGGCAACGACATCAAGCCCTCGGCGAGATCGCCCATGCGGGCCGATCCCGTCGGTGACTTGTCCAGGATGTCGAGCAGTCTGACGTCGTTGAGCGTCAGATGATGCTTATCCACCAGCGACCGATTCAAGGTCGCATACAGCCGGAGCGCGGCATCCAAAAAATTTTGCCAGGACCGCTGCTCCGCGATGTCCAGCCCCGGCATATCCCCCGCGGTACGACCCGCAATAATCCCCTCCATGCGGCCATAGTAAACGGCCATCACATTGCTGGCGACTAATTCGTGAGACTGTCGACGCAGGCTAGTAGCGTTATCGGGATGCATGCAATCGTCGCCGGCCCGGAGGGCCGATTGACCTGGCAAGAGGTTCCCGACATCACGCCGGACGAGGGCGAAATTCTGATCAAGGTCGCCTCTGCCGGCATCAATCGGGCCGACCTTTTGCAGGCCGTGGGCAAATACCCGCCGCCGCCGGGCGCCAGCGAAATCCTCGGCCTCGAAGTCTCGGGAACGGTCGCGGCGGTCGGCGAGAAGGCCTCCGATTGGACGGTCGGACAACAGGTCTGCGCGTTGCTGGCGGGCGGGGGCTACGCCGACTATGTGGCTGTGCCGGCCGGGCAGGTGATGGCGGTTCCGGAGTCTGTGCCGCTGCACGAAGCTGCCGGTTTACCCGAGGTGGCCTGCACCGTGTGGTCGAACCTGGTGATGACCGCGGGCTTGACGGCGGGCCAGCTCGTCCTCATACACGGGGGTGCCAGCGGCATCGGCACCCACGCGATCCAGGTGGCCCGCGCGCTCGGCTGCCGCGTGGCGGTAACCGCCGGGTCCGCCCACAAGCTGGACCTGTGCGCCGAGCTCGGGGCCGAGGTGACGATCAACTACCGCGACGAGGACTTCGTCGAACGCGTCAGGGCCGAGGGCGGCGCCGACGTGATCCTCGACATCATGGGCGCGGCCTACCTCGACCGCAACATCGATGCGCTCGCCAACGACGGTCGGGTGGTGATCATCGGGATGCAGGGCGGTGTGAAGGCCGAACTCAACATCGGCAAGCTGCTCGGCAAGCGCGCGGGCGTCATCGCCACCGCTCTTCGCGCGCGCCCGGTGAGCGGCAAGGGGAGCAAGAGCGACGTCGTCGCCGCGGTGGTGGCCAACGTGTGGCCGATGATCGAACGCGGTGAGGTGGGCCCGATCATCGGTGCGGAGTACCCGGTGCAGGAAGCCGGGGCGGCGCACGAGCTTCTGCAGTCGGGCGAGGTATCAGGGAAAGTGCTTCTGCGCGTAGCGGATTAGCGCGGCCGTCAGCCCAGCGAAGCGAGCGCGCGCACCAGCTGATCGACCTCGGCGGTGGTCGTGTAGTGCGCCAGTCCGACCGTCACCGCGCCGCCGATGTCGTTGACGCCGATCACGTCCAGCACGCGCGAACTCACATTCGATATCGCCAGGATGCCGTTGTCGGCCAGGCGCTGAACCACCCGCTCGGCGGGCACGCCGTTGACCGCGAAACTGAGCACGGGGATTCGCGATTCGGGCGCACCGATGACCATCACCGTCGACAGCGAGCGCAGCGAGATCAGCAGATAGTCGAAAAGCCGGCTCATATAGGCGTTCGCAGAGTGCATCGAGATCGCGAGGCGTTCGCGGCGTGTACCGCGCGCGTTCTCGTCGAGGGAGGCCAGGTACTCGATGCTGGCCACCACTCCGGCCAGCAGACCGAACTGGTGCGCGCCGACTTCGAGCCGCGCCGCTCCCGTCGCATGCGGATCCAGCGATACCGAACCGAAGGAGTCGATGAGCGTCGGATCGCGAAACACCAGGGCTCCGATGGGCGGACCACCCCACGCCAACGCGTTGACCGCCACCACGTCCGCGTCGATCTCGTCGATGTCGATCAACTGGTAGGGCGCGGCCGCGGAGTGGTCGACGACCACCAGCGCTCCCTGATCGTGGGCCAGCTTCGTCACCGCGCGCAGGTCGGTCACGGTGCCCAAAGTCGAAGAGGCAGAAGTGATGGCGACCAAGCGGGTCGGCTTGGTGATCAGACTTTCCCACTGCCAGCTGGGCAGTTCGCCGGTCTCGATGTCGACCTCGGCCCACTTCACCTTGGCCCCATAGCGATTCGCGGCACGCAGCCACGGCGCGATGTTCGCCTCGTCATCGAGACGGGTGACCACCACTTCGTAACCGAGCCCGACACGCGAGGATGACGCGTCCGCCAGCGAGGTCAACAGGATCGCGCGGTCGGCTCCCAAGACCACCCCGCGGGGGTCGGCGTTGACCAGATCAGCCACGGCCAGCCGGGCGGCCTCCAGCACCGCTGCGCTGCGCTGGGCCGACGGATGTGGACCGACCGGGGTGGGCATCGACCCGCGGAACGCCGTGGACACCGCTCGGCCGACGGTGTCGGGCAACAACATGCCGTGCTGGGCGTCGAAACGCACCCATCCGTCGCCCAGAGAGGGGTGCAAACCGCGCACCCGGGCGACGTCGTATGCCATGCCAGCCCACCTTCGAGCGTCCGTGAGTTCGCGAACTCACACGATTCTGGCCGATACTCGGCCCGACCCGCCATGTCGGACTGGGTCTGCTGGGCAGCCATACTAGTCCAGTGACCTTGGCGTTCGGAGTGCTAAACCCGTTGTCGTTGCTGGTCACCCCCGCGGCACGTCCACGAAGCGCGACGGGGTTAACGATTACGCATATTAAACATGGTGGCACCCAGTGAAGCCGTTTGCTCGGTCGCCGAAGGCCATCGACGGACCGGTTTGCGGTCACCGGACGAAGTCGGCTCGCGCGCAGCGTGAGGACCGCCCCGCGCAGGACCGGACTAGTGTCGCTAGTTGGTTCGCGGTCGAGGGCAACGCGAGGCTTGCGCGACGAATGCCGTGGAGATTAGAGGGAACGCAGGGAGTATGACCGACGACGACAACATCGAGATCATCAGCGGAGCCGACACCGGAGCCGAGACCGACGAGGAAAAGGACGGCAGGTCGCTGACCGACCTCGTCGAGCAACCGGCGAAGGTGATGCGGATCGGCACCATGATCAAGCAGCTCCTCGAGGAGGTGCGCGCAGCTCCGCTCGACGAGGCCAGCCGCAATCGGCTCCGGGAGATCCACCGCACGAGCATCACCGAACTCGAGGACGGCCTGGCCCCCGAGTTGCGCGACGAACTCGAGCGGCTCACGCTGCCGTTCACCGAAGAGGCCGTACCCTCGGACGCCGAGCTGCGCATCGCGCAGGCCCAGCTGGTGGGCTGGCTGGAGGGTCTGTTCCACGGCATCCAGACCGCGCTGTTCGCCCAGCAGATGGCGGCGCGACAGCAGCTGGAGCAGATGCGGGGCCAAGGCGCGCTGCCACCGGGAGTGGCGATACGCGGCGGCGGTCCGTCGCATCCGGGGACCGGGCAGTACCTGTAGGGGCATGCGTTGGTCCCACATATCGAGACCCGCAACGCGTGGGTGGAGTTCCCGATCTTCGATGCGAAGTCACGCTCGCTGAAGAAGGCGTTCCTCGGTAAGGCCGGCGGCGCGATCGGGCGCAACGACTCCAACGTCGTGGTCATCGAGGCGCTGCGGGACATCACCATGTCGCTGGAACTCGGCGACCGGGTGGGTCTGGTGGGGCACAACGGTGCGGGCAAGTCGACGCTGCTGCGCCTGCTGTCGGGTATCTACGAGCCCACCCGGGGGGTGGCGACCGTGAGCGGCCGGGTGGCGCCGGTGTTCGACCTCGGCGTCGGGATGGACCCGGAGATCTCCGGCTTCGAGAACATCATCATCCGCGGCCTGTTTCTGGGACAGACGCGCAAGCAGATGATGGCCAAGATCGACGAGATCGCCGAGTTCACCGAGCTCGGGGACTACCTGTCGATGCCGTTGCGCACCTACTCCACCGGTATGCGCGTGCGTCTGGCGATGGGCGTGGTGACCAGCATCGACCCCGAGATCCTGCTGCTCGACGAGGGTATCGGCGCGGTGGACGCCGAGTTCCTGAAGAAGGCGCAGACCCGGTTGGCCGAACTCGTCGCGCGCTCCGGGATCCTGGTGTTCGCCAGCCACTCCAATGAGTTTCTGGCCCGGCTGTGCAACACCGCGATGTGGATCGACCACGGCACGATCAAGATGACCGGCGGCATCGAGGACGTCGTGCGGGCCTATGAGGGCGAGGACGCCGCCCGGCATGTCCGGGAAGTGCTCGAAGAGACGCGCCAGGGATGACGGCCGACGAGGGCTTGCCCGAGGAGCCGACCAGCCCCGTCATCTGCGCGGTGGTGGTCACCCATCGTCGTCCCGACGACCTAGCGAAGTCACTGGAGTCGGTGTCGGCCCAGACCCGCGCGCCCGACCACCTGATCGTCGTCGACAACGACGACGATTACCGCGTCGCCGAACTGGTTGCCGGACAACCCATCCCCACCACCTATCTCGGATCACGCCGGAACCTGGGCGGTGCGGGCGGTTTCGCGTTGGGCATGCTGCATGCTCTGGCGCTCGGCGCGGACTGGGTGTGGTTGGCCGACGACGACGGCCGCCCGGCCGACTCGGAGGTACTGGGCACGCTGATCGCATGCGCCGCCCGCCACGGACTTGCGGAGGTGTCGCCGATGGTCTGCGACATGAACGATCCCGGGCGGCTGGCCTTCCCCCTGCGTCGCGGACTGGTGTGGCGTCGCCGTGTCGACGAGTTACGCACCGAGTCCCGTTCAGTGGGGGCACCTCCCGCTTGCGGGGGACTGTTGCCGGGCATCGCATCACTGTTCAACGGTGCGCTGTTCGCCGCGTCGACGCTGGAGGCGACCGGCGTGCCCGATCTGCGCCTGTTCGTGCGCGGCGACGAGACCGAAATACACCGCAGGCTGGTGCGCTCCGGGTTACCGTTCGGCACCTGCCTCGACGCGGTGTACCTGCATCCGCAGGGCGGTGACGAGTTCAAACCGATCCTCGGCGGCCGAATGCACACGCAGTTTCCGGAAAACGCTGCCAAGCGCTTCTATACCTACCGCAACCGCGGATATCTGCTGTCCCAGCCCGGGCTGCGTCGTCTGCAGTTGCAGGAGTGGGCGCGCTTCGGTTGGTTCTTCCTGGTGTCGCGCCGCGACCCCGCCGGGTTGATGGAGTGGATTCGGTTGCGGCGCATGGGCCGCAAGGAGAGGTTCGGGAGGCTTCAGCCGTGACGTTCACCGACGCCGCTGCGCAGTCGAAGACCATGCGCCGGGCCTGGGGCGACCTGGTTGCCGGCTTCGGCAAGCACGAACTGTGGTTGCACCTCGGCTGGCAGGACATCAAACAGCGCTACCGCCGCTCGGTTCTCGGCCCGTTCTGGATCACGATCGCCACCGGTGCCACCGCTGTCGCCATGGGTCTGCTCTACTCGAAACTGTTCAAACTCGAGCTGTCCGAACATCTTCCGTACGTCACCCTCGGTCTGATCGTGTGGAACCTGATCAACGCGGCGATCCTGGAGGGCGCCGACGTGTTCGTCGCCAACGAGGGTCTGATCAAACAGTTGCCGACTCCGCTGTCGGTGCACGTCTACCGGTTGGTGTGGCGACAGATGATCCTGTTCGCCCACAACATGATCATCTTCGTGATCATCGCGATGATCTATCCCAAGCCGTGGAAGTGGACGGACCTGGCGGTCATCCCGGCGCTGGGTCTGATCGTGCTCAACTGCATCTGGGTGGCGTTGTGCTTCGGCATCCTTGCCACCCGCTACCGCGACATCAGCCCGCTGCTGGTCAGCCTGGTGCAGCTGCTGTTCTTCATGACCCCGATCATCTGGAACGAGTCCACCCTGCGACAGCAGGGCGCCGAGCAGTACACCAAGATCGTCGAGCTCAATCCGCTGCTGCACTATCTCGACATCGTGCGGGCCCCGCTGCTCGGCGCCGACCAGGAACTGCGTCACTGGGTGGTGGTGATCGTGCTGACCGTGGTCGGCTGGACCTTCGCGGCGTTCGCCATGCGGCAGTACCGCGGCCGTGTCGCCTACTGGGTGTAGCTTCCTCGCCGCGGAACTCAGGCGTCGCTCGCGACCGTTATGCGGATATGAGCATCCCGCCATATCAGCCGCCGTCGTCCACGCCGTCCGCACCGACGGGCACGCTGACCTGCCCGAAGTGCGCGGGCTCGATGCGGACCTACGAACGCAACGGCATCCACTTGGAGCAGTGCGACACCTGTCGCGGCATCTTCCTCGACTTCGGCGAGCTCGAGTCGCTGACTCAGATGGAGAACCGGTTCGTGCAGGCCGCACCCCCTCCGCCACCTGCCCAGCCGGGATACGGATATGGCCCGGGCTGGGGCCATCGCGGCAACAAGTACTACCGCAAACAGGGGTTCGGCCGGCTGTTCTTCTCGAGCTAGCCCATCCGCGCGCAGGCCGCCACCAACAGTTCGTCGTCAGGATGGTGGGCCGCCGCCTGCACCACGGCCGCGCGCGCGAACGCGTCGAGCACCGGCCACGGGTCTCCATCGGGCAGCGCGGGGCCGCCTGCGGCGCGATAGGCATCGACGAAGCTCTGCCAGTCGGCGTCCGGGATCAGTCCTGCCGCCCAGAATCCGGCCGGTCGAGCCAGGTCCCACGCCGGATCGCCGGCACCCAGGTCGTCGACGTCGAGAAGAATCCAGGGCCCGTCCGCGTGCGGGCGCGCGAGTTGACCCAGATGCCAGTCGCCGTGCACCAACGTGTGCGGACGGTCCGGTGAGCCCGGTCGCCACACCGCGTCGGGCAGGGCGGCCGCGGCCCGTCGCACCGTCGGATCGCCGTCGGAGCGCAGCACGTCGACCGCGCACCGCAGCCGTTGCGACCAGCCGTGCGGGGGCACTCGCGACGACCATGGCTCCCGGTGCAGCCGGGCCAGCAGCTGTCCGGCTTCCGACCACGGCACCGACTCTGGTTGCGGGGCAAGGGGTTGCACGCGCGGCCACCGACTGCGCCAGCGCGCTGCGACCGGCTCGGGAACCGTCGACAGCGGCGAGAGAAGGCAATCCGAGCCCGCAGCGATGCCGAGTCGGACCGTCAGTGCCCGCGGATTGGTACCCGGCCGGTGCAGCTTGTAGACGACGTCGCCGTCGACGACGATCTCTGCACCGGACCGGGTCTGCACACCTGAAACCTAGCGACGTGACGGCTGCACATGCCGCTAAGCTGCCCGGGTGGCCGAGCCCCCGATGCAGCCGACCCTGAGCCTGGGCACCCAGATCTGGCGGTTCATCGTCACCGGTGGTTTCTCCGCGATCGTCGACTTCGGCCTGTACGTCGCCCTGCTCGCCGCCGGTCTGCACGTCAACGTAGCCAAGACGCTCAGCTTCATCGCGGGCACCACCACGGCATATCTGATCAACCGCCGGTGGACCTTTCAGGCGCCGCCGAGCACCGCGCGGTTCATCGCGGTGTGTGCGCTCTATGCGGTGACCTACGCCGCGCAGGTCGGCATCAACTACGGGCTGTACGTGGCGTGGGACGACAAACCGTGGCGGGTGCCGGTCGCGTTCGTCATCGCCCAGGGCACGGCGACGGTGATCAATTTCGTCGTCCAGCGTGCGGTCATCTTCCGCCTGCACTGACGCGACACCGCTGCCGGCCGCGTGATATCCAGCGGTCATGGCGCCGGCTGTCCGCACGGTACCCTCGTCACGATGTCCGAGAACTTACCGACGACCTCGCGTGCCCTGACCGGCTTCGGTCGCACGGCACCGTCGGTCGCTCAGGTGCTGAGCACGCCGGACGTCGACGTGATCGCCGCTGCGGTCCGTGAGGCCGCCGACCGCAGCGCAGCCAGCCCGTCGTTCCTGCACCGGGGCGTCCTCGCCCGCGGCCTGGGTCGCTCCTACGGCGATCAGGCATGCAACGGCGGTGGCCTGGTCGTGGACATGACCGCGCTGCACAAGATCCACTCGATCAGCGCCGAGACGGCCGTGGCCGACGTCGATGCGGGCGTCAGCCTCGACCACCTGATGAAGGCCGCGCTGCCGTTCGGGCTGTGGGTACCGGTGCTGCCGGGCACGCGGCAGGTCACCGTCGGCGGCGCGATCGCCTCCGACATCCACGGCAAGAACCACCACAGTGCAGGCAGCTTCGGCAATCACGTGCTGTCGATGGACCTGCTGATGGCCGACAGCGAGGTTCGTACCCTCACCCCCGACGGGCCGGACGCCGAACTGTTCTGGGCGACGGTCGGCGGTAACGGGCTCACCGGGATCGTGGTGCGCGCCCGAATCGCGATGACGCGCACGGAAACCGCGTACTTCATCGCCGACGGTGTGTCCACCAGCGACCTGGATGAGACCGTCGCCGTGCACCTCGATGGCAGCGAGGACCGCTACACCTACTCCAGCGCGTGGTTCGACCTGATCAGCCCGCCGCCGAAACTCGGAAGGGCCGCGATCAGCCGTGGCAGCCTCGCGACGCTCGATCAGCTTCCCCCGAAGCTGGCCAAGGATCCGCTGAAGTTCGATGCGCCACAACTACTTTCGGTGCCGGATATCTTCCCGGTCAGCGCCATGAACAAGCTCTCGTTCATGGCGATCGGCGAGGTGTACTACCGGCTCGGCGGCACCTACACCGGCAAGATCATGAACTTGTCGCAGTTCTACCACATGCTGGATCTGGTCAGCGGGTGGAACAACGCTTACGGCCCAGCGGGTTTCGCGCAGCACCAGTTCCTGGTTCCGCCCGATGCGCTCGAGGAGTTCAAGTCCATCATCCGCTGGATCCAGACGCGCGGGCACTATTCGGCACTGAACGTGTTCAAACTGTTCGGGCCCGGCAACAGCGCGCCGCTGAGCTTTCCGATGGCGGGATGGAACGTGGCGATGGACTTCCCGAACAAGCCCGGTGTCAACGAATTCCTCAACGAGCTCGATGAGCGGGTCATGGAGTTCGGCGGCCGGGTGTACACCGCGAAGGACTCCCGGGTCAGCGCGGAGCGGTTCCACAAGATGTATCCGAGGATAGACGAGTGGATTGCCGTGCGCCGCAAGGCCGACCCGAACGGCGTCTTCGCATCCGACATGGCACGACGCTTGGAGCTCCTGTAGATGGTTCTCGACGCTGTAGGTAACCCCCAGACCATCCTGCTGCTCGGCGGGACATCGGAGATCGGGCTGGCGATCTGCGAGCGCTACCTGCGCAACGCGCATGCCCGCATCATCCTTGCGGACCTGCCGAATCACCCCCGCAAGGACGAGGCGATCGCGGCGATGACGGCCGCGGGGGCCAAGTCCGTCGAATGGATCGACTTCGACGGCGCCGACACCGCCGGACATCGCGCCGTGATCGACAAGGCCTGGGGCGGCGGTGATGTCGATGTCGCGATCGTCGCCTTCGGGCTGCTCGGCGACGCCGAGGAGCTGTGGCAGAACCAGTCCAAGGCCGTGCAGGTCGCCCAGATCAACTACACCGCAGCGGTTTCCGTCGGCGTGCTGATCGGCGAGAAGATGCGCGCCCAGGGCTTCGGGCAGATCATCGCGATGAGTTCAGCGGCCGGTGAGCGGGTGCGGCGGTCCAACTTCGTGTACGGGTCGACCAAGGCCGGCTTGGACGGTTTCTACCTCGGCCTCGGAGAGGCGTTGCGGGAGCACGGAGTTCGGGTGCTGGTGATCCGGCCCGGTCAGGTGCGCACCACGACCACCATCGAGCACTGGAAGGCCACCGGCGCGAAGGAAGCGCCGTTCACCGTCGACAAGGAAGACGTCGCCGAACTGGCCGTCACGGCGGCAGCCAAAGGCAAGGAACTGGTATGGGCGCCGGGAGCGTTCCGGTACGTGATGATGGTGTTGCGCCACATCCCGCGGCCGATCTTCCGCAAGCTACCCATCTGATGCGCGGCGGCGCGCGGGCCCTGCCGATCAAGGTCGCCGGCCAGATGGTGGCGGCCACCGCGGTGGCGATCGTCGTCGCGGTGGTCTCGCTGGCCGCGATCGCGCGCGTGGAGTGGCCCGCCTACAACTCGTCCAATCAGCTACACGCGCTGACCACGGTGGGCCAGTTCGCCTGTCTGGCCGGGTTGTTGGCGAGCGGGTGGGTCTGGCGGCGCGGCCGGCAGCTGCTCGCGAAGGTCGGGGCGACGCTCTTCCTGTCGGCGTTCTCGGTGGTGACGCTGGCGATGCCGCTCGGTGCGACGAGGCTCTATTTGTACGGCATCTCGGTCGATCAGCAGTTCCGCACCGAGTACCTCACCCGGCTCGCCGACAGCGCCGCGCTGCGCGATATGACCTACATGGGTCTGCCGCCGTTCTATCCGCCGGGCTGGTTCTGGATCGGGGGCCGCCTGGCCGCGCTGACCGGAACTCCGGCGTGGGAGATGTTCAAACCGTGGGCGATCATGTCGATCACCGCCGCGATCGCGGTGGCGTTCGTGTTGTGGGCAGCCATGATTCGCTTCGAGTACGCGCTCATCGTGACCACCGCCACCGCCGCGGCCACGCTCGCATACTCACCGGCCGAGCCATACGCCGCGATCATCTGTGTACTGCTGCCGCCGGTGTTCGTGCTCGCGTGGTCGGGTCTGCGCGGGGGTGACCCGGATGGGGTGGCGGGCGGGAGGACGCGAGCCGGCTGGCCCGCCGTCATCGGCACCGGCCTTTTCCTCGGCGGCGCCGCGCTGTCCTACACGCTGCTGTTCGCCTACGCGGCATTCACATTGGCGATCATGGGGGTGCTTCTGGCCGTCGCGCGCAGACGCATCGAACCGCTGCTGCGGCTGGTGGTCATCGCGGTCATCTCGGGCGCCATCGCGCTGATCGGCTGGGCGCCGTACCTTCTGGCGGCGTTCTCCGGCGAGCCCGCCGACTCCGGTACCGCGCAGCACTATCTGCCGACCGACGGCGCGCAGCTGGAGTTCCCGATGCTGCACTTCACACTGCTGGGAGCGCTGTGCATGCTCGGCACGCTGTGGCTGGTCTGGCGCGCGCGCTCCTCCACCAGGGCCGGCGCTCTGGCGATCGCGGTGCTCGCCGTCTACGCCTGGTCGCTGCTGTCGATGCTGACCACGCTGGTGGGCACCACGTTGTTGTCGTTCCGACTGAATCCGACGCTGACCGTGCTGCTGACGGCCGCAGGTGCCTTCGGCTTCATCGAGGTCACCCGGGCCGTCGCGGCGCGGGTGCGACCCGAGAACGCGCGCCGCGTCGTCGCCGCGGCGGCCACGCTGGGCGCCATCGGCGCCGTCACCTACAGCCAGGACATCCCCGACGTGCTGCGGTCCGACATCGTGGTCGCCTATACCGATACCGACGGCTACGGTCAGCGCGCGGACCGGCGACCGCCCGGCGCCGAGCGCTACTACCGCGAGATCGACGCCAGGATCACCGAGGTGACCGGTCGTCCCCGTGACGAGACCGTCGTGCTGACCGCCGACTACAGCTTCCTGTCTTATTACCCCTATTACGGCTTTCAGGGCTTGACCTCGCACTACGCCAACCCCCTCGCGCAGTTCGAGAAGCGTGCCGAGGCCATCGAGAGCTGGGCCACGCTGACCGACGCCGACCAGTTCATCGAGGCACTCGACACGCTGCCGTGGGAGCCGCCGACGGTGTTTCTGATGCGCCGCGGCGCCGACGACACCTATACGTTGCGGTTGGCCTCCGACGTATATCCGAACCAGCCCAATGTGCGCCGCTACCACGTCGCCCTCGACGAGGCGTTGTTCGACGACCCCCGCTTCGAGGTCTCCAGCATCGGACCGTTCGTGTTGGCGATCCGCAAGCCCAATTAAGATCGAACCCCGTGGTCGGTGAAGCCGGTGTCGGGTCGAACCATCGGACGGTGCGGCTCATCGCCATCGTCGCGGGGTTGCTCGGCGCACTGCTGGCCATCGCGACGCCGTTGATGCCGGTCACGCAGACCACCGCCGAATTGAACTGGCCGCAGAACGGCGTGCTGCGCAGCGTGGACGCCCCGCTCATCGGCTACGTCGCGACCGACCTGGAGATCTCAGTGCCGTGTCGCGCGGCGGCCGGCCTGACCGGTCCCGGTAGCCAGGGCCGCACGGTGCTGTTGTCGACCGTGCCCAAACAGGCGCCCAAGGCCATCGACCGCGGCCTGCTCATCGAGCGGGTCAACGACGACCTGCTGGTGATCGTGCGCAACACCCCAGTAGTCAGCGCACCGCTGGACCAGGTGCTCAGCCCGCAGTGCCAACGGCTGACCTTCACCGCGCACGCCGACAAGGTGACCGGCGAGTTCGTCGGCCTAGTCCAGGGTCCGGGACGGATTCCGAACGACGACCCCGGTGAACCGCTGCGCGGTGAGCGCGGCGGCTACGACTTCCGCCCCCAGATCGTCGGCGTCTTCACCGACCTCAGCGGTCCGGCGCCCCCGGGTCTGGAGTTCTCCGCGACGCTCGACACCCGCTACAGCACGTCGCCGACGCTGCTCAAAACCCTGGCGATGATCATCGGGGTGGCGATGACCGTCATCGCCCTGGTCGCGCTTCATCTTCTCGACATCGCCGACGGCCGCGGCGTCAGACGGTTCCTGCCCCCGCGGTGGTGGACGCTGCGACCGCTCGACGGCGTCGTGACCGCGGTGCTGGTGTGGTGGCACTTCGTCGGCGCCAACACCGCCGACGACGGCTACATCCTGACGATGGCGCGGGTCTCCGAGCACGCCGGCTACATGGCGAACTACTACCGGTGGTTCGGCACGCCGGAGGCGCCCTTCGGCTGGTACTACGACCTGCTGGCGCTGTGGGCCCACGTCAGCACGCACAGCGTGTGGATGCGCCTGCCGACGCTGGTGATGGCGCTGGCGTGCTGGTGGGTCATCAGCCGTGAGGTGATCCCGCGCCTGGGCCACGCCGCGAAGAAGACACCTGCGGCGGCGTGGACGGCGGCGGGCCTGTTCCTGGCGTTCTGGCTGCCGCTGAACAACGGGCTGCGCCCCGAACCGATCATCGCGCTCGGCATCCTTCTCACCTGGTGCTCGGTCGAGCGGGGTGTGGCCACCAGCAGGCTGCTGCCCGTGGCGATCGCGATCATCATCGGTGCGCTCACGCTGTTCTCCGGGCCGACGGGCATCGCCGCCGTGGGCGCACTACTGGTGGCCGTCGGGCCACTGAAAACCATTGTCGCCGCGCATGTCTCACGCTTCGGCTATCTGGCGTTGCTGGCGCCGATCCTGGCCGCGGCCACCGTCACGATCATCCTGATCTTCCGGGACCAGACGCTGGCCTCCGAGATGCAGGCCAGCACCTTCAAGTCCGCGGTCGGGCCGAGCCTGAGCTGGTTCGACGAGCACATCCGCTACGAGCGGTTGTTCACGCTGAGCCCCGACGGTTCGGTGGCGCGCCGGTTCGCGGTGCTGACACTGTTGCTGGCGCTGGCCGTTGCGGTCGCGATGTCGTTGCGCAAGTTCAAGATTCCCGGCACGGCATTGGGGCCCAGCCGTCGCATCATCGGCATCACGGTCATCTCGTTTTTCGCCATGATGTTCACGCCGACCAAGTGGACCCATCACTTCGGGGTCTTCGCCGGGCTGGCCGGCTCGTTGGGCGCGCTGGCCGCCGTCGCCGTCACCGCCACGGCGATGCGCTCGCGGCGCAACCGCTCGGTGTTCGGCGCCGCGGTCCTGTTCGCGATGGCGCTGTCGTTCGCCACCGTCAACGGCTGGTGGTACGTGTCGAACTTCGGTGTGCCGTGGTCGAACGCCATGCCGGAGTGGAAGTTCGGCTTCTCGACGATCCTGCTCGGGCTGGCCGTGCTGGCCCTGATCGCCGCGGCGTGGTTCCACTTCTCCGGGCGCGACTCGTCGCCACCCGGACCGCAGCGGCGCTGGCAGCGAATGTTGCAGGCGCCGTTGGCCATCGCCACATGGCTGCTCGTGGTTTTCGAGGTGCTCTCGCTGACGCTGGCCATGATCGACCAGTACCCGGCCTGGAGCGTCGGCCGATCCAACCTCGAAGCCCTGACCGGCAAAACGTGCGGGATGGCCGAGGACGTCCTCGTCGAGGAGGACCCCAACGTCGGCATGCTGAGGCCGATCGGTACTCCCGTCGGTGAGGCGCTCAGCGCAGGCACCGCGCAGGGGTTCAACCCCAACGGGATACCCAGTGACGTCTCCGCCGACGAGACGATGAGCGGTCAGGGCACCTCGAGCAACTTCGCCGATACCGACAACGAAGACGACCAAGCTGGAAACGGTGGGACCGAGGGCGGCACGACGGCCGCCGCCGGTGTCAACGGTTCACGGGCCCGGCTGCCCTACAAACTCGATCCGGCCACCACCCCGGTGATGGGCAGCTGGCGGGCCGGCACGCAGCAGCCCGCGCAGTTGCGCTCGGCGTGGTACCAACTGCCTTCCCGCGACGACGCCGGCCCGCTGCTGGTCATCTCGGCGGCCGGCCGGTTCGACGCGGGTGAGGTCACGGTGCAGTGGGCGACCGACGAGCAGGCCGCCGCCGACGAGCCCGGGGGTGGGATCGGGTTCGCCGACGTCGGCTCCTCCCCCGCATGGCGCAACCTGCGGGCGCCGCTGTCCGCGATACCGCCCGAAGCCACTCAGATCCGACTGGTGGCCTCCGACGAAGACCTCGACCCGCAGCACTGGACTGCGGTGACGCCGCCGCGGATCCCGGAATTACGCACGCTGCAGGACGTCGTCGGGTCGTCGGATCCGGTGCTACTGGACTGGCTGGTCGGGTTGGCGTTCCCCTGCCAGCGGCCGTTCGGCCACCAGAACGGCGTCGTCGAGGTGCCCAAGTGGCGGATCCTGCCCGACCGGTTCGGGGCCGAGGCGAACTCCCCGGTGATGGACTACCTCGGCGGCGGGCCGCTCGGCATCACCGAACTGCTGGTGCGGGCCACGACGGTGCCGACGTATCTGGACGACGACTGGTTCCGGGACTGGGGCTCGCTGCAGCAGCTCACGCCGTGGTACCCGAACGCCGCGGAGGCCCGCCTGGACCTGGGCACGGCGACGCGCAGCGGGTTGTGGAGCCCGGCGCCGCTGCGCCTGTCCTGAGCTGCGGGCCTTAACGGGTTGGTCGCACCCACCTGGTGCGTGGGATCAACCCGTTAGAGCGATCGCGGGACGACAGGTCGAGCAGCTTCGCGGCCGACCGGTCCAGCCGCGGCGGCGGAACAGGTCGCCGATCAGTAGAGCCGTGCGGCACGCGCCGCCGAAGACGAGTCCATAGGTGACCCTGATCGTGACGAGGTCCGACCGGCTCAGCTCTGCGAGGTCACGCAGCGCATCCCGATCGCGATCGCGCGGTGACTCGTGAATCGCGCGACCGTCCAGCTCGACGACGACTCCCTGGCGCTTGTAGCGCACATCCTGGAATGTCGACCGGCCGGTCGCGGTGCTGCGGATCTGGCGCTCCCCTCGCGGCAGCCCGTGCGCCCGCTCGACTCGATGCAGGTAGCCACGCTCCAGCACCGAACACGCGCCGTCGCGGACGTCGGTGAGCATCGCCTCCACCGTCCGCCGACCCGCGACACGGCGGCGTGAAGGGTCTGCAGGATGCGCTGGGGGTGGTGCGCCGCGCGGCACCCACCCGCGCCAATACGGCGAAGGCGGCGGCGACATCTTCGTCGCGAAGTTCACTGCTGATCACGTCGATCAGTGCGTGTTCCAAGCGGATCGCCGGCGGGCTGCGGTCGAGATCGGCGCGCTGAGCGAAATCCGGCATTCGATGCAGCACCACCCGTCGCAGCGGCCGCAAATTGCGCGACGGGTCGACGGCGACGTGCACGACGGTCATCGGCGGATCGGGCAGCGCCGACGCGTGGGCCAGCGCGGCGGGCCAGAATGCCAGCACCGCGGCCCAGTGGCGCTGCGTCTGCGTGAGGCGGCCGCTGTGGATAACCCCTTAACCGGTGGGTCGCACGCACGTGGTGCGTGGGATCAACCCGTCAGAGCGCAGGAGGCGTTTGCCCATATCGGCCCGGGGTCACCGACTCCGATGATCGAGTCGCCTACCATCGACGCTCGTGCCTGCCCATCGGATCGCGCGACTGATCGCCGTCGTCGCGGGCATCGCCGGTGTGCTGTTGTGCGGGCTGGTCCCGCTGCTGCCGGTCAAACAGACCACCGCGACCATCCTGTGGCCGCAGGGCACCGGACCCGACGGGTTCGTCAGCGACATCACCGCCCCGCTGGTCTCCGGCGCCCCGCAGGCCCTCGATATCTCGATCCCCTGCCGGGCCGTCGCCACGCTGCCCGCCGACGGTGGCCTGGTGCTGTCCACCGTCCCGCCGGGCGGCATCGACGCCAGCCGTAACGGGCTGTTCGTGCGCGCCACCTCCGACCTCGTTGTCGTGGCGTTCCGCGACTCCGTCGCCGCCGTCGCACCGCGGCCCGCCGTCGAGGACGGCGCCTGCAGCACACTGCACATCTGGGCCAACCCCGGCGAGGCCGGCGCCGACTTCATCGGGCTGCCCGGGGCCGTGGGAACGCTGCCGGCCGAGGAGAAGCCGCAGGTCGCGGGCGTCTTCACGGATCTGGAGGTCGCACCACAGGACGGGCTCGAAGCGCGCGTCGACGTCGACACCCGCTTCATCACCTCCCCGACCGCGCTCAAGCTCGCCGTGATGGTGCTGGGGGTCTTGTGCGTGATCGCGTCGATCGTGGCGTTGGCGGTGTTGGACCGCCGGAGCCGCGCCTGGCGGCGTGTCTGGCGGGTGGGCTTCTGGCACTGGGTGGCCGACCTGGCCGTCGTGGGCACCTTGCTGCTGTGGCACGTCATCGGCGCGCTGTCATCGGACGACGGCTACAACCTCACCATCGCCCGCGTCTCGGCCGACGCCGGCTACACCGCGAACTACTACCGCTTTTTCGGCGCCACGGAGGCCCCGTTCGACTGGTATCAATCGGTGCTCGCGGCGTTCGCCTCGGTCAGCACCGCCAGCGTGTGGATGCGGGTGCCCGCGACGCTGGCGGCCATCGGCGCCTGGTTGATCGTCAGCCGCTGCATCCTGCCGCGCCTCGGCCGCCGGCTTGCGGCCAACCGGGTGACGGTGTGGACGGCGGGGGCGGTGTTCCTGGCGGCGTGGCTGCCGTTCAACAACGGCCTGCGGCCTGAACCGTTGATCGCGTTCGGCACCGTCGCGGTGTGGGTGCTGGTGGAGAACGCCGTGGCCACCCGGCGGACATGGCCTGCCGCGCTGGCGATCGTCGTCGCGGTGTTCAGCGTGACGTTGGCGCCGCAGGGACTGATCGCGATCGCGCCCCTTCTGGTCGGCGCCCGCGCGATCGTCCGCACCATCCGCGCGCGTCGTCCCGTCGACGGTGTGCTCGCGCCGCTGGCCGCGCTGCTGTCCGCGCTCGCGCTGATCTTCGTGGTGGTGTTCCGCGACCAGACTCTGGCCACGGTGGCGGAGTCGGCCCGCATCAAGTACGTCGTCGGCCCGACGATCGCCTGGTACCAGGAGTTCCTGCGCTACTACTTCCTCACCGTCGAAGACAGCGTCGATTCGTCGCTGACCCGACGCTTCGCGGTGCTGGTGCTGTTGCTCTGCCTGTTCGGGATGCTCGCGGTGCTGCTGCGGCGCGGCGGTGTCGCCGGCATGGCGCGCGGGCCGGTGTGGCGGCTGATCGGGTCGACGGCGATCGGCCTTCTGCTGCTGACGTTCACGCCCACCAAGTGGGCGGTGCAGTTCGGCGCGTTCGCCGGTCTGGCGGGTGCGCTCGGTGCGGTGACGGCGTTCGCGTTCAGCCGCGTCGGGCTGCACAGCCGTCGCAACCTCGCGCTCTATGTCACCGCGCTGTTGTTTGTATTGGCTTGGGCGACATCGGGGATCAACGGCTGGTTCTATGTCGGCAACTACGGTGTGCCGTGGTTCGACAAGCAGCCGGTGATCGCCGGTATCCCGGTCACCGGGATCTTCCTCGCGCTGGCGATCATCACCGGCCTGCTCGCGGGGTGGCTGCACTTCCGCATGGACTACGCGGGGCACACGGAGGTCGCCAACACCAAACGCAATCGCGTCCTCGCCTCGACGCCGCTGCTGGTGGTGGCGACGATCATGGTGGTGCTCGAGGTCGGCTCCATGGCCAAGGGCGCCGTGCAGCGCTACCCGGTGTACACCACCGCCAAGGCGAACTTCTCAGCGCTGAAGTCTGGGCTCTCGGACACCAGCTGCGCGATGGCCGACGATGTGCTCGTCGAGGCCGACACGAATGCCGGTATGCTGCAACCGGTTCCGGGGCAACGCTTCGGCGAGTACGGCCCGCTCGGCGGGGAGGACCCCGTGGGCTTCAACCCGAACGGCGTCAGCGACACCCTCGAACCGCCCGAGCCGATCACCGCCAACCCCGGCACCGTCAACTCCGACGGCTCACCGAACGAACCCAACATCGGGATCGGCTTCGCCGCAGGCACCGGCGGTGGATACGGACCCGTCGGCGTAAACGGTTCAAATGTGTTCCTGCCGTTCGGACTCGATCCCGACCGCACGCCGGTGATGGGCAGCTACGACGAGAACACCGTCGCGGCCAAGGTGACCTCGGCGTGGTATCAGCTGCCGCCACGCACCCCGGACCGGCCTTTGGTCACCGTCGCGGCGGCGGGGGCGATCTGGTTCTACGAGGAGGACGGTTCGTTCAACTACGGGCAGTCGCTGAAGCTGCAGTGGGGTGTGCACCGCCCCGACGGCAGCTATCAGCCGCTGGCCGAGGTGCAGCCGATCGACGTCGGCCCCGGTCCTCAAAAGGCCTGGCGCAACCTGCGTTTCCCGCTCGCCACGGCGCCGCCGGAGGCGAATGTCGCGCGCATCGTCGCCGACGACCCGAACCTGTCCACCGACCAGTGGTTCGCGTTCACCCCGCCGAGGGTGCCAGTGCTCGTCACGGCGCAGCAGTTCCTCGGCTCGCAGACGCCCGTCCTGATGGACATCGCGACGGCCGCGAACTTCCCTTGCCAGCGCCCGTTCTCCGAACATCTCGGCATCGCCGAGTTGCCGGAATACCGCATCCTCCCGAACCTCAAGCAGGTGGTCGTGTCCTCGAACCAGTGGCAGTCCGCCGAGGACGGCGGTCCGTTCCTGTTCATCCAGACGCTGTTGCGCACCTCGACCGTGCCCACCTATCTGCGCGACGACTGGTACCGGGACTGGGGTTCGATCGAGCGGTACCTACGGGTGGTGCCCGAATCCGAGGCGCCGGACGCGGTCGTCGAGCAGGGGGCGGTGCGCGTGTTCGGTTGGAGCCGTAGCGGACCCATCAGGGCGCTGCCATGAGCCAGACATCGAGTTCCGACGTGCGAATCGCCCGATGGGTTGCCGCGGTCGCCGGCCTGATCGGCTTCGTGCTGTCGGTGGCAACTCCTCTGCTTCCCGTGGAACAGACCACCGCATCGCTGAACTGGCCGCAGCAGGGCGAGTTGAACAGCGTCACCGCGCCGTTGATCACGCAGACTCCGGTGCGGATGTCGGTGACCGTGCCGTGCGAGGTGATCCGCTCGATGCCGCCGCGCGGCGGAGTCGTGTTGGGCACCGCGCCCAAGGACGGTAAGCAGGCCGCGCTGCAGAGTCTGTTCGTCACGGTCAACCCGCAGCGTGTCGACATCACCGACCGAAACGTGGTGGTGGCCAGCGTCCCCCGAGCCCGGGTGGTCGGCACCGGGGACTCCCCGGGATGCTCTCGCATCGAGATCACCTCCTCGGAGGAGGGCACCTTCGCCGACTTCGTCGGGCTGACGAAGGCGGACGGTTCGCCGCAGTACACCGGTTTCCCGGACCCGAACCTGCGCCCCGCGATCGTCGGCGTGTTCACCGACCTGACCGGTCCTGCGCCGTCGGGGCTGAGCCTGTCGGCAGAGATCGACACCCGGTTCACCACCAATCCGACACCGTTGAAGTTGACGGCGATGGTGCTGGCCATCGTGTCGACGGCGATCGCACTGCTCGCGCTGTGGCGCCTGGATCGTTTGGACGGCAGGCGAATGCGGCGGCTGATCCCGCAGCGGTGGCGGACGTTCAGCCCCACCGATGTGGTGGTGGTCGGCGGCTTCGCGGTCTGGCACGTGATCGGGGCCAACTCCTCTGACGACGGCTACATCCTCGGGATGGCCCGGGTGGCCGGTCACGCGGGGTACATGTCGAACTACTTCCGATGGTTCGGCAGCCCCGAGGACCCGTTCGGCTGGTACTACAACCTGCTGGCGATGATGACCAGCGTCAGCGACGCGAGCATCTGGATGCGACTTCCGGACCTGGTGTGCGGAATCGTGTGCTGGCTGTTGCTCTCTCGTGAGGTGCTGCCGCGCCTCGGTCCCGCTGTTGCCGCGAGCAAGCCTGCGCTGTGGGCGGCGGGGCTGGTGCTGCTGGCGGCATGGATGCCGTTCAACAACGGCCTGCGCCCCGAAGGCCAGATCGCCACCGGCGCGCTGATCACCTACGTGCTGATCGAGCGGGCCATCACCTCAGGACGACTCACTCCCGCGGCGTTCGCGATCATCACGGCGGCGTTCACGCTCGGGATCCAGCCGACGGGTCTGATCGCGGTGGCCGCGCTGCTGGCGGGCGGTCGACCGCTGTTGCGCATCCTGGTGCGTCGCCGCCGGGTGGTGGGCGTCTGGCCGCTGGTGTTGCCACTGCTGGCCGCAGGAACGGTGATCCTTACGGTCGTCTTCTTCGACCAGACCATCGCAACGGTGTTGGAGGCGACCAGGATTCGCACCGCCGTCGGCCCGAACCAGGAGTGGTACACCGAGAACCTGCGCTACTACTACCTGATCCTGCCGACGGTGGACGGATCGCTGTCACGTCGCTTCGGCTTCCTGATCACCGCGCTGTCGCTGTTCGCCGCGATGTTCATCATGTTGCGACGCGGACGCGTGCCCGGGGTGGCACGGGGTCCCGCGTGGCGGCTGATCGGGATCATCCTGGGCACGGTCTTCTTCCTGATGTTCACCCCCACCAAGTGGGTGCACCACTTCGGACTGTTCGCCGCGGTCGGGGCGGCGATGGCGGCGCTGGCCACCGTGCTGGTGTCGCCTGCGGTGCTGAAGTGGTCACGCAACCGGATGGCTTTCCTGGCCGCTGTGTTGTTCGTGCTCGCACTGTGCTTCGCGACCACCAACGGCTGGTGGTACGTGTCGAGTTACGGCGTCCCGTTCAACAACGACGAACCCGCCATCGGCGGCATCACCGTCAGCACGGTCTTGTTCGCGCTGTTCGCGATCGCGGCCATATGGGCGGCCTGGCTACATTTCTCGTCGCGGACCCGCGGCGAAGGGCGCATCGCCCGGGCGCTGACCGCGGCGCCGATCCCGGTCGTCGCGGGCTTCATGGTGGTCGTGTTCGTCGGATCGATGCTCCTCGGCGCGGTCCGCCAGTACCCCACCTACTCGAACGCGTGGGCCAACCTGCGCGCCTTCGCCGGCGGTTGCGGCCTGGCCGACGACGTGCTCGTCGAACCCGACGCCAACCAAGGCTTCCTGACAGCGCTGCCCGGGCAGTACGGGCCGTTGGGCCCGCTTGGTGGAGACGGGCCGGTCGGGTTCACCGCCGATGGTGTGCCGGAAAAGATTGTCGCCGAGGCGATTCGGATGAATCTGCCGATGCCCGGCACGGACTACGACTGGGATCAGTCCACCGAGCTGGACGAGCCCGGTGTCAACGGGTCGACGGTGCCGCTGCCGTACGGGCTCGACCCGAACCGGGTTCCGGTGGCGGGAACCTACGTCGAGGGACCCCAGCAGCAGAGCAGGTTGACGTCGGCCTGGTACGAACTGCCCGCCCCCGACGACGGGCATCCGCTTGTCGTCGTCACCGCCGCCGGAACCATCACGGGCGACAGCGTGTTCAACGGGCGCACCGAGGGCGAGACGGTCGAATTGGAGTACGCGCGCCGCGCTCCGGACGGTGCCATGGTGCCCGCCGGCCGGATGGTGCCCTACGACCTGGGTCCGATCCCGTCGTGGCGCAACCTGCGCTTCCCCCGCGCCGACATCCCGACCGATGCGGTCGCCGTTCGCGTTGTTGCCGAGGATCTTTCGCTGACGCCGGGCGACTGGCTCGCGGTGACTCCGCCCCGGGTCCCCGAACTGCGGTCGGTTCAGGAGTACGTGGGCTCGGAGCAGCCGGTGCTGATGGACTGGGCGGTCGGTCTGGCATTCCCGTGCCAACAGCCGATGCTGCACGCCAACGGCGTGACGGAGATTCCGAAGTTCCGCATCACCCCGGACTACAACGCCAAGCGCAAGGACACCGACACGTGGCAGGACGGCCTCAACGGTGGTCTGCTGGGGATTACGGATCTGCTGTTGCGCGCGCACGTGATGGCGACGTATCTGTCGGAGGACTGGGGTCGGGACTGGGGCTCGCTGCGCCGGTTCGAGCCGACCCCTGAGGCGCAAGGGGCGACGCCTGCGACGCTGGACTTCGGGACGGCCACCCGCAGCGGCCTGTACAGCCCGGGCCACATCCGCATCAAGCCGTAATCGTCGACGCGAGCAAGCTCTGCGGCAGTTGTCGCGCCCTCGGCGATCTAGGTCTGAGCCGCCTAGTGGTGAGGGCGGTCCGACGTGGTTCTCCCACCTGGTCGCCGGCGACGAGATCGACGAGTTGCGTCTCACCAGCGGCATGCGGCGCAAAGGTGTACTGCTCGGCGACGACGGCACCGTCATCGTCCGATGGGTTCGGCGCTGAGCGCCCGCTCGCGCGATTTTGAATCGAGGTCAGCCCGTTGTTGCGTTGCGCGGCTGATCTGCTTTTCTCGCATCAGGCGCAGCGACTTGCACAGCAGCCGGGTCTCGCACGGGCCAGATAACCGCGACGCGTGGTCGACCACGCGACGTTCAGCTCCACCGACAGCTGCGTGGACCCATCACCGCAACGACACGATTCCGCGCCACGGGCCTCTGCTTGCGCTTACAAGGAGTTTGGTGGTGTCCAGGTGCTCGGGTTCGACAAACTCGGCGCTCGCCGGGCCTCCGATGTGGGACCCTCGGAGAAGGTTTTCGTCCAATTCGGGAGGTCGGCGCCAACCACGGCGCATGAAGGTGAGGACGCATATGGCAGATGAAGTCCGCTAGATAAACCTCTCGGCCGAGCGCCCGGGTACGCGCTCTGATGTGACACCAGGCAATATGCGTGCCGACCGATCTCGGCGATGACCGTCGGCGACCCCACTTGGAGCTCGCACGTCTCTTATTCGCGACAGACAGCAATGAACTTAGGAACTGACCATGACAATCCGTCGCCAAACCGCCCACCCCTTCCTACTCAGGTGTGTTGTGATGCTGGCCGCCGCGCTCGGATGTGTCGCACTCGGGTGCGGCACCATCGCGAGTGCCGAGCCCGTATGGGACATCGAGGAGTTCGACAACTGCACCCAAACCCTGGACGAGGGCCTCGACAACACGCAGAACTGGATCGATACCGCCAACGAGTACTGCTGTAAGCACAGCGGCGGCGTGTGGAACGACAATCGAAAAGAGTGTGTGGCGCCGCCGGCCGAGGGCCAGGGCGCCGGGCCACAAGTGCCGCCGCGGGGGGTACTCCCGACGGTCCGTGTCAATCCGCCCAACATCGGCGAGCCCATTCCGCCGATGGCGCCCCCGGTGTTGGCACCAGGGGTTCCGTTGCAGCCCCCAGCGGGGTGACCACGGGCGCGGGGGACTAGATCGGGGTGAGGCCGTGCTTGCGTTGCACGCGGGTGATCTGCTTGTCGCGCAGCAGGTTCAGCGACTTGCGCAATAACAGCCGGGTCTCGTGCGGCTGGATCACCGCGTCGATGAAGCCGCGCTCGGCCGCGATCCACGGCGTGGCCATGTTGAGGTTGTAGCCCTCGATGAAGTCGGCCCGGATCTTCTGCACCTCCGGTGCGGTCGGATCCGGGAACCGCTTCACCAACAGCTGGGCGGCACCCTCGGCGCCGATCACCGCGATGCGCGCGGTCGGCCACGCGAAGTTCAAATCCGCCGACAGCTGCTTGGATCCCATTACCGCGTATGCCCCACCGTATGACTTGCGGATGGTGATGGTCACCTTCGGCACATCGGCCTCGACGACGGCGTTGAGGAAGCGGCCGCCGCGCTTGATGATGCCGCCCTTCTCCTGCTGGACACCCGGCATGAATCCCGGCGTATCGACGACGAAAACCAAAGGCAGGTTGTAGGAGTCGCAGAACCGGATGAACCGCGCGGCCTTGTCGGAAGCCTCGTTGTCGATCGACCCGGACAAGTGCATCGGCTGGTTGGCGACCACCCCGACCGGGCGTCCGTCGACCCGCGCGAACGCGGTGATGATCGCCGGACCCTGCTGCTCGGCCACATCGAAGACGTCGCCGTCGTCGAAGATCCGCAGCAGGATCTCGTGCATGTCGTAGGCCATGTTGTCGCTGTCCGGCACGATCGAGTCCAGCTCGTAATCATGCGGGGTCAGCTCCGGCTCCAGCCCGGGGTTGACGATCGGCGGATCGTCGAACGTGTTGGCGGGCAGGAACTCCAGGTAGTCGCGCACGTACTGGAACGCCGCGGCCTCGCTCTCCACAACCTGGTGGATGTTGCCGTAGCGGGCCTGGGCATCGGCGCCGCCGAGTTCGTCGAGCGAGACGTCCTCGCCGGTGACGTCCTTGATGACGTCGGGTCCGGTGACGAACATGTAGCCCTGATCCCGAACGGCCACCACGAGATCGGTCTGGATCGGCGAATACACCGCGCCTCCAGCGCATTTGCCGAGGATGATCGAGATCTCGGGAACCAGCCCGCGGAGCAGTTCGTGGCGGCGGCCCAGCTCGGCGTACCACGCCAGCGACGTCACTGCGTCCTGGATCCGCGCGCCCGCTGAGTCGTTGATACCGATGATCGGGCAGCCGACCATCGCCACCCACTCCATCAGCTTGGCCACCTTGCGGCCGAAGATCTCACCGACCGAGCCCTGGAACACCGTCTGGTCGTGGCTGAACACGCCGACCGGCCTGCCGTTGATCCTGGCGTGCCCCGTCACCACGCCGTCGCCGAACAACGCGTTCGGGTCACCGGGCGTCTTCGCCAACGCGCCGATCTCCAGGAAGCTGCCCGGATCGACCAGGGCGTGGATTCGCGCGCGGGCGCTCGGAATGCCCTTTCTCTCCCGCTTGGCGACCGCCTTCTCCCCACCGGGCTCCTTGGCCTGTTCCAGCTTCTCGCGGAGTTCGGCGAGCAGTTCTGCGGTGGTCCTGGTGCGGATGGGCGGCAGAGATTCCGTCGTCACTTGCCCTGCTTCTCCTGATCGGTGTTGTCGGCCTCGATCTGGCTGATCGACTCGCTCATGTGCGCCCCGACCTTCGCAATGTACGGCTCGTCGATCACCTGGATGTGCTCGCCCCCGATCGGGACGACCTCCAGGTCAGAAACGAACTCCCCCCAGCCGCCATCGGGCTTGCGCGTGGCGTAGCGCGGTTCGAAGTAGATCGCGTCGTCGTGGTAGCGGTCAGCCATGTACAGCGTGACCTTGCCGTCGTACGGCTTGATGTCGGCGGTGTCGATGGCCCGCTGATCGAGATACGACGTGCGCTGGTGCTCGATGATGCCGCCGGGGATCTGCACCCCGCTCTGGCTCACCACGTCGAGGACGTAGCGCACCTGACCCTCGTCGTCGAGCGCTTCGAGTTCCTCGTAGGGGATCTCGGGGATCTCGACGTTGAACGTGCGCTCGGCGAAGCGGGCGTAGCGATCCCAGCGGGCGCGGGTCTCCTCCTTCGTCTGGGGGATCTCCTCACTCGGACGGACCGCGTCGATCAGACCGACGAACCGCACATCGGCGCCCGCCTGCTTGAGACCGATCGCGCACGCGTAGGCGAGCACACCGCCCAGCGACCAACCGGCCAGGACGAACGGGTGACCCTGCTTGTCTCCCGTCCAACCGTTGAGCTCCAACAGTTTCGGCACGTACTCGCGGGCGCGCTCCTCGATGGAGCCCTCGACGCGCTCGATGCCGTACATCGGCGTGTCGGGGGGCAACCGCTTGAGCAGCGGCTCGTAGACCACGGTCGAACCACCGGCGGCGTGGAAGACGAACACCGGGATCCGGTCCGAGTCTTGGGACGGGGCGCGCAGCGTCCGCACGAAGCCGTCGACCTTGCCGCCCTCGAGGTAGTCGCGGACGGTGGTGGACAGTTCCTCGATGGTCTTCGCCGAGCGGACGTCGTCGGCGCTGATGGTGCCCTCGTCGACGCGCTCGGTCAGCCGCTCGGCGATCTTGGTCGCGGTCGCGTCATCGACATCGGGCAGGTCGTTGAAGATGCCGCCCGGCGACTTACCGGTGACGATCGCCCACGTCGCGAACGTGACGCGTTCCGCGGCGTCGCGCGGCGGCACGTCGGAGCCCAGCGCCTCGGTGACCGCCTCCTGGGTGAGTACCTTGCTCGCCGCCGCGACCGTCGACTTTGACGGGCCGCCTGCGGCGGTTTGGGGCGTGGGGCCGCTCGGATCCGTCGGCGGCGGCGGAATCACCGGGCCGCTCGGGTCGGTCGGCGGCGGCGGGATGTCGGATTCCGTCGCCGTGCCCGCGCTGGTCACCTCGGAGGCAACGCCGGTCTTCTCGGCCAACACCTGCTCGAGTTCGGCGACGGTGGTCGCACCGCCCATCAGCTCGGCCTGTTCGGCCGCGATCTCCTCGGCGGTCTTGGTCTTCTGATGCTCGGCAAGCTGATCGACCTCGTCGCGGTGTTCGATCGCGTACTGGATCAGCTTCTCGACCGCATACAGGTTGGCGTCGCGCACCGCGGTCAGCTGGATCGGCGGCAGGTCGAAGTCGTACTCGACGCGGTTCTTGATCCGCACGGCCATCAGCGAGTCCAGGCCGAGCTCGATCAGCGGCACCTCCCACGGCAGGTCCTCGGGCTCGTAACCCATTGCCCCGCCGACGATCGCGCCGAGACGGTCGCGGATCGACTCACCGGAGTCCGGCGACCACTTCGCGAAGCCGGCGGCCAGGCCCGCACCCGCAGTCAGGTTGTCCTGCAGGATCTCGGCCGCGTCTTCTTCGGGATCGTCTGCGGGCGCCGCCGAAACCTGTTCGGCCACAGTCGCTCCCGTCGCCACCGCGACGGGCAGCGCCGCCGCGGCGCCGGTGCGGCTCACCACGGCGTCGTACACCAAAGTGAACGACTCGTCGATGCGCGCGTGCACCTGCACGCTGGCCCCTCCGGGATGGCGGGTCAGCGTCGTCACCAGCCGTGCGCCCGCACCGGGCACCGCGCGCTGTTCGGAGGCGACCAACTTGGCGTCGGGAATGACCTGAGCGGCAGCGGCTTTGACCAATCCGGCCAGATCCGGCTCACCCTTGGGGGCGTACTCCCAGACGTGCCTGCCGTCCGGGGTGGCGACGTGGTTGCCCGGCATCATCACCGAGCTGTCACCGGTGAACCGCGCGTCGAGCCAGTGCGGTTTGCGCTTGAAGCGGGTCGGCGGGATGTTCGCGAAATCCAGCGCGCCGGCCAACCCCTTGGACCGCCGGGGGAACAGCGTGCGGAAGTCCAGATCGTGGCCGTGTACGAACAGCTGGGCCATCGCCACGGTCATCGAGTCGACCTCGTCCTGCTTGCGCGCCAGCGTCGCGATCAGCTGGGCGTCATGCAGACCGGCCGCCGCCGTCGTCAGGCCGACCTGCATGAGCGCCACCGGATTCGGGGCCAACTCCAGGAAAGTCGTATGGCCGTTGTCGACGGCGTTGCGGATGCCGTGGGTGAAGTAGACGCTGTGACGCAGCCCCTTCTTCCAGTAGTCGACATCGTGGATGGTCTCACCGGGGCGCAGGTAACGACCCTCGTGCACCGTCGAGAAGTAACCGATCTTGATCGGATGCGGTTCGATGCCCACGAGTTCGGCGGCCAGCTCGCCCAGCAGCGGATCCATCTGGGAGGTGTGGCTGGCGCCCTTGGTCTGCATCTTGCGGGCGAACCTGCCCTCTTGTTCGCAGCGCTCGACGATCGCGTCGACCTGGTCGGGCGGCCCGCCGATGACGGTCTGGGTCGGCGCCGCGTAGACGCATACCTCGAGATCCTTGAAATCGGCAAACACGGTATCGATCTCGTCGGCCGAATACTCGACAAGCGCCATCAACCGGATCCATTCGCCGAACAGCATGGCCTCGCCCTCACCCATCAGGTGAGCACGCGAACAGATGGCCCGGGTGGCGTCCTCCAGTGACAGGCCGCCCGCGAAATACGCGGCGGCGGCCTCGCCGAGCGACTGGCCTACCACCGCAGCAGGTTTGGCGCCGTGGTGCTTGAGCAACTCACCGAGCGCGATCTGCAGGGCGAAGATCACGGTCTGGACGACTTCGATGGGGTACTCGCAGGTCTCATTGGTGTAGTCGACCGCGTCATCGAGGATCAGCTCGAGGATCGAATAACCCCGTTCATCCTGGATGAGCGCATCGACCTTGTCGATCCACTCTGCGAACACCTCGTTGCGCAGGTACAGGTTCTTGCCCATCTTGCGGTGCTGCGCACCGAAACCCGCGAGCACCCACACCGGCCCGTTCGTCACCGGGCCGTCGGCGCTGAACACACTCGGGTGCTGCTTGCCCTCGGCCACCGCGCGTAGGCCCTTGATGGCCTCGTCGTGATCGTGGGCCAGCACCACCGCGCGCGAGCGCCCGTGGTTGCGCCGCGATAGCGCACGACCGATCGACTCCAGCGACGACGCCCGCCCCTCGGGGCTGTCGATCCAGTCGGCCAGCTCGGCTGCGGTGGCCTTCTTCCGCGACGTCAAGAAACCCGAGACCGCCAGCGGTACAACCGGTGCCGGCTGCTCACCGGCCTCCATCTCCTCGCGGGCTGCCTCGAGCAGGCGCTTGGCCTCGTCCGTCAGGCCGGGCAGTTCGGGCTCGTCCTGCAATGCGTGCGCTGGCCGGTCCAGAGCGTCGTCGTCATCGTCATCGATGAATTCGCCGTACTCGTCCATCCGCACCCCGCCGATGTAGACGGCGTTCGCGTCAGACGACTTGTCTTGCCCGGTTTCGGGTTCCGGCTCCGGTTCGGGCTCGACGAGGTCCGACGGCAGCACCTCGCGCAGCACGAGGTGGGCGTTGGCGCCGCCGAAACCGAACCCCGAGACGCCGGTAATCGCATAGCCGCTGTAGCGCGGCCAGTCGGTGACGGTGTCGGCGACCTTGAGGTGCACACCGTCGAAGTCGATGTAGGGGTTGGGGCCTGCGTAGTTGATCGACGGCGGGATCTTGTCGTTGCGCAGGGCCAACGTCATCTTCGCCAGGCTCGCCGCGCCCGCCGCCGACTCCAGGTGTCCCACATTGGATTTGATCGCGCCCAGCAGCGCCGGCTTGTCGGCCGCCCGCCCCCTGCCCACGACGCGCCCGAGCGCGTCGGCCTCGATCGGATCACCGAGGATGGTGCCGGTGCCGTGCGCCTCGATGTAGTCGACGAGGCGCGGGTTGATGCCGGCGTCCTTGTACGCCTTGCGCAGCACCTCGGCCTGCGCGTCGGGATTGGGCGCGAGCAGACCGTTGGACCGGCCGTCGTGGTTGACCGCGCTGCCCGCGATCACGGCGAGGATCTCGTCGCCGTCGCGGCGGGCATCCGAAACCCGCTTGAGCACAAGCATTCCGCCGCCCTCGGAACGGGCGTAGCCGTCGGCGTCCTGCGAGAACGACTTGATCCGGCCGTCCGGCGCGAGCACCCCGCCGACTTCGTCGAAGCCGACCGTCACCAGCGGGGTGATCAACGCGTTGACGCCGCCGACGACAACGACGTCGGCCTCACCCGAGCGCAGCGCCTGCACACCCTGGTGCGCGGCGACCAGCGAACTCGAGCAGGCGGTGTCGACGGCCACCGAGGGGCCGCGGAAGTCGTAGAAGTACGAAACCCGGTTGGCGATGATCGAACTCGCCGTGCCGGTGATCGCGTACGGGTGGGCGATCGACGGGTCCGACATGGCCAGGAAGCTGTAGTCGTTCAGCGAGCTGCCGATGTAGACACCGACGTTGCCGCCGCGCAGACTCGATGCAGGGATGCGGGCGTTTTCCAGTGCCTCCCAGGTCAATTCGAGCGCCATCCGCTGCTGCGGATCGATGTTGTCGGCCTCCATCTTCGACAGTGCGAAGAACTCGGCGTCGAACCCCTTGATGTCGGAGAGGTAACCGCCGCGGGTGCGGGCCTTGGCGACGCGCTCGGCGATGCGGGGCTCGCCGAGGAACTCCTCCCAGCGGCCCTCCGGCAGATCGGTGATCGCGTCACGGCCCTCCAGGAGCGCCTGCCACGTCTCGTCGGGGGTGTTCATGTCACCGGGGAAGCGGGTGGCCAGGCCGACGATCGCGATGTCCTCGACGTCGCGCGTCCGCGTCCAGTCCTCGTCGTCGCCGATGTCCTCGGGTTCGGGCTCGCCCTCGATGATCACCGTGGCCAGCGATTCGATGGTGGGGTGGCGGAACGCGACGGTGGCGGTCAACGTGACGCCGGTCAGGTCCTCGATGTCGCTGGCCATCGCGACGGCATCGCGCGAGGACAGCCCGAGTTCGACCATCGGCGCGCTCTCGCTGATGGAGTCGGGCGACTGTCCGGTCGCGTTGCCGATCCAGTTGCGCAGCCACTCGCGCATCTCGTTGACCGTCATATCGGTGCGCGGTGCGGTGAGCGGCTTTTCGGGCGCCAGCTGGATCTCGTCGCCGGACGGCATCTCTGGTTGCTGCGAATCGTCTTGTGTATCAGCCATATTCGGGGAGAGTCTCAGTCTGTCTCGTCGGGGAACGCGTTGGCGATCTTCCCGCTGCGCAGACTGCCGTCCAGGTAGGCCGCGCGGCACGCCCGGCGACCGATCTTGCCGCTCGAGGTGCGCGGGATCGCGCCGGCGGGGGTCAGCAGCACGTCGCGGACGGTGACGCCGTGGCGCACCGCGATCGCCGCGCGGATGTCGTCGGAGATGGGACCCATGTCGAGCTTGTGGGCGCCGGGTGCCCGCTCACCGACGATCACCAGTTGCTCGGAGGTGTCGTCGGGATCGCGCTTGAGTCCGGAGTGGGCGTTGTCGAACACCTCGTCGGGCAATTGGTTGGCGGGCACCGAGAACGCCGCCACGAACCCGGTGCGCAGCGCCTTGGTGGCCTCCTGCGCGGAGTACTCCAGGTCCTGCGGGTAGTGGTTGCGCCCGTCGATGATCACCAGATCCTTGACGCGACCGGTGATGTAGAGCTCGCCGTCGTAGTAGGCGCCCAGGTCGCCGGTGCGCACCCAGGTCGCGTCGTCGGTCGCGCCTTCGGCGTGCGACGGGTTGGTCCGCGACTTGAGGATGTTCTGGAACGTCGCGATGGTCTCCTCGGGCTTCCCCCAATAGCCCGTGCCCATGTTCTGGCCGCTGATCCAGACCTCGCCGATCTGCCCGTCGGGCAGCTCGGTGGCGGTGTCGTTGTCGACGATGACCGCCCACTCGGCGATGCCGATCTTGCCGGCGCCGGCCTGCGGAACGGCCTTGGGCGAATCCTCGGACACCGGAACGAAGCGGCCGACGTTGAGCTCGTCGCGGTCCACCGGAGTGATCGTCGGTTCGGCGTCCATCGGCGTGGTCGACACGAACAGTGTGGCCTCGGCCAGGCCGTAAGAGGGCTTGATCGCCTTGGGCTGGAAGCCGAACGGGCCGAAGGCCTCGTTGAACCGCCGCACGGTTGCCGCCGAGATCGGTTCGCTGCCGTTGAGGATGCACTTGACGTTGGACAGGTCGAGCGGCGGCTCGCCGTCCTTGGGCACGCCGCGGGCAGCGGCATGGTCGAACGCGAAGTTCGGAGCCACCGAGATGGTCCCGCCGGTGTCGCCTTCCTTGCGGGCCATTTCACGGATCCAACGGCCGGGGCGGCGCACGAACGCGGCCGGGGTCATGAACGTGATGTAGTGGCCGAGCATCGGCGACAGCAGCACTGTGATCAGGCCCATGTCGTGGAAGAACGGCAGCCAGGACACACCGCGGTCGCCTTCCTGGCCGTCGAGCGCCTCGATCACCTGCACCACGTTGGTGGCCAGGTTCAGGTGGGTGATCTGCACGCCGGTCGGGATCCGCGTGGAACCCGAGGTGTACTGCAGGTAGGCGATGGTGTGCTCGTCGACCTCGACGGGCTCCCAGGTGGCGCCGACCTCGTTGGGCACCGCGTCGACTGCGATCACGCGCGGACGCTGGTTGGCCGGGCGGGTGCGGAAGAACTTGCGCACACCCTCGGCCGCATCGGTGGTCGTCAGGATCGCCGACGGATGGCAGTCGTCGAGCACGGCGTGCAGGCGGCCCACGTGGCCGGGTTCGTTCGGGTCGAACAGCGGCACCGCGATGCGGCCCGAGTACAGGGTCCCGAAGAACGCGACGAGATAGTCGAGGTTCTGCGGGCACAGGATCGCGACGCGGTCACCGGGCTGGGTGACCTGTTGCAGCCGCGCACCGACCGCGCGGTTGCGGGCACCGAAGTCGGCCCAGCGCAGATCGCGGGCGACTCCGTCGCGCTCGGTGGAGAAGTCCAGGAAGCGGTAGGCGAGCTTGTCTCCACGCACCTTCGCCCATCGTTCGACGTGTTTGACCAGGCTCCCGTTGTCGGGAAACTTGATCAGTCCGTCCTTGATGAACGGGTTATGGAACCCCATCGCACTCTCCTGTCAGCGGCACACGCTTCTCGATGCCGATTGCACTTAACTTTTCCGAGCCGCCCCCAAGCCCCGCACCCCGCAAAATGGTACCGGTCGGCTATTCGCTTACTGCTCTTAGTTTTTTCTTAATGTTAGGTGACGTGGTGGCGCCGTCCAAATCAGGTCTGGTCACAGGTCAGCCATGTTTTGGCTGCGGAGCGTTATCGATCTTTTCCTGTGCCCAGCGCTGCGTCCACTGGGTGGCCGACAGCCCGTCGAGACTCCAGAACTGCGTGGTGGCGTACATCGCGTGAATCGGTTGTCCCGCACCGCCGAGCAGGATGTCGATGGTCTTGGGCAGGTTCATGATGTTGAACGCCTCCGGCGGCGCCGAGCAGATCAGGTCACCGGGAGCGCAGATCTCGTTGACGCGATCGTTGAGTGCACCGAACCCGCCGGGCCGCGGGCCCGTCATGGCCAGGCCCATGCCGTCGAGCATGGGCACATCGCGCAGCGTGATCTCGGCGCCCTGACCCGGCGGATTGGGGCCGACGTCCACGCCGACACCGGTCTGCCTGCGGCCGTCGGCGATCAACGTCACACCCAGCACCAGATCCTCGTCGACGGGGCCGCGCCCGTTGCCGATATCGCTGGCGATGTCACCGGCGATGACGGCGCCCTGGGAGAACCCGACGATCACGTAACTGGTCAGCGGGCAGCGCTCGTTCATCTCCGTCATGGCCTTGACCGTCGCGTTGAAGCCCTCGGCGCGGCTGTCGTTGTAGGTCATCTGGCCGTCCTGCGAGAACGGATTGTGGAACTGCGCCGTGTACGGGACGGTGAACACCTCGAGCCGGTCGTTCGCGAACTGCCCACGGGTCGGGTTCGTCACGTTGAGCAGCAGTGCGATCGGGAACTGAGTCGGGTTGAACGGGTCCATTTTCGGTGAGGACTCCCACGTGCCCGGAACCGAGATCATCTGCACATCGGGGCAGCTCGCGTCCTGAAACTCCGGCCGCGGCTTCTTGGTCGGGCTGATCCCGGTCGGTGGCACGGCCGTCGGCGGGACGCCGGCCGGACCGTCGGGTTTTCGCAGGATCACGACGACGATGATGATGAGCAGCACCACCACGAGCGCCATCGCGCCGGCCGCGACGAGCGCGAGGATACGGTGGCGTTTCCGCCGGTTGGTAGTAGCCATGTGTCGGTTGGGCTCCTGCTAGCAGAGTCGTTCGGTTGCGATGCGAATGTAATCGGCGGTCGCCGCATCGACGTTGACGGTCGGGGCCCTACCGGAGATGTGATCCATCGCATCGCCGCGCACCAGCGGATAGATCGAATCCCAGACCTTCTGGTCGTCGTGCCTGGCGGCACGGGCCTGGCATACATACGACCCGACACGCAGCGCCAGCAGCTCGCTGGACGGCTTCACCCCGGCGGCGGTGAGTGCGTCGAGATAGCCACGCTGGCGATCGGTCAGCACGAGCGTGTTGGAGTGCCCGGTCGCCGACGGCGGGGCCATGGGCTCGGCGGGCTGCCCCGGCGCGGGCGCCGTCTCTGACGTCGGCAATCCCATGGCCGCCATGACGTCGGGGCCCGAACACCCGGTCAGCAACGCCGTCGCCGAAGCTATCAGCAGCGAGCCTGCCGCAGTCGTCCGTACCGAGCGTTGCACTCCTCCAAGGTACCGGCTGCCGACAGGCGGTCCCGGTTCGGAAACAGCGGGTCTTCGGCTAAGCGATCGTCGCCGCCAACTCGCCGCTCATGGCCGCGAGCTGACCGCTCCAGGAACCCCAGTCGTGGTTGCCGCTGGTCGGAAAGTCGAAGTGTCCGTTCTTGCCGCCGACGGAACGGTAGTGCTGGTAGAACTCGCGATTGGTGCCCGACGCGATGTCGCAGTAGCCGATCATCGCGGCAGGATCGGTGCATCCTCCGACCGGACCGCTCCACACCCACAGCCGGGTGTTGTTGTCGGCCAGCAACTGGACATGGACGTTGGGCGAATGCCACTTCCACCGGCCCAGCTGTGGCAGTCCCCACATGTTGCGGGTCTCGACGCCGCCGAACTGCGCGAGCCCGGCGGTGATGGCACCGTCGACGCCGGTGCGCTCGGGGGTGAGGAAGCCGGACAGGGAGCCGGCGAAGCGATAGCGGTCCGGATGGAAGGTGGCCATCGCCATCGCGCCGTAGCCGCCCTGTGCGGCCCCCACGATGCCGTGCCCAGACGGCGCCAGGCCCTTGTTGGCGGCCAGCCAGTTCGGCAGCTCGTCGGCGAGGAACGTCTCCCACTGGCGGCTGCCGTCGGCCTCCCAGTTCGTGTACATGCTCCACGCGCCGCCCGCGGGCGCGGCCACCGAGATGCCCTTACCCGCGAGAGTGTTCATCGCATTGCCCGCGGTGACCCAGTTGCTGACGTCGGGTGCGGCGTTGAACGCGTCGAGCAGCACGACAGCGTGCGGGCCACCGCCCTGGAAGGCGACGGGGATGTCGCGTCCCATCGCCGCCGAAGGCACCATCAGCATTTCGACTTGCGCCTCGGCCTTCGGCGCGACGGCCGTACCCGCGGTCCACAGACCGGCGGCCAGCGCCACGGTCAAGATCGCCCGGAAGATCCCCTGCATCGGCTCGCCCACCTCACCTCGGTCTGCTGTCCCCGCGCGAGGTAGTCAATCACACACCGGCGCGGGCGTGGTCGGAAAAGGCCGACGGCGGCGACCCCGAAGGATCGCCGCCGCCAACTATGAACCTATTGCCGCACCAGTCAGTTACCGGCGTCCGTCGTCGTGACCGAGGCCTCGGTCGCGATCGGGGTCGACGGCTGCGGCGTGGCGCCGAGCACGCGCTGGATGTCCGGCTTCATCTGCTGGAGCTGCTGACCCCAGTACGGCCAGTCGTGCGTGCCGCCCTGCGGGAAGTTGAACACGCCGTTCTTACCGCCCGCGGCCAGGTACTGCTCCTGGAACGTCTCGTTGGTGCGCAGCGTGAAGCTCTCCAGGAACTTCGCGTTGAAGTTGTCACCGGCGACGCGGCCGTTGATCTCGGCCGGCTTGCCGTTACCGCAGAACACCCAGATGCGGGTGCCGTTGGCGACCAGCTTGTCGATGTTGACCATCGGGTCGTTGCGCTTCCACGCGGGATCGCTCGACGGGCCCCACATGTCCTCGGACTCGTAGCCGCCGGCGTCACCCATCGAAAGCCCGACCAGCATCGGCCACCAGCCCTCGGACAGGTTCAGGAACCCGGACAGCGAGGCGGCGTACTGGAACTGCTGCGGGTAGTAGATCGCCAGCGTCATCGCGGCCGATCCGGCCATGGACAGCCCGACTGCGGCATTGCGGTTCGGGTTCACGCCCTTGTTGGCGGCGAGGTATGCGGGCAGCTCCTGGGTCAGGAACGTCTCCCACTTGTAGGTCTGGCAGCCTGCCTTGCCGCAGGCCGGCTTGTACCAGTCGCTGTAGAAGCTGGACTGGCCACCCACCGGCATGATCACCGCGAGGCCGGAGTCCAGATACCACTCGAAGGCCGCAGTTTCGATGTCCCAGCCGTTGAAGTCATCGCGGGCACGAAGACCGTCGAGCAGATACACGCCCGGCGCGTTCGGCCCGCCGTTCTGGAACTGAACCTTGATGTCACGGCCCATCCCTGCGGACGGAACCATGAGGTACTCGACCGGCAGACCCGGACGAGAGAAAGCCTCCGCGGTGGCCGAGCCTCCGATGGCGCTCACCAAGCCCGGCAGCACGGCGGCCGCCAGGGCGGCTCCCGCCAGCCGGCGGACCCAGGCACCCCGGATCTTGCCAACGAACTTCATGCGTCATCTATCCCATCTGTTGTATGCCGCACGCGGAAATGCCGCTCAGGCAAGCCGCGTAACCCGTGCAGTCAACCACACGTCGGCGTGATCTACCCATTCGAGAGATGTCCACCCTGGTCACGCCGCTCTACCGCGGAGTGTTGTGACCAGGTCGGGTTTCAGGGTTTGCAGCTGCGCACCCCAGTCCGGCCACGCGTGATTTCCCTGAGGAGGGAATTCGAACGTGGCGTTGTTTCCTCCGGCCGTCAGGTAGGCCGTCTGGAAGTCTTTGCTGCTCTTCAACGTCATCGATTCCAGGCTGCGGGCATCGAAGGTCTGGTTCGGGTCGGTGTCGGCTTCTCGCGGTGCGGATCCGCTTGGGGCACAGTGACTCCACAGGCGAGTGTTGTTGGCCGCCAACCTGGCCGCCCGGTGGACCGGGTCGTGACGCTTCCACGCCCCGTCCCACGGCGCGCCCCACATGTTGTCGACGCTGTAACCGCCGGCGTCGAGCATGGCCACCCGGATGGCCTGCTGCATCGACGGCGCCGACGGGTTCAGGGGACCCGAAAGCGACGCAGCATAAGCGAACTGATGTGGGTGGTGGGCCGACAGGATCAGCGCCGCGCTGCCCGACATCGACACGCCCACGACCGCATTGCCGGTGGTGGAGACGTCTTTGTTGGCGGCCAGCCACGCGGGCAGCTCGTCGGTCAGGAAGGTTTCCCATTTGTAGGTGTAGGGCTGGCTGTTGAAACTCGAGGGCGTGTACCAGTCGGCGTAGAAGCTGGCCTCCCCGCCCACCGGCATCACGGTGGCCACCCCGGACTCGAAAAACCACTCGAATGCGGCGGTTTCGATGTCCCAGCCGTTGTAGTCGTCGCGGGCCCGCATGCCGTCGAGGAGATACACCGCCTTCTGGTCGCCCAATTCCGTTCCGGCAGGCTGGAATTGGACGCGCACGATGCGGCCCATCGACGGGAAATAGACGTCGAGGTACTCGACGGGAAGTCCCTCGCGGGAGAACGCGCTGGCCGGCGCCGCCGCGCCGACCGCGGCGGCCCCGCTCGGCAGCGCCACGGCCGCGGCTGCCGCCGCCAGCACACGGCGAAGCCAGGTTCGCACAGGTCGATCCATCCGTTCGTATCTCGGGCGCCGCGAAAAGAGCAGTTCGCGTCTGTCTATCGGTCCGGAGGGGTCGCGGCGTTACGGACCCGTGGCGGGCATGCCCCTGTACGGCTCGGATACCGGTTCCGGCAGGGGCAAATCACAGCGTTGGAGCTCATAGAGGGGCACGCGGTCGATCCGGTACTGCGTGAACTGGTAGGCGTGCACGAGATTGGACAGGAACCGACGCGGGCTCATCGGGCCGCGCACCGAGTTCAGCATCGCGTCGGTCTCCGGACACTTCAGCGCCGCCTCGGCCTGTCTGACCCAGTCCTCGTCGATGTAACCCGGAATGAACGGCGGCTCTTTGAGGAACGGTCCCTCCGCGATCGCCCAGTCGGCGAACAGGTTCTTGTCGTGGCCGATTCGGCCGTCCTCGAGGCGTTCGGTGTGTGCGGCCAATGGATTGGCCAGCCCGATCTGGTCGATGACCCGAACGTCGAGTCCGACGTTCATGCCCAGCATGCCGAGGTTGGTGAAGAAGACCGTGTGTGGACCTCGGTAGTCGGCCGGCGCGTCCGGTGGCGGTGGCAGCGCGGGAACCACGTCCCACTGGTCATAGTTGCCCGACGGCAGCAGCAGTGCACCGTCGGGTGTGTTCTCCAACGCCTCGAGCACCGCGCGCATCCGCGGATAGTCCAGGTAGTCCGCGGCGGTCAGCGGGTGCGCATGGCCCGTGGCCTGGGAGTAGAACCGCCGCTCGTCGACGATGCCGGAGTACGTGACGCGGGTGGCGTCCCGGCCCATTCCCGGCGAATTGGCCGCCCACAGCGCCCACCCCGCGACCGCCACCCACAGCACGGTGGTGGCGCCCACGAACAGATAGCCCGCGCCGCGGGCCATCCGGGTCTCGTCGGGAAGGACGACGGGGATCACCGCGACCGGCGCCAGCATCACGAACAGCGGGGTCAGGAGCACCCTGCCGTGCATGAAGTCCCCGCCCTGACGGATCCAGTAGATCGCCTGCAGCAGACCGCTGACGAGAAAGAAGACCACCACCGCGGCGGGGCTCTGCACCATCCGCGCCAGGCGTCCGGAGCCCGGGGCCATCGCGGCGCGATTCGGCCGGGGACGCCCGCGGATCACCCACACGACCCCGGCGAGCCCGGCGAGCAGGATCGCCGGCGCCCACAGCAGGTACGGCTGGTTGAAGTTCGCCAGGTAGACGAAGCCCTGCGACCATTTCGCTCCGCCCGCGTCCTTGGCCACCGCGGTATTGGGAACCACCAGGCCGTAGTAGCCCATCCGGAAGATCTGATACGCCACCGGAAGCAGGCCGCCCGCGACGATGATCACCGCGCGGCGACGCCAGTCGCGCACCGCGATCAGCATCATCACGAGTGCCGACCCGCCGATCAGGGCGAGCTCGGGCCGAACCAGCACGCTCAGACCCGCAACGAAAGCCAGTGCGATGTCGAAGGTTCCGCCTGCCGGGGGTGACGCCGGGGTCCCGAGGGGTTGTCTGCGGATTGTCGGTGCGCCTCCGCGCAGGACAGGGGCAGAAGTCGCCCGGTGGCCGCGCGGTCGCTGGGCCCAGCACACCATCATCCACCACAGCAGGCCCAGATATGCCAGTACCAAACCGTTTTCGAGCCCGGAGGTGGCGAAGTCGCGCGCGGGCGGAAGCGCGATGTAGACGAGTACGCCCGCGGGCAGCATCAGCGCACGCCGGCCTTGCAGGCTCGGCGCATACAACCGGCCGGTGCCCAACATCACGAACGCCACACCCAACAGGCTGAGCACCAGCGCCAGCACGAGCACGACGTACTCCAGCCGCACGGAGCCACCCACCAGCGCGCCGAAGTAGACCAGGTAGGTCCACGCGGTCGAAGTATTGGCCTCGACCCGCTCACCGGCGTTGAACACCGGCCCGTTGCCCGCCAACAGGTTTCGCACGGTGCGCAGCACGATCAGGCCGTCGTCGGCTATCCAGCGCCGCTGCCATGCGCCCCAGCCGAACAGCACCACGACCAACACCACGTTGATCCACAGGCTGATCCGGACCGTGTTGTCGTAACGGAACGCGGGCCAGCGGGCGAGGTTGCGTTCGATCTCACCGACCCACCCGCCCGGCACCGGTCGGCGGAGGGTCTCAGCTGAGGAAGACGGCGGCACCGATGGTCCCGATCCACGCCAGCAGCAACAGCTGCAGTACCCGGTCTTTGAGCGCGATCTCCTCGGGCTCCCCGGCCAATCCGCCGTCGACGTCGACCGCGTACCGAAGGATTGCGATGGTGATCGGAATGATCGTGACCGCATACCACGACGCGGTGGTGCCATCACGTTCGAAGGCCCACAGGCCGTAGCAGAGCACCATCGCCGTGGCCGACAACGTCCACACGAAGCGCAGATACGACGCCGTATAGCTCTCCAGTGACTTGCGGATCTTGGCACCCGTGCGTTCGGCGAGCTGTAGTTCGGCATACCGCTTGCCGGCCACCATGAACAGCGAACCGAACGTCATCACGAGCAGGAACCATTGCGACAGCGGGATGCCCGCCGCGGCGCCGCCGGCGATGGCGCGGATCAGGTACGCCGACGACACGATGCAGATGTCGAGCACCGCTTGGTGTTTGAGGCCGAAGCAGTACGCCAACTGCATGCCGATGTAGACCGCGATGACCACCGTCAGGTTGGTCGAGGCGAGCACCGAGATGGCCAGTGCCGCGGCCGCCAACACCACAGCTGCGGTGTAGGCCAACCATTCCGGGACCACACCGGCAGCGATCGGCCGGAACCGCTTCGTGGGATGCTGACGATCGGCTTCCACGTCGCGGGCGTCGTTGACCAGATAGATCGACGAGGCGGCCAGCGAGAACGTCACGAACGCGATCAGGATGTTGATCGCGACGCTGCCGTAGTCGTATTGGACGTCGCCGCCGAGGGAGGCGATCGGCGCGGCCAGCACGAGCAGGTTCTTCACCCATTGGCGCGGTCGGATCGCCTTGATAAGACCCGTCGCGGCGTTGCGCGGCGGGCCCTTCTGCGGTGCCGGTTGTCCATTCATCGGCCGTACGCTCTCTGCGCTGCTGTCACTGGAGATGCTCATGCGTTCCCTTCGGCGCGGTCGGCCACCGTGCCGACGGCCTTCGCGACGACTGCCCCGACCGCGACGCCGGTGAGGACGTCGCTGGGGTAGTGCACGCCGAGTACCAACCGCGACAACGCCATCGGCGGCACCAGCAGCGCAGGCAGCGGCAACCCGGTGACCCGGGCCATCAACACCGACGCCGCCGTCGTCGACGTCGCGTGCGCGGACGGGAAGCTCAGCCGGCTCGGCGTGCCGACATTGACCGAGATCGCGGGATGGTGCGGCCGTTCGCGGCGGACCACCCGCTTGATCAGCACCGCGGCGGCGTGTGCGGCGAACGCACCGGCGCCCACGGCCAGCCAGTCACGCCGACGGTCGGCCTGAAACAGCGCCCCCAACAGGGCTATTGCCAACCAGCCGAGGCTGTGCTCGCCGAAATGGGACAACGCGCGCGCCGTCGAAAGGACCGCGGGGCGGTCACCGAGCGCGGACTGCACGGCGACCAGAGCGGCCTCCTCGCCGCGCTGGTCCCGCGGGCGAAGAGCGGCGTCCCCGACCACAGGGCTCAGCAGCGAGCTCTCATCCATGTGCAGACGACTCCAAGAGGACCGTCTCCCACTTCTGCTTGCTCGTCAGAGTCGGCAACGCCTCGCGGTAGACCTTGCGCATCCGGTTGAACTTGCGCGCGAGGCGCGCCTGGCGCTTGAGTGATTCGCGCAGCAGCTCGAACATCTTCTCGCGGTCGCGCTGGCGGTACACGACACCGCGGCCGTCGGCGGTCGTCACTGTGACGCCGTCCACCCGGCACAGCGAGAACCACCGGGCATCCTGGGTGGCGACGTTGATCTGGGGCCGCCGGTGGTGTTCGGGGTCATGCGGCCGCAGCTGGTGAATCACGCCGCGCGACAACCGCGTCGAGATGGCCACCGCGTTGGTGGGGATCCGCACCTTCTTGCGCCAGCGCTTGTCCGACGGCGTCGGCAGCTCGGCCGCGCTCGGCAGCACCACCGCGTCCGGGTACTGCTGACGCATCTTGCGCACCTCGGGCAGCGCCGACTCCAGGATCGAAAACAGGTGTTCGGGCCCGGCCAGGAAATCGTCCATCGCCTTGTTCTGGATCGCAACGGTCGAATACTCAAGGCACAGAAGGTGTTTGAGTGTCGCCTTCAGATGGCTGGCGACCAGCCCGCTGACATTGCCGTCCCAGTGCAGCGCGGCGACGACCAGCCGGTTGCGCAAGTGGAAGTAGGCCTGCCAGTCGATCGCGTCGTCCTTGTCGCTCCATGCCATGTGCCAGATCGCGGCGCCGGGAAGCGTGACGGTCGGATAGCCGTGCTCGCCGGCGCGCAGGCCGTAGTCGGCGTCGTCCCACTTGATGAACAGCGGTAGCGGCTGGCCGAGCTCCTCGGCGACCTGACGCGGGATCATGCACATCCACCAGCCGTTGTAGTCGACGTCGATGCGGCGGTGCAGCAACCTGCTACGCGCTGAATCCTCGTCCGCCAGAGCGTGCTTGGCGAAGTTGTGGTCGTACTCGGTGTTGACCGCGTTGGTCCACATGAAGTTCTCGGAGTCCACCATCTCCCCCATCACGTGCAGGTGCGAGGGCTCCTGGAGGTTGAGCATCTGGCCGCCGACCAGTGTCGGCGTCTTTGCGAACCGGTTCATCGCCAGCGCCCGCAGGATCGAGTCGGGCTCGACGCGGATGTCGTCGTCCATGAACAGGATCTGTTCGCAGTCGGTGTTCTTCAGCGCCTCGTACATCACCCGGCTGTAGCCGCCGGAGCCGCCGAGGTTCGGCTGGTTGTGAATGGTCAACCGGTTCCCGAGGGCGGCCGCGGCCTCATCGAAGTTCGGATGGTCCTTGGCCTTGTTGTTCCCCTGATCGGAGACGATGACGGCGCTGATCACCTCGTCCACCAACGGATCCGACGTCAGCGCCGCCAGCGCGTTGACGCAGTCCGCGGGACGGTTGAAGGTCGGGATGCCGACGGCGATGTTGGCTCGGCTCGGTGCAGGCACCGGCGCGTACCAGCCGGCGTGGTGCAGTGTCGAGGCCGCATCGGTGGCGATGTCGAACCAGATCCAGCCACCGTCCTCGAACGGGCCCAGCTCGACCTCGAACTCGACATGAGCGGGTTCACCCGCGCGCTCGCTGACGATCGGGGCGCCACCGACCGTGATCCGCGCGCCGGTGGCCTTCGACCGGTAGACGTCGACCCGCGCGCTGCCGGTCAACTCGACCCGCAACACCACCGACTGCAGGATCGACCAACGCCGCCAGTAGCTGGCCGGGAACGCGTTGAAGTAGGTCGCGAACGACACCTGCGATTCGGTGCCGATCTCGAGTTCGGTGCGCGACGGCGCGTGTGCGCGCTTGGCGTTGGTTTCCGCTTCCTCGATGTAGAGCTTGCGGACGTCATGGGGTTCGCCTGGACGCGGCAGAATCACGCGGGCCAGCAGGCTGACCGCCTTCGATTCTGCGGATTCCAGTGCGCCGGAGGGAATCTCGCTCATGCGCTACTGCTTTCTGGGCCTGGTTCGGTCAGTGGCGCACCGTCACGCAGGTGCGGTGCGAGTGTGTTGTCGTACATGCTCAACGCGCTGGCGATGGCCATGTGCATGTCCAAGTACTGGTAGGTCCCCAGCCTGCCCCCGAACAACACCTTGGCAGAAGCGGTTTCGGCCTTGGCTCGGGCCCGGTAAGCGGCCAGCAACGCGCGGTCGGCTTCGGTGTTGATCGGATAGTAGGGCTCGTCGTCGTTGTCGGCGAATCGGGAGAACTCGCGCATGATGACCGTCTTGTCGGTCGGATACGTGCGCTCGGGGTGGAAGTGCCGGAACTCGTGGATCCTGGTGTATGGCACATCGAGGTCGTTGTAGTTCATCACCGGTGTGCCCTGGAAGTCCCCGGTGTCGAGCACCTCCATCTCGAAGTCGAGGGTGCGCCACCCCAGCCGTCCGTCGACATAGTCGAAGTACCGGTCGAGCGGACCGGTGTATACGACCGGCGCATCGGGGTTCTCGGCGCGCAGTCGGTCGCGGACGTCGAACCAGTCGGTGTCCAACCGGACCTCGATGCGGCCGTCGGCGGCCATGTTCTCCAACCACTTGGTGTAGCCCTCGGCGGGCAGCCCCTCGTAGGTGTCGTTGAAGTAGCGGTTGTCGAACGTGTAGCGCACCGGAAGCCGGGTGATGTTGGCCGCGGGCAGGTCCTTGGGATCGGTCTGCCACTGTTTGGCCGTATAGCCCTTGACGAACGCCTCGTAGAGCGGGCGCCCGATCAGCGAGATGGCCTTCTCTTCGAGGTTCTGCGCGTCCTCGGTCTTGATCTCGGCGGCCTGCTCCCTGATCAGTTGTCGCGCCTCATCGGGGGTGAAGTACTTGCCGAAGAACTGCGACACCAGCCCCAGCCCCATCGGGAACTGATAGGCCTGACCGCCGTGCATCGCGTACACCCGGTGCTGGTATCCGGTGAACTCGGTGAACTGACGCACGTAGTCCCAGACCCGCTTGTTGGAGGTGTGGAACAGGTGCGCGCCGTACTTGTGCACCTCGATACCGGTCTGCGGCTCGGCCTCCGAGTAGGCGTTACCGCCGATGTGCGGGCGACGCTCGATGACGAGCACCCGCTTGTCCAGCTGGGTCGCCACGCGCTCGGCAATCGTCAGGCCGAAGAATCCGGAGCCGACGACAAAGAGGTCAAAACGGGCTCCGGAGAGCGGAGCGACCGGAGAAACAGGCGTGGTCATCGGCAGCAAGGGTATCCGACCGCGAGCGCACTGCCCGAATCCGACAGGAGCCGAATATTGCGATCGGCTCACGATTACATATCGTCACTTTCGCCTCAGAAGTCACACCAGTACCGTCGATCACGTCGGTCCCGACTACCGACAGCGCACGACCTGGGCTGTTCACCTGAATCGCCTAGCCGAACCATAAAGCGACCACTAATAGTCGTAGCCCATGTATTGAGGAGACTTCCGTGCCGAACCGACGTCGACGCAGGCTGTCGACAGCCACGAGCGCAGTCCTGGCCTTGGCAGTCGCGAGTCCCGCTGCAGTAGTCGCCGTGACCGAGCTGACGGAGGCCACCAAGCCGGCCCCCCAGCACCGTGAATTCGTCCAGGCGGCGACGATCACCGATCTTCCGAATGAGCTGATGTCCGCCTTGACGCAGGGCCTCTCGCAGTTCGGCATCAACCTTCCGCCGATGCCGACCGGCATTCTGACCGGAACGGGCTCGAGCTCGCCCACCACGCTGACGTCTCCGGGCCTGACCACGCCGGCGCTCACCACCCCCGAGCTGACGTCGCCCAGCCTGACTGCGCCCGGGCTCAGCACACCCGGCCTGACGGCTCCGAGCCTGACGGCCCCGAGCGCGACGGTTCCCGGTGTGACCGCGACCGCGCCCTCACTGACCGATCCGGCCCTGACCAACCCCGCGCTGACCAGCCCGGCGCTGACCAGTCCGACCGGTGACGCGGGCCTGACCACGCCGGGGCTGACCACGCCGGGACTGTCGACGCCGCCGGCGCTGACCGACCCTGCCCTGGGCGCCACGCCGATCTCGTCGGCCACCGGGCTGCCCGCTCCGAGCGAGGTGCCGATCGCGGCACCGATCGGGCTGGACCCGGCCGCGGGCACCTATCCGATCCTCGGCGACCCCTCGCTGGCGACGATGCCGGCGGCGACTGGCACCTCCGGTAGCGGCGGCATCATCGGCGAGCTGTCCAGCATGGCCGATCAACTCGGTGCGGGGCAGGCGATCGACCTGCTCAAGGGCATGGTGATGCCGGCGATCATGTCGGCGGCCAAGCCGCCCGGCGCGCCGGCGGTGCCCCCGGTCCCGGCCCCCGTGCCGGCACCAGCACCCGGCGCCTGAGACCTGTCACCAGACGGCACCGCAGAAGCCGCTTCGGCTCTGCGGTGCCGGTGCCGGTCTGGCGATCGATTAGTTCTGCTTCCAACCGTGTCGCACCACTAGCATCACCTGGCACATACGTAACATCAGTCCGTGCCGACTCGCCGTCCCACGCCGTCACTGCTGTTCACCGCGCTTGCGGCGACGGTCGTGACGTTGCCGATGGCCCTTTTCGGCTTGCCCGGCGACGGTGACGACGGCGCGATCGCCGAGGCGCCGCACCTGGCGCAGCGACCGCTGACGGGGCTGGGCGGCGGGGAGACGATCCGCGAGATCCACCAGGACACGCCGTTCTCGTTGGTGGCGCTGACCGCTCAGGACTTCACCGGCACCACCGCACGGGTGCGCGCCAAGAAGGCCGACGGCACCTGGGGACCCTGGTACGACGCCGAACCCCTGGAAGGTGTCGGCCCGGACACTCCGTCGGCGGGACCGGCAGGCACCGAACCCGTGTTCGTGGGCCGCACCACCACGGTGCAGATCGCAGTGACCCGTCCGCCCGATGCGCCCGAGATTCCGGAAGCGGCGCCCCAGTCCGCCCAGGAACTGGGCTACGTCCCGGCGAACACGCAACATTCCTTCGGCCAGAACCTCAACGCGGTGTTGATCAGCCCGCCGGAGGCACCGCCGGTGGACACGCTGCCTCCGCCGTCGGCGGTGAACGCACCCGGAGTGCCGCCCAACATCATCAACCGCGCGCAGTGGGGCGCCGACGAATCCATGCGGTGCGGCGACCCCCGGTTGGACGCCGGAGTTCGGGCGGGGGTGGTGCACCACACCGCAGGCAGCAACGAGTACGCCCCGCAGGACTCGGCAGGCATCATCCGATCGATCTACGAGTACCACACCCGCACACTGGGCTGGTGCGACATCGCCTACAACGCACTGGTCGACAAGTTCGGACAGGTCTTCGAGGGCCGCGCGGGCGGTGTCACCAGACCCGTCGAGGGGGCGCACACCGGAGGGTTCAACCACGACACCTGGGGTGTCGCGATGATGGGCAACTTCGAAGTGGTGCCGCCGACGCCGATTCAGCTGCGCACCACGGCCCGGCTGCTGGGATGGCGGCTCGGCCTCGACCACGTCGACCCCCGCGGCGCGGTGGTGCTGGCGTCAGGCGGCGGGTCGTTCTCGAAGTTCCCGACCGGGGCGACACCGCGGCTGCCCGCGATCTTCACCCACCGCGACGTCGGCGCCACGGAGTGCCCCGGCAACGCGGCGTACGCCCTGATGGACCACATCCGCGACATCGCCGCGCGCTTCAACCAACCGCCGGGACCCGACGACCTGGCCGAATCACTGCGCGGAGGCGCGATATTTGCGAAATGGGAAGCAATGGGCGGGATGAAGAGCCCGCTGGGCAGGCCGACGTCGCTGGAGGCGTCGGGCCAGGATGGCGCCCGCTACGTCACATTCGAACGCGGCGCGATCTACTGGTCACCGGTGAGCGGCGCCGAACCGGTCACCGGTGAGATCTACAAAGCTTGGGGCACACTGGGTTTCGAACGCGGTGCGCTCGGACTGCCCACCAGCGGCGAGATCCAGGAGCCGCTGTGGATCGTGCAGAACTTCCAGCACGGCACGCTGAACTTTGACCGCGAGAAGGGCACGGTGACACGCGTTTTCGACGGTATCCCCGTGGAACTGCCGAAGCCGGACTTCGACACCCCGCCCGTGCAACTCGAGCGATTCACCCCGCCGATCAGCACCTGAGGTCTACGCCCACCACCGCTCGAGCACACGCGCGACACCGTCGTCGTTGTTGGTCGAGGTGACCTCGTCGGCCGCGGCCAGCGCGGCCGGATGGGCGTGGCCCATGGCGACCCCCAGGCCGGCCCATTGCAGCATCGGCACGTCGTTGGGCATGTCACCGAATGTGACGATCTCATCGGCGGTGATGCCCAGCGGTTCGGCCACCTCGGCGACCCCGGTGGCCTTGCTGATGCCGACCGGCATGATCTCGATCAGGCCGTTGTTGGTCGAGTACGTGATATCGGCAACGTGCCCGACGTGATCGGCGAGCTCGGCCGCCATGTCCGAGCTGCGCGCGCCGGCCTTCCTGACGAGGAGTTTGATCGCGGGTGCGCTGAGCAGGTCCTCGAACGACACCTCGGTGTTGTCCGGATTGAGCCACGCATGTTCGTACCCGGGCGAGCTGACGAACTGCGGGGTCGCGGCGTCGTGAGCGCTTTTGCCCACCCGCTCGACGGCCAGGCCCGCCCCCGGGATCACTCGGGTCGCGATGTCGGCGAGCTCACCGAGCACGTCGGTGGTCAGCGTGCGCGCGGACACGATGCGGTCGGTGGCCGGGTCGTAGAGCACTGCACCGTTGGCGCACACCGCCATCGGGGCGAAACCCAACGCGTCGACGACCGGTTGCACCCACCGCGGCGGCCGTCCCGTGGCGATCAGGAACTCGGTGCCCGACTCCACCGCGGCGGTGACCGCCGCCCTGGTGCGCGTCGAGACCTTCTCGTCGTCGTCGAGCAGCGTCCCGTCGACGTCGGAGGCGATCAGCAAGGGCCGGTTCATCGCGCGGACCGCCGCGCGAATCCGCGTTCGCCGATGTCCGGGCTCACCGGTGACTCTTGGCTTCGCGCAGGGCACGCTTGCGGGCACGCTCGGCCAGTTCGGCCTCGTCGAGAGCCTTCGCCTCGTCCAGGGTGGGTGCGGAGCCGCCGAGTCGGCGCGGAACCCAGTACGCCCCTTCCGGGTGCGGATAGTCGCGCTGCGCCTCGTGCAACAGTTCGGTCATCGCCGAACGCAAATCCTGCAACGTCTGCTCCATCGTCTCGCCGGCTCGTAGGGGACTACCCACCTGCACCGTGATCGGAATCCTGTTGCGGCTCAGACGACGCGGATGGTCCTTGGTCCACAGCCGCTGCGCACCCCATACGATGAGCGGAACGATCGGCACATCGGCGTCGCGGGCCATCCGGGCCGCGCCGGTCTTGAAGTCCTTGAGCTCGAAGCTTCGGCTGATGGTCGCCTCCGGGTAGACGCCGACGAGCTCGCCGGCGCGCAGGCGTTCCACCGCGACGGCGTAGGCGCCCGCACCGGCGCGGCGATCCACCGGAATCGTGCCGGTGTGGCGGATCAGGAAGTTGACCACCTTCACGTCCTGCATCTCTTCTTTGATCATGAACCGCAGGCGCCGCTTGCGATAGTGCACCGCCAGCGCGGCGGGCAACCAGTCGACGTAGCTCGTGTGGTTGATCGCGATCACCGCACCGCCGCCGGCGGGGATGTTCTCCAAGCCCCGGTAGCTGATCTTGTAGCCATTGATCCTGACCGCCGCCTTGACCAGAACCTCGAGCGTGTAGAAGACCGGCTCCATGGCGGCTACCCGGTTGCTCCGCTGGGGTCGGGACGCTGGGCACGCCTGGCGGCCTTCTCTGCGGCCTCCTCCGCGTCCATCAGGTCGGCCTCGGCGAGCGTCGGCGCGCCCCCGCCCAACCGGTGCGGCACCCAGAACTCGCCGGCGGGGTGCGGGCCGTAGCTGTCTTGGACTTGCTCGAGCAGGTGCTGCATCCGGGAGTGCAGCAGAGCCGTCAGGTCCGCCGCGGGCAACGTCGGCTCGATCGGTTCGCCGACGGCCACGGTGATCGGCACCTTGGGGCGCCACATCTTCTTCGGGTGGCCCTTGGTCCAGATGCGCTGCGCACCCCACACGATGTGCGGAACGATCGGCACGCCCGCCGCGATCGCCATGCGCGCGGCGCCGGACTTGAACTGCTTGATCTCGAAGCTGCGGCTGATCGTGGCCTCGGGATAGACGCCGACGAACTCGCCCTCCTTGAGCCTTTGACAGGCCTGCTCGAACGAAAGGGCGCCGCTCTCGCGGTCCACCTCGATGTGGCGCAGACTGCGCATGACCGGGCCCGAGATCTTGTGGTCGAAGACCTCTTTCTTCGCCATGAACCGCACCTTGCGCCCCATGCCCTGCCGGTAGGCGGGCAGCCCCGCAAAGGTGAAGTCGAAGTAGCTCGTGTGGTTGATGGCGATGACCGCGCCGCCGGTTCTCGGCAGGTTCTCCACACCGGTGACGGTGAATTTGAGTCCCTGCACGCGCCAGATCAGCCGCGCCAGCTGAATGACGGTGCCGTATACGGGTTCCACATCAGGCAGCCTAGTCGCGCGACCACACGACCTTCGAGGTCGGCGGTGCCGAGTTCGTCGAGGCCCGCCGAGATGCCGGCGCCACCTGCCGGCTCTGCGGCGCGTGGGATGGGGACGAGCCTGCGGCGGGCTAGACTCGCGGCAGGCATCCACATTCGCAGGAAGGGTATTTGTGCAGGTCACCAGCATCGGCCACGCGGGTTTCCGCATCGACACAGCGGCCGGGAGCATCCTGTGTGACCCCTGGGTGAACCCTGCCTACTTCGCGTCGTGGTTCCCGTTCCCCGACAACAGCGACCTTGACTGGGATGCGCTCGGCGACTGCGACTACCTGTACGTCTCGCACCTGCACCGCGACCACTTCGACCCCAAGCTTCTGCGCGAGCACGTCAACAAGGACGCCGTCGTGCTGCTGCCGGACTATCCGGTTCCCGACCTGCGGCGCGAACTCGAGAAGCTCGGCTTTCACCGGTTCTTCGAGACCGTCGACTCGGTGCGCCACACCGTGTCCGGCCCCAAGGGCGACCTCGGCGTGATGATCATCGCGCTGCGAGCCCCCGCCGACGGCCCGATCGGCGACTCGGGACTCGTCGTCGACGACGGTCGAACCGTGGCGTTCAACATGAATGACGCACGCCCGGTCGACCTCGACGTCGTGCACGCCGACTTCGGCCACGTCGACGTGCACATGCTCCAGTACTCCGGCGCCATCTGGTACCCGATGGTCTACGACATGCCCGTGCGAGCCAAGGAGGCGTTCGGCATCCAGAAGCGCCAGCGCCAGATGGACCGCTGCCGCCAGTACATCGCGCAGGTCGGCGCCACCTGGGTCATCCCGTCGGCAGGCCCGCCGTGCTTCCTCGATCCGGAGCTGCGCGACCTCAACGACGACCACGACGACCCAGCCAACATCTTCCCCGACCAGATGGTTTTCCTGGAGCAGATGCGTACACACGGCCACGACGGCGGGCTGTTGCTGATTCCGGGCTCGACGGCCACTTTCACCGGCTCGCAACTGGATTCACTGAACCACCCGCTGTCCGACGACGAGGTGGAGTCGATCTTCACCACCGGCAAGGCCGACTACATCGCCGACTACGCCGAGCGGATGGCGCCGGTGCTGGCCGCGGAGAAGGCGAGCTGGGCCGACGCGGCGGGCGAGTCGCTACTGGAGCCGCTGCGCACCGCGTTCGAGCCGATCATGATCCAGAGTGATCAGATCTGCGACGGTATCGGCTACCCTGTCGAGCTGCGGCTCGGGTCCGAGACCGTGGTCGTCGACTTTCCGAAACGCGTTGTTCGCGAACCGATCTCTGCAGAGAAGTTCCGTTACGGCTTCGCGATCCCGCCGGAGTTGGTGCGCACCGTGCTGCGCGACAACGAACCCGACTGGGTCAACACCATCTTCCTGTCCACCCGATTTCGGGCCTGGCGAGTGGGCGGATACAACGAGTACCTGTACACGTTTTTCAAGTGCCTGACCGACGAGCGGATCGCGTACGCCGACGGCTGGTTCGCCGAGGCGCACGACGACTCCGCGTCGATCACGCTGGACGGCTGGGAGATTCAGCGGCGCTGCCCGCATCTGAAGGCCGACCTGTCGAAGTTCGGCGTGGTGGAGGGCTCCACGCTGACGTGCAATCTGCACGGATGGCAGTGGAATCTGCAGAACGGCCGCTGCCTGACCACCAAGGGCCACGAGTTGCGGAGCAAGCGAAAGTGAGTGTGCCGCAACAGCTCTACGACGACGGCATGATCCAGGTCGACCGGGAGGCGGTCACGCTGCGCCGGTACCACTTCCCCTCTGGCACGTCGAAAGTCATTCCGCTGCCGGCCATCCGCGGGTACACCGCCTCGCCGCTGGACTGGATGCACCGCTACCGGTTCTGGGGCAGCTCGGATCTGCGCCGCTGGCTGCCGCTGGACGTGCGTAGGCCGCTGAAGGCCACGCTGGTCACCCTCGACGTCGACGGCAACCGGTGGCGACCGGCGTTCACGCCCGAACACCCCGACCAGCTCATCGAGGTCCTCGACGAGCTGCTGCGGCCTTAGCGCCGGTTCCGGCGCAACCGGCGCGCGGCCAGCAGCCCGATCCCGGCGGTCGCCACCCATGGGCCACCGACGATCAGCGGGTCGAGCCACAGGTGATTGACGTCCGCACGTTTACCTTTCGCGCGCGCGGCCAGACCGTTGTGCGTCAACTCGGTCTTGACTCCGGTCTGGGTGATGGGGTTGTCCGGGCGAAGGCTGACCAGCGACTGCAGGTGGTGTTCTACCGCGTCGACGCGGTCGGCGAGGATCAGCAGCAGCCAGTGCGCGGCACGGCCCTCGCTGTACGTGCGATACGAGTAGCGCCGGATCGCACCCGAGAGCCCTCTCGGCGGAGTCGACGTACCGAAAACCGGTGTCAGGAACCTGTGTTCGATGGACCGCTCCCGCGGCCACGTCTCGGGTTGCCGGTCGGGAAAGTCCCAGTGGGCGCCGGTCTCGACCGCCTTGAGCTTGGGCACCGAAGGCCGGTCGGCCGGGTCGAGGTCGGCGCCCCACCCGGGGATGCGGGCGCGCAGGTCTTCGGATGTCGGTACGGGCGGATGGTCGGCGGTGTAGGTCATGATGATTCCCCTCAGGCGGCGTTGGCCACGATGACCGGTTTGATGCAGTCGTCGAGCTTGGCGGAGAAGATGTGATACCCCTCGGCGATGTGCTCGAGCGGAATACGGTGAGTGACAATGTCATTGGGCTTGAGATAGCCGTTCTGGATATGCGAGAACAGCCTGGGCCACTGGCGTTTGACGGGGCACTGGTTCATCCGCAGCGTCAGCCCCTTGTTCAACGCGTCGCCGAACTTGACCGCGGAGAAGATCGGTCCGTAGGCGCCCATCACCGAGATGGTGCCGCCTTTGCGCACCGCGTCGATCGCCCAGTTCAGCGCCACGGGCGAACCGCCCTGCATTTTGAGCTTGGCGCCGGTGACGTGCTGCAGCAGGTTGCCGTCCGCCTCGGCGCCCACGGCATCGATCGCCACGTCGGCGCCGAGATAACCGGTGGTCTTCTTCATCTCCACGACGATGTCGTCGCATTCGGCGAAGTTGAGGGTCTCGGCATGCGCGAACGTGCGGGCCTTCTCCAACCGGTACTCGAGGTGGTCGATGACGATCACCCGGCCAGCGCCCATCAGCCATGCCGATTTCGCGGCATACAGACCGACCGGGCCCGCGCCGAAGACCGCGACGACGTCACCCTCGACGATGTCGCCGAGTTGCGCGCCGAAGTAGCCGGTAGCCAGGGCGTCGGTGCACATCAGCGCGTCCTCGTCGGCCATCCAGTCGGGGATGAGCGCCGGGCCCACGTCGGCGAACGGCACCCGGACGAACTCCGCCTGCCCGCCGTCATATCCACCGCACGTATGCGAGTAGCCGTAGATCCCACCGACGGCGGTCGCGTTCGGGTTGACGTTGTGGCAGTTGGAGTACAGCCCGCGGGTGCAGAAGTAGCACGAACCGCAGAAGATGTTGAACGGCACCATGACCCGGTCGCCGACCTTGAGGTTGCGAACCGAGGGCCCGACCTGCTCGACCACACCGATGAACTCGTGGCCGAAGGTCATGCCGACCCGGGTGTCGGGCATCATGCCGTGGTAGAGGTGCAGGTCCGAACCGCAGATCGCCGCGAGGGTCACCCGCACGATCGCGTCGTTCGGATGCTCGATCGGCGGAATGTCTTTTTCTTCGACCCGTATCTTGTACGGGCCGCGGTAAACCATCGCCTTCACGGCGCCTCCTAGAGTCGGGATGCGAACGCGTCTACCCGTGTCCGGGCGCGCGAAACCACCTCTCCGCCCAGCGAGGCGCTTGCCCTACTTGGCCGGCGTCAGGACGTCGGTTCCGACATACGGCCTCAGCGCTTGTGGCACCCGGACGCTGCCGTCGGGCTGCTGATGGTTCTCCAGGATCGCCACCAGCCACCGCGTCGTCGCGAAGGTCCCGTTGAGCGTTGCCGCGGTCTGCGGACGCCCGTTCTCGTCGCGGTAGCGCACCGCCAGCCGGCGGGCCTGAAACGTGGTGCAGTTCGACGTCGAGGTCAGCTCCCGGTAGGTCTGCTGCGTGGGAACCCAAGCCTCACAGTCGAATTTGCGCGCCGCAGAGGAACCGAGATCACCGGCGGCGATGTCGACCACGCGGTACGGCACCTCGATATCGGCCAACATCTGGCGCTGCCAACCCAGCAGGCGTTCGTGCTCGGCCTCGGCGTCTGAGGGCTTGCAGTAGATGAAGCCCTCCACCTTGTCGAACTGGTGCACGCGGATGATGCCGCGGGTGTCCTTGCCGTGGCTGCCCGCTTCGCGCCGGAAGCATGACGACCAACCCGCATAGCGCAGCGGTCCGTCGGACAGGTCGAGGATCTCGTCGGCGTGGTATCCGGCCAGCGGCACCTCGGAGGTGCCGACCAGATAGAGGTCGTCGGACTCGATCCGGTAGACCTCCTCGCTGTGCGCACCGAGGAAACCGGTGCCCCCCATGATCTCCGGGCGCACGAGCACCGGCGGGATCATCAGCGTGAACCCGTTCGCGGTGGCGAGTTTGACGGCCAATTGGAGCAGACCCAGCTGCAGCAGCGCGCCGGCCCCGGTGAGGAAGTAGAAGCGTGAACCGGACACCTTCGCACCGCGTTCGAGGTCGATGAGACCCAACGACTCACCGAGTTCGACGTGATCTTTGGGGTCGTCGATGCGCGGTGGCTCACCGACCGTGTCGAGTACGACGAAGTCGTCCTCGCCGCCCGCGGGCACCCCGTCGATGATCACGTTCGAGAGCGCCATGTGCGCCTCGGTGAACGTCCGCGCGGCGTCGGCCTGAGCCGTCTCGGCGGCCTTGACCTTCTCGGCGAGCGCCTTGGCCTGCTCCAGGAGCGCGGGCCGCTCCTCGGGCGAGGCTTTGCCCACCTTTTTGCTTGCGGCCTTCTGCTCGGCGCGCAGATTGTCGGCCGCCGACACCGCGGCCCGGCGCGCGGCGTCGGACTCGAGCAACGCGTCGACGAGGCTCGGGTCTTCGCCGCGGGCGCGTTGCGAGGCACGGACCACATCCGGGTTTTCGCGCAGCAACTTGAGGTCGATCACGGGCGCAACCCTACTGGTCGAGCACCCAGGCCAGCACAACCGCATAACTTTACAACTGCATCACTTGTCACAGCGCCTGACACGCCTGTCACAATGGAGCAGATGTTGGAGGCACCCGGTCGCCCGTTCGGCGAGCATGAACCCGCCGATCTGCAGCAAGGCGACGCACAGGCGCAGGAGCGGGTGGCGTGGTGGACCAGTTTGCACGCCACGCCGACGCGCCGAGCGCTCGTGTTGACGGCGCTGGGCGGGTTGCTGATCGCGGGCCTCATCACCGCGCTACCGCAGAATGACAGCGCCAGCGGGCTGACCGCGAGCACGATCTCCCTCGGTCCCCGGGGCAATGCGACGTTCGAACACGCCAAGGCGGGCGACTGCCTCAACTGGCCCGACCGGACACCCGACGCCGCCGAGATCGTCGACTGCAGCCAGGAGCACCGGTTCGAGGTCGCCGAGTCGGTGGACATGCGGACCTTCCCGGGCAGTGAATACGGTCCGGACGCCGCGCCGCCGTCGAGCGCGCGTATCCAGCAGATCAGCCAGGAGCAGTGCTCGACGGCCGTGAAGAACTACCTGGGCCCGCGCTTCGACCCGAACAGCCGCTTCACCGTGAGCATGCTGTGGTCCGGCGACAAGGCCTGGCGCCAGTCCGGCGAGCGCCGCATGCTATGCGGACTGCAGCTGCCCGGCCCGAACAACCAGCAGCTGCCGTTCTCCGGCAAGGTCGCCGAGGTCGACCAGTCCAAGGTGTGGCCTGCGGGCACCTGCCTGGGCATCGATCCCACCACCAACCAGCCCACCGACATCCCGGTCGACTGCGCGGCGCCGCACGCGATGGAGGTCACCGGCGCGGTGAACCTCGCCGAGAGGTTCCCCGGCGGGCTGCCGCCCGAGCCCGAGCAGGACGGCTTCATCAAGGATGCGTGCACCCGGATGACGGATGCCTATCTGGCGCCTATCGAGTTACGCAGCACCACGCTGACGCTGATCTACAGCACCATTTCGCTGCCGAGCTGGGCGGCGGGAAGTCGTCAGGTGTCCTGCAGTATCGGCGCCACGCTGGGCAACGGCGGCTGGTCGACGCTTCTCAACAGCGCCAAGGGCCCGCTGCTGATCAACGGTCAGCCGCCGGTACCGCCCCCGGACATCCCCGAAGAGCGGCTGAACTTCCCGCCGATCCCGATCACCGACAACGAGCCGGTCAACACCTCTCAGTCCACCAGCGGGCAGTCCTCGGGCAGCAGCGGCTCCAGCAGCGGCAGCAGCAGTGGCAGCTCCAGCGACGACAGCGACCAACAGCAGTCGACCCATGGCCAGCAATCGCCGGACGTTCACCAGGGCGGTGCCCCGACCAACCCCGAGCCCGACCCAGGCAACACCTTCCTGGGCGGCGCGTAAT
>NZ_LQIR01000008.1:0-94710 GCF_001499925.1 Mycobacterium lehmannii
GTCCGCCCTTCTCGGCGGAGCCACACGGGTGGGGAATTTCGATGAGCGTCAGTGGGGAAATTCAGCGAGCGCGGTCAACATGCCCCGCAGCGACGGAGCCAACACAGTGACTACTGACCGGCTCACCGAACGCTAGCTCAAGTCGGACACATCTGGAAGACATTCAAGGTTGAGTTGCCCGCCGACCCGGACGCGCTGGTGTTCCCGAGTCGCAAGGGCGCGTTCTTGCCCCTCGGTGAGTACCGGTGGGCATTCGACAACGCGTGCGCAGAAGTCGGTATCCACGGGCTGGTACCGCATGGCCTGAGACACTCCACCGCGTCGCTGGCGATCAGCGCAGGCGCTAACGTCAAGGTCGTGCAGAGACTGCTCGGACACGCGACCGCCGCGATGACGCTCGACCGCGACTGTCATCTCCTCAACGATGATTTGAGCGGTGTGGCCGATGCGCTGGGCAAGGCAATCGACAGCACTGCGGTATCGCTGCGGTATTCAGGACGAGGGACGAGCCTGAGAAGGCATAAAGAATGCTCTGAGCTGCGAAGCCCCCATAGCCCAATTGGCAGAAGCAGCGGACTTAGAAAAAAAATTTGCACAGTGTCGGTTCGAGTCCGACTGGGGAAGAAACCTGGTAGTACGGCCTTCGATGCCGCCGCAGGACACCACCCCCGCGAGCGACGGGATCGCGGCGGCGAGCGCGGCTCGGTAGCCGATAACGGGCTCCGCGTCGTCGAAGCTGCGGTATCCGAGCGATCTCCGCAGACGCCGGCACCTGGATCTCGAGGGTGTCGGGATCTGACGAGGACTCCGGTGATGTCGTAGTGGAAAGCACGATCGCAATCGCGCCGACGACTGTCCTGCGCGATATCCGCTGGAACCTGCGGCCCAGACCAATGGTCGTGGACGTGCGTTGAATGCCGACCCGCGGGGGTGGGTCGCGTTTCCAGGTGACGGACCGAAAGCTGTATTTCGTGCTGTCGTGACGCACGAGTGGAGGCTTTGAGAATCCGTTGAGGTCGACGCCCGATTCTCTTTTCAACCACGAAGACCGTGGCTCCACGAAAGGAAAAGTCGATGACCAACACCCCGTTCACCAAGCACGCAGGGACCGTCGCCACCTTCGGCGCGGTCAAGAAGCTCGCCGCCGCTGCCGCCATCGCGGGGGCCCTGGGGCTAGCTGGCCTCGGCATGGCCGGCATCGCGTCCGCGGCACCCGCCCATGACGCCGGGGCGGCGCACTCCACGTCATCCTCCGAGGATCACGCCGGCTCGGTCTCCGCGCCGCACGTGGAGTCGTCGGCCCCGCATGCCGAGGTGTCAGCGCCGCATGCCGAGGTCTCCGCCCCGCACGTGGAGTCGTCGGCCCCGCACGTCGGGTCGTCTGCCCCGCACGCTGAGTCGTCCGCTCCGGATGCCGACGCGGCCGCGCCGACGGGTGACGACGTAGTCCACGCCCACCTGATTCCCGGCGTGAAGCTCGTACCACCGGCCGCCGACTCGTCCGCGCCGGCCGCCGAGTCGTCGGCGCCGCACGCTGAGTCGTCCGCTCCGGATGCCGACGCGGCCTCGCCGACGGGTGACGACGTTGTCCACGCCCACCTGATTCCCGGCGTCAAGCTTGTACCACCGGCCGCCGAGGCTCCGCAGACCGCTCATCCGACTCCGGACTCCACGTCGAATCCGAACGAAATCGGCATGGTCTACCCCTCGGGCAGCATTTACCCCAACCCTCCCGATTACGACCCCAACTGCGGACCCGCCTGCTACGAGGTGATTGACGAGTGAGGCGCGCGACAAGCAAGTGAGTTGAGTGGGTAAGGGCAGGTGTTCCCAGTGGAACACCTGCCCTTACTCCGTTTACAGATCGGACCCCGAGGCGGCAGGCATTCACGTGCGACACCCTCGCGACGGCGTTCACCTGCCCGCTCGACTCGGCGCGCGACGCCTTCAAGGCGTACTTCCTCCCGTTGCGGTCCGTTGATGGAAAGGCAAACGGCGCAATGGTATTCGACGTCGCGAGGATCGTGTAACAGCAGACCACCGCGCCCAGTGTCGGTTCGAGTTCGAGGCGCCCAGGTCATTGCCCGACTGGCTGGATTCGCGTAGGTGACCCGTGAGCAGCCGATTGACACAAACCCCCGAGGCCGCCGTCCGCAACGGCGCTGCTGGCGCTCACCGCCACTGCTCCCGGTGGCGAGCCGCACTTGGACATCATCGCGGGGGCTAGGTCGCGAGATGTCCCGCCAGGACGCCGCTCGGGTATTAACGTGTGCGTAATTGATCGCCACGGTGGGGGGTCCCGTGTTCCGGAGCGTACGGTGAGCGTCCGAATCGACGCCGATCACGGCCCGACGCTGGCGCGCCATCGCAGCGGTCGCTCCGTGCTGGCCGTGGTCTTCCTCCTGCTCTTCGTCTTCTCCTACAGCGAAGAAGTCGTGTCCGGCGCGCTCGAGGCGATCGACCAGGAAAACATGCTCGGCTGGCTGATCGGGGTTGGTGGGACTCGACGCCGCCGTGCTCGCCGTCGTGGGCCTGCTCAAGCGTGACATCACCGCAGCCGACGGCGGGGTCTCCCGGCTGTGGCGTCCCTGGTGGGTGGCGGTCGGCGCCGTGCTCGGACTCGACGTCTTGTTGTGCCTGCTCCCCGAGGACCATCCGTTGTGGCTCCATCTGACCTTCTCGGTCGCCATGGCCATCCTGATGGGACTCGTAATGGCGTTGTCGCTCAACGCCGATCCAATGACGATCCTCAGCGGTACACGACGAGCCGCGGCACCGACCGACTGGATGCGGGTACGGGCCGTCGTTCCCCTCGTCGTGGGCGCCTTCGTGTGCTACCTGGTCGCCACGGCTTTCAACGACTTCTTCGACCTCGATACTCAACGGGCTCTCGACCCCGACCTGGCCGCCGAGGTCCACGCGATGCCGTTGCCGAAGCATCTCGGCGCCATGGCGACCTTGTGCGAGGGTGCGGTGAGCCCGGCGTTCTTCTACCAAGTGGTCGCCGTGATCCCTCTGCTTCTGCTCACCCTCGGCGTGGAGTTCACCTTCTTCCGGCGGGCTCTGGCCGAACCGGTGCAGCGGGCGGCAGCAGCGGCGACCGTGACCGTGATGTCGATCGGCCTCGTGCTGGCCTTGTCCACGCTGCCGTTCGCCGGGATCGGGTGCGGTCAAGTGTGGGGGTACTGGCATGAGTTTCTGGCGTTTGTGGTGTCGGTACAGGGTCTTGGCACAGGTCTGGCGACGCTGGTGTGGGTCCTCTTGGTGAGCGATCCAGACCGCCGCCTCGTGGGGGTTGATGATGGTTAAAGCCGTTGTCCGACAGGCTGATCGCGCTATCTTCGGCATCGTTTTCCTGATGCTGTTCGCCTTCTCCTACAGCGAGCAGCTGGTCTCCGGGGTCTTCGAAACCGACGCCGGTCAGGACCGCTGGCGGGTTTTGGTGATCATCGTCGACGCCATCGTGCTGGGTGTGGTCGGCGCGCTGAAACGCGTGGTGACTAAGACGGACGGCGATGCGCCGCGGCTGTGGCGCTGGTGGTGGGCCGGCGTGGCAACCTTGATCGGCGTCGATCTCCTGCGCCTCGTGGCGGTCGGTTCGCTGCCTGTCGACGTGCTAACGGCCACCATCTATGCCGCCGCCTTAGGCTTGACCATCGCGGCGTCGCTGAACGCCGACCCGCTCACGTTGTTCAACAGTCGGCGTCGGATTGCGGCGCCGACGGACTGGGCCCGAGTCCGCGCCATCGTGCCCCTCGTCGCCGGAGCCTGGCTCTGCTACTTGGCCGCAAGCGCCTACGTGGACCTTTTCGACGTCGACACCGACCGGACAGTCAATCCCAGGCTCGAAGCCGCACTCGAGACGCTCCCGGCCGCCGAACAGATGTCGGTGCTCTCACAGCTTTGCGAGGGCGCGATCAACGCCGCCTTCTTCGAACAGGTCGTCGCGGTCATTCCTGTCCTACTCCTCGCGATCGGTGTGGAGTACAACTACTTTCGTCGCACCCTGGCCGATGCCGGACAGCGTGCCGCCACCGCCGCTACCGCAACGGTGCTGGCCGCCGGGCTCGTTGGGGCGCTGTCGACGTTGCCGTGGGACGGTCACGGGTGCGGTGACGTGCTGTCGCGTTGGCACGAGTACATCGCCTTCCTCTTGGCCGTCCAAGGCGTCTTCACCGGGTTGGCGACGCTGATCTGGCTGCTGGTCTCGAGCACACCCGACGGCTTTGACGAACAGGACTCGATGGCCGCTTCGGAACACTGAAGCGCAACGGGCGGTAAGCGGGGCGCGCAGAACGGCGTCCGTCAGGTCATTGCCGTCGGTAAAGGCGGCCGTGCATGCGCAGCCAGGCGACGTTTCCGTTCGGGTCGCGCACGAAATTGGAACGGGTGCCGATGGGTTGACCGTCTGGATCCAGGTCCAGTCCATAGTCCGGCCGGTAGAAGGCGAAGCCCAGATGTGCGCTGGTGTCGGCGTCCTCGTCGGGGTGAGTGCTGGGATCGGCCAGGTCGCTCATGGTGCCGTGCAACCGGCCATCCCCGCCGTCGAACTCGATGACAACCTTTTCGAGGCTGCCGGATTCGGTGATCTGCTCCGTCACGTATCGCCCTTCGTAGGGCGCGAGGTCCGCCGCGCTCAAAGTTTGCGGTTCCGCTGGCGTATTGGTGATCCCCGCAAACCGGCGCAGCGCCCAATCATCGGCGAACAGGTCGGTCGTGAGCTGCGCTCCGCCCTCGGAGTTGGTGAGCAAGGTCATCGCGAAGTTTCGGCTGGGCACCATGAAGAAGCCCGACCTTTGGCCTTGCCAGGTGCCGCCGTGCTGCACGATCGTCTCGTTCTCGGCCGAGGGGCGCAGCATCCATGTCACCCCCATCCCGGTGAGCTCGACCTGCAGCGTGCCGCCGGCACCGGGGTTGGAGCGCATCGCCACAAGTGCTTGTTGGCTCAGCAGCCGAGTGCCGTTGGGAGCGGTACCGTCACCGAGATGAAACCGCGCGTAGCGCAACTGATCGCGCACGCTGGAGATCAACGAGCCGGTCGGGTTGCAGCTGCGCGGGAACCCCCAGAACCCGGTGTCGACAACGGGTTTACCGTCAACCACGTTGTGGGATACGGCGATATTGAAGCCGATGATCTGGTCCGAGAAGTACCGGGTGTGCTGTAGCTCGAGCGGATCGAGCAGCAGATTCTGTACCGCCGCCTCATAGGTGGACCCGGTGACGACCTCGATGATCCGCCCCGCCACGACCAATCCTGCATTGTTGTAGGCGAATACGGCACCCGGCGGTGTCAGTTGCGGCAACCGGGTCATCGACGCGACATAACGCGACAGCGCGTCATCACCACGGCCGAAGTCCTGCAGATCGTCGCCCAGCCAGCCCGCTGTGTGGTTGAGAAGCTGACGCACGGTGACAGCGGCGCTGGCTGACGGGTCCGCCACCGCGAAGTCAGGAAGATAGCGGCGGACCGGAGCATCGAGGTCCACTTTGCCCTGATCCACCAGCCGCATCAGCGTCGTACCGGTGAAAGTCTTCGTGGTGGAACCGATGCGGAACACCGTATCGCCGTCGACCGGTACCGGATGGTCGACATTGGTGACACCGTAGCCCTTTATGTACTCCTGGCCGCCCGCCAGGACGCCGACTGCCACCCCCGGTATCGCATAGGCCTTCATGCCCTCTTCGATCTTGGCGTCGAGTTCGTCGAACCCCGTTGCCACGTCGGACGCGGATGTCGTCGTGGGTTCCGGCGAAGGGTTCGACGAACATGCGGACAGGGCCAGCGCAGCGGCCCCGGCGACGGCTCCTCCCAGCAGGCCGCGACGCGAAATCCCCGCGACATCCGACGCCGCGGTCATGGTGGCGGGATGATCTCGTACGGCGGTGGTTGTGTCGCGCCGACACAACTCGTGTCCGGTCGCCCCGGATTGTCGTAGAAGGAGGCAATCACCTTCGCCCCGCAGTCATTCGTGTACACGCCATGAGCGACGCCGGGCACCGTCACGACGTGGGATTGCGAGAGATGTTGCGCCACATACTCACCCCATTGGGGTCCGGTCTGTCCGTCGTAACTCCCCGACAGAACGAGCGTCGGGATCGCGCTCTCGGTGACCGACCGGATCTCATCGGGCGCCTTGGGCACATCCCAGGCTGCACAGGCGTCGCGCAGGAAAGGCAGTTGCGGCGCTTGGGCGCGAACCGACTCGGGAAACTCCGGAAAGGCCTGCTTTGCTTTGTCGAGTTGATCCTCGACCGATTCGAACGGGACCCATTCACGGCACCACACGCTCAAGGTCAGGCCCCAGCCCATGGTCCCGACCCGCTCGGGATTGGCCCACACTTCGGCGTACAGCTCGGCGATCCGCCTGGGATTGTTTCGAGCCAGTTCGTCAATCGCGGCCGGGAACTCCTCTGGGAAGTGGGTGGCCAGCGGGACGAACCAGTTCAGTAGCGCGCCCCCGTCGAGGACGACTTTGGTGTCGCCGACCGACGGGACGGCGACCGTGGTGGTGACTGGCCGCTCTTCGAGCTGATTGACCAGTCTGATGAACGACTCGGCGAGGTCGGGATAGCGCGCCTGACATGCGGGCTGTGCCACGCATGCATTGGTCATGTTGTCGAACGCCTCTTTGGCGCTGCTCCACGTCCACCCGGGGGTGGCGGCCGAGGGTGGTGCCACCCCGTCGAGGGTCACCGACCTGATCCCGTCGGCGTCGTGCCGCATGTAGATCAGCGCGAGATCCGTGCCATACGAATGCGAAAACACATTCCACTGGTCGACACCCAACGCTGTCCGCAGGTCCGCAAGGTCATATGCGCTTTCGGTGGAGTTGAACGCCGCAAAGTCGGCCTCCGGGGCCAGGCGGTCGCGGCACGCCCGGGCCGCCTGCACATACTGATCGCCGGTGGAGGCCGCGTCATAGACCAGCCCGACCCGGCGCGCGTAGAACTGGTCGATCTCCGGGCAGGTCAGCGCCGGCTTCGACGAGTGAGTCCCCCGCTGGGACAACAGGATCAGATCCCGGTTGCGGTTGATGCCCACATCGTTCGGAATCGGCGGATCCGCGACCGCGTCGCCGCCGGGACCCCCAGTGAGGAACACAATCGGATCCGGTGAGGGTGGCTGCGTCTCCGACGGAATGATCGCCACCGCCAAACGGAGCGTGCGCCCGCCGGCCTTGGTACGGTCCTCGGGCACCACCAACTCCCCGCACCGGGCACCTTCCAACTCGGGCACCGGTTGCGGTGTTTCGGGGCAAGGCCCGGCCACGAATTGCGCAGGCGGATGTTCCACCGTTGTCGGCGTTGTCGGCGACGGGGCGCCAGCGGGCGGTGCGCTCGAGTTGCCGCACGCGGCGCAAACCACGACCACGATGAGCGTTAGCACAAACCCCACCCGGCGCACTGGACGCGCGGTGAGCGCCCAACCGTCAACTGGTGGAAACGGTCCCGCCCACGTCACGGCAGAAATCTTGACACACGAACCGAGCGCCGGTCATAGAAATATGCCGAACTCGCCAAGGGCTCCGCTGCGACACGGTCCACCATCGACCGTCAGTTCAGCGCGAGGTTGACGGCGACGACGAGCCAGCCCATTCCCGCATTCAGAAGGCCGATGACCACCGTCCATGCTCGGGCAAGCCTGGCCTGGCGAGCCGCTATCACGCCCCAGAAGAAGAGCAACACCACGTTGAGGTTGAGCGCGACCGTGGTGTAACCGATGGTGACTCCACCGTCGGGATGCTCCCAGTCGTCGGGCCAGTCAAAGGCTGCAGCGAGCAGCAGCACGGCCAAAGTGGGCAGGGCTGCCGCGACGACGGGCCACCCACTGGCGACATTTCGCAGAAAGGCGGCAATGTACTGTGCGCCTCCGGCCTCCTCGTGGCTCGAGACATGCAACCCGTACGCCCGGGTCAGCAGGCTCAACGCCACACCGAGGAGAATCCATGCGATTTCCTGCAGTGGGTTGCCACCGCCTTGGGCGGCCAGCAAGAGGGTCGTCATGATGGTGCCGGTGAGAAACGCGGCCAGTGTGCTGGACTCCAACCTCACAAGCTGCAAGCGTAAGCCGCAATCACGCCTCCGCGCCGGACCGACGCGGCCTATGACGCCTATCGTTGTCAGAGTTGCTTCCCTGAATGGTGGCTCAGATACGCTGTGATGCAAGGACGTATCGTCCTCAGCGGCGATTTTCAGCGCGCTCGCGGATGCCGAGCAGCATCTTGCGGTACATGGGGAAGTCGGCGAGTTCGAGGATCGGGGCGAAAGCCAGCCCGCCAGGATTGGCGTACGAGATTCGCAGCCTCGTGACGAGCCGTGTGCCACCGGAGGGTAGCGGGCGAAGGATCCACGCCCACGTTCCGGCGTTCACATGCCGCCACACCAGCACATGCGGCACAGCGACCTGTGCGACGCGCCACGGCGAATCATCCACTCCCTGAAGTGGATTCATTGGTGCCGCCGGGTCACCCACAGCGACCTGTTGCCACTGCGGCAGCACACTGCGAGCACTCGGGCGGCCGAGATTGTCCAGAAGGTCATAGGAGTACCAGCCGGCCTTGCCGAATCCCAACTGGACGATCCACGGCCACACCAGTGCGGGGGAGGCGTGGATCGTCATGGCGCGCGTCGCGCGCATCCCGAAGCGCGACACCGGATATTCGTCTCCTGGGAGCCGCTCGCCCTTCTCGGCTCCGGTGGCACCCCACCCGGTGTGCCAGCGCCGCGCGGCCGCGGCGACGGCGACTCCCGCCACCACGCATGCGGCACGTCCGAGTATCACCCTCGCATCGTTGCACCGATGACCGACGATGGCAGGGTGGGCGGCATTGAACATGCCGCATGATCGGAAGCACCGCCGTCCGCGTTGTTCGCCGATTGTCGGCTCCGCGCGGACCGCCAGTATCGTGGCCTGGTGCGATCAGTCGGGCCGATCCGACGCAGGCGATTCGTCAGGAGTATCGGGCGAATCGCAATCGCTCCGGCCCTGCTTCTGGCAGGTGTCCTCAGCCTTGCCATCGATATCAGCGCATTCAGCGGACGGTCCGACGCGGCGCCGGCGGATGCGGCCATCGTCCTCGGCGCGGCAGTCGATGACGATAAGCCGTCGCCGGTGCTCGAGGAGCGATTGCGGCACGCGGCGGCCTTATACACGTCCGGACAGGTTGAATGGGTTGTCCTGACAGGCGGTGTAGGACAGGGGGACACGCTCTCCGAATCCCAGGCAGGGCGCGACTGGCTGATCAAGGCCGGGGTGCCGGCGGACCGCTTGCTCATCGAGAACAGGTCGCGCACCACCAGGCAGAATTTCGTCTACGCCCAGCCGCTGCTCGCCGAGCATGAAATCAACCGGGTGCTCATCGTCAGCGATCCGCTACACATGCGCCGTGCCACCCGTATCGCCACCGACATGGGTCTCGACGCGCATCCGTCACCCACGCCCAGCAGCCGCTACAAAACCCTTCACACGCGAATTCCGATGCTGCTGCGCGAGGTGTACCACAGCGTGCAGTACTTCATGACGCGTCAGTGAGGAGCGATCACTACGGCTACGCCGAGGCGGCCAACGCCTTCTCGTCCTCGTCGGCGAAGGTGTCCTCCAGCGTCAGCGGCGAGTAGTCCAGGTCGATCTCACCGACCGGGCGGCCCCGGGCACTGCTAATGGTGCCGAATCGCCGCATTCCCTTGTCGCTTGCATACTGCTTCATCTCGCCGGCTTCCAATCCGAACGGAATCTCGTCGTAGAGAGTCGACCCGTCATCGGCGTTCTGCAGCACCAGTGGAATGAGCTCATTCATCCGCTCCTCGAACACCGTCCAGTTCGAGTCATCGGCGGCGACGTGGCGTCGACAGGTGAATGTGCCCCACGCCATGTGGCGCCGCTCGTCGTCGCCGATGCGCCGCACCAACTCCTGCATGCCGGGCAGGATGCCGCGGTCCACGCAAATACGGTGCCACGCATAGTATCCCGTCAACGCCATCATGCCTTCTATGACGTGGTTGTAGGTCGCCGATGCGCGAACCTGCGCGGCGGGGGACGGGTCGGCGTTCAACATCTCCAGCGAACACGGCAGTTCGTCATAAAAGATTCGCCGGTACGACGGAAGCTCATCGAGGTAATGGTGGAGGTCGTCGGTCAGCCCGACGGCGTCCAACCACATCCGGAACACCTGGGTGTGCTTGGCTTCCTCGAACGCGAACTGGGTCAGATACATCTCGTCGCCCAAACGGCCTTCGGCCCGCATCGCGGCCATGAACGGCTGGATATCCTGGGTGACGGCTTCTTCGCCGGCGATGAACTGCGCACACAGTCGTGCGGCGTAATCGCGCTCGAGTTCGGTCAGGGACTCCCAGTCCTCCCGGTCGCGGGAGAAGTCGATATCGGCGGGATTCCAGAACTTCGCGTTGCCCCCTGCGAAGAGCTTCAACGGGAGGCTGTCCCAGTTGAGGCCACCGGCGTCGAGTGACGCTGAGTTCCTGCGTGTCATTGTTGGACCTCCTTGGTCATTGTTCGGGCCGGGCTGCGGCTGGAGAACGCTTCGGCCAGGACGGATACGAGCCTGCGCACCGCGAGTGCCGGCTGATCGGGAGTCGGATCGTCGAGGCCGAGAACCGGATCCATGCCGCGCACGTAGGGCGCCAGCGCCATGTGGGGGAAGATCATCAGCAGCAACGACAACAGCGCGTCGGTGTCGCAATCGGCACGCAGGTCTCCGCGCGCATGCGCATCGCGTACCAGCGGCCGCAGAACCTCCAGGTAGTGGCGATGGATGACTGTGTGCACGGAAACTCGTGCGTCTGTGTCGATTTCGAAGTTCGATGCGGCATGCAGGGCACGGTCCTGCGGGTGCTCGGCGAAATAGGCCACCCAGGTGTCGAGCAGATCGGTGAGGAACTCGAAGAAGGGCCGGCTCGGGTCGAGCTCCCGGATTCGATCTTCGATATACGAGCGCACCCGCTGGCTGCCTAGATCTGCGATGTAGGCGTAGAGGTCGCGCTTGTCGGCGAAGTACTGGAACAGGCTTCCCTTCGCGACACCCGCGCGGCGTGCGATGACGTTCAGGCTGCCCTGGGAGTAGCCGTGCGCCCCGAACTCCGCCTCCGCCGCTTCGATCACAGCGGCGCGCCGGCTCGGGTCGACCCGAGCCCATGTCACAGTTGGCATCCACACCTCCCAGCGATGACCACTGGTCATATTACTGTGAGCGACGTCACAGTCAAGGGGTCTGGCCGGATCGTCTTTCAGTGCTGAGCCGACGCACGACCGTGCCAAATGCGATGGTGGCGAGTGGATCAGCTTGTCAGCCCGTCGCTCCTGCCGTCGCCGCCCTAGGATGTGGCGGTGCGCTCCGTGTTGCGGCCGTTCGACCTGTGGTGGCGCTATTTCCCTCAATTGGCGGCGCTGTACCTGCTGGGTTGGCTGGGTCGCCGCGGCGCCATCGAGCTGGCGGCCTGGGCCGGTTGGGACAACGACGTGTGGGCCGCTCTGATCATGCCGTTCGCGGGGATGGCGCGGCTCGGTTCATACGTCGCGATGTTCTTCGTGCTGCGCTCGGCCATCCCCGCGCTGGCGGCGCTGCCGCGGCGATCCGCGCGCAGCGTCGACGTGTTCGCCAACATCATCGTGCCGTTCTTCGCTATCTATCTGGCGTGGAAGCTGTTCGCAGAGGACTGGATCGAGTTCGAGACGGTGGCCCTCGACTATCGCATCGCCGACTCGGTCACCGAAGCGTTGACATCCACCGAGCCCACCGAGCTTCATCCCGATCAACTGCCCGTCGGCACCACCACGTGGGTGATCATCATCTCGGCGCTGGTCGTGCGTTACGTGCTCAGCAAGCTCAAGGACAAGCTGCCGGGGTGGATGATCGCCGTCCGCGTCTACGTCGACGCGCTGTGGGTCTTCCTTACGCTGAGCTTCGCTGCCAGCGAGGGCGTCGGCTTCCTCATCAACCCGATGGGCTGGATCTCCGAACGGCGAATCGTGGTGTGGTTCAACGAGACGCGGGCCGCACTGTTTTCCCACTTCGCACCGCTGGAAGCCCTGTGGGACGGCCTGATGGCGGTGCTGCGGACAGCATTCGGTGGAGCCACGATCCCGCTTCTCTGGCTCGCCGTCGCCGGGATCGTCTACGGCGTGTCCATGCCCGACTGGCGCCGCGCGGCTCGCCGCGTTGTAGGCAGTCGCGCCGACAGGGTGATCAACAGCGCGGCAGAGCGGCGCAAGATGCTCAAAGAGCGCGGTTGGGACGTGCCCGAGACGCTGGGCCAAAAGGTGCGCTCCTGGCTGCTCTCCAAGCTGGGCAATTACAGCACCATCGTTGATTCGGCACGGCTCATCCTTTACGGGGGAGTCTTCGCCCTGTCGCTGTACGTGTTGGGCTATCTCGGCTTGGCGTGGCTCGACATGTCCGGGTCTTTCTATCGGCCCGAGATGGGCAATGGCTACTTATTCCGGTTCGTGGCATGGCTTCTCGGTCCGCATCCGCTGCCCTTCTGGTACGGCTTCGCCGAAACGATCGCGCTCGGCTCGCACCTGATCATCGAGCCCCTTCGCATCTGCCTGATCGCGTCCACGGTGGCGTACTGCCTTGAGCAACTCGAAAAGCAGGAACCTATAACATCATCCGCGCCAGAAGCCGACCGTCAGCACTCGTGACATCGAGCGCGTCGGGCACCGCATCCTGCGGCAGCACGAACGCGAACTGCACCGGGCCGGGCTTCTCACACCTGATCCCCACACGATCGGGTGGAGTCGGCCCCAAACCCCCCGCCTTCTCCGATGCCCACCGCCGCTGACCGTCGGTGATGACAGCGCTGCAGGTTTCGGGGTTCTCACGCGCCGGACCCGACATGTCCACCGTCACCACCGTCAACACGGCGCCCTCGGGTAGCTGCGGCCCGAACCGGGAAGGCTCGCGGTTCAAGTGCCTCACCGAGTCGACCCCCCAGGTGTATCCGCCGGCGCCGCCGGACTCACCCTTCGCCACCACTACGTCCGGAACCACCGTGTCGCGGTAAGTGGTCCACTGATCGCCCAGTGTGGTCGCGATGATGACGCCGAGTGCGGCCACCATGACGACGGCACCGATCAGGTTTCGCACCCACAGCGCCGACAGCCATCTCATGACGCACGTTCCAAGGGAGCCTCGAGTCTCACGGTCTGTACTCGGCGGGCGTCTGCGAGCGGAACATCGATGACGAGACGCGAGTCCAGTTGCTCGTCATAACCCGTCCACACCCGCAGCGTGATCGGTGTGGATGAGCCGGGCTCGACCAGGGGCGGCGCGACATCGAACACCCACGACCCGCGTTGCGCGATACCGGGCCTGACGTTCCCCCGGAGAGTTTTGAGGAAAAACCGATCGGTGGGTGTGTACGTGTTCGGCCCGACGATCAGGTCACTGCGGGGTAGTTCGGTGGTGGCCGGTGCCTCCAGAGTGGCGTCGACAACCACCCAAACGCCCGCGGGTGCAACCGAATCCACTTGCGAAGAGATACGGATATCGGTGACGGTAGCCGCGACGTCGCGGCCGGCGGCACGCTGACCCGCCTCGCCGTACACGTCGAACGGTCCGGTGATGTCCGGCGGTGTCGGCAGGTTCTGCCACACCACCGCGGCCGCCGCGATCACAACGACTGTCGTGATCACCATCAGCGCCCGGCGCGTGCGCGGATTCACGGCAGCCCCTGAACCGGAACGACCACCCGACCGTAGTTGTCGGTGTCGATCCATTCCTTGCCGCCGTAGGTGACCATCAGCTGCGTGAACGTCTTCTTCCACACCCGGATGGTCACCTCCTGAACCGAGGCTGCGTTGGATTCCGGGACCTGCCAAGTGAACGCCAACTGTTCGGTGAGTCCGGGTCCGAGACTCTGAATCGCAGAACCGTCGCGCAGACGGAAGGTCCCGAAGATCTCCTTGCCGGGCAGACCCTGTAGGTCGAGGAGATCGCGGAGGCCTCCCGGCACGGTGCCGGTGTTGTCGACGGTCGCCACGACGCCCAGGTAGACCTTGCCGGGTTCGGCAGCGCCGATGGTGGCCAACCCACCCTTGAGTTCGCGGACGAACCTTGCCCGCTCGACCGTGATCGTGAACTGGCCGTCGCTGAACTCCTCGGCGACTTTGAACGGGGTGACTTGCTTGTCGACGGTCTCGAGGCCGCCGAACGCGGCGGTGGCCACCAGAATCAGCAGAAGCGCGGTCCGTCTGATCTGTGCGACGTTCAATCGGGACAACCTCTGCGCGACCCGATGCGTCCGCGGCACGGGGACCGGAGGTTCGCCACCCACGTTGGTGGATGCTAATCGCAACCGCGGCAGACCCGCAGTTCCTCTGCCACGCTGCCGTCACATCTACAGAAAGGACATCGGCAGATCACTCACCCGTCGTCCAGGCCGACGGTCATGAACGGTAAGCGCGGTAATGCGGCGGTGCAGGTTCTGGAAGGTCCCACGTCGAATACGTGTAGCGCTGTTCGGGACGATCCGCTGCGCCCAACATGAAGGCCCGGTGATAGCGGCCGGCACGTGCGATCGAGGCCAGCCAGGTGGCAACCGTGCTGATGCGGTTGCGCACACCGGTGAGGAACGCGATGTGAATCAGGCCCCACGCCACCCAGCCGAGATATCCCGACACCCGGATGCGCCCCACTTGAAGCAGCGCGTTGCCATGGCTGATGTACGCCGCCGATCCCAAATCTCGGTATCGGTAAGGGCGGCGCGGCCGCCCGGCGAGATCCCGTCGGATACAGGCCGCCGCGTGCAGGCCGCCCTGCATCGCGTTCTCCGCGACGCCAGGCAGCTTGTCACGCCCGGCGAGATCGCCGACGACGAAGATCTCGGGGTGTCCCGCGACGCTCAGGTCCGGCTCGACCTGTATGCGGCCGGCGCGATCGGTTGGCGCTCCGAGGGTTTCGGCTACATGGCGGGCGAACGGGACGGCTTCGACGCCTGCGGTCCACAGCACGGTGCGCGTCGAGAATTGCCTGTCGGGCGCACCGTTCTTCGGGGTGACGGTGACGCCGTCGCGCCGGACATCGGTCACGTGCACACCGAAGTGCATCTCGACGCCGAGCTCCGCCAAGGTCTCAGTGGCTTTCGCCGACAGGTCGGGCGCGAATTTCTTCAGGACACGCTGGCCGCCGTCGAACAGCAGCACCCGCGCCTCTTGCGGCTGGATGCTGTGGAATTCGTTGGTGAGCGTGCGGGTGGCCATCTCCCGGATCTGGCCGGCCAGTTCCACTCCGGTCGGACCGCCTCCGGCGACGGCGAAGGTCAGCCAGTCCGTCCGCTCCGGTCCGGGCGGCAGGGTCTCGGCAATCTCGAACGCGGTGAGGATGCGCTGCCTGATCTCGAGCGCGTCGTCGAGGGTTTTCATACCGGGCGCCCAGTGCGCGAACTCCTCATTGCCCAGGTACGACTGCCGCATACCGGCCGCCAGGATGAGGACGTCGTACTCGACGACGAACGTCGTCTCGTCGGGCCGTAGTGCGGTGACGGTGCGCGCGGACGGGTCGAGTGTGATCGCCTCGCCCAACAGGGGCTTGATGTTGTCGTATCGAGCGAACTCCTCGCGCAACGGACGGCTGATGTGGCCGATGCTCAGCTTGCCGGTCGCGCACTGGTAGAGCAGCGGTTGGAACAGGTGGTCGGCGGAGCGGTCGAGCAGGGTGATGTCGACATCCGCTTTGGCTAATCGACGCGCACAGAACAAACCACCGAATCCGCCGCCGATGATCAAAACCCTGGGTCGTTGCGAACTCATCATCGCCACGGTATTACCCAGCTCTGCGCCGACCGAAGCCCGCCGGACGCCGATGAAGACGCACCGGCGGCCCCGAGGCGAATAAGGTCAGCGCATGACCCCGATCATGACCAAGTCCGACGCAGCGGCACTGGTGGTCGCCGCCAAGACCCGAAAGAAAGGAACTCATCCACGAGGAGTTCGGCGACGGCATCATGAGCGCGATCAACTTCAAAGTCGACGTCGGGCGCCATGAGGATCCCGACGGAGACCGCGTAGTGGTCACGTTCGACGGAAAGTTCCTCGACTATCGCTGGTAACGCCTGCTACGCCACCTGTAGGAGCACTCCAGAATCGGGGCTGGAAATCCGGTGGGAACCGACGTCGGACGCCGGCTGTTTGAGCTGCGCGATGACCGTCTCATAGCCGTCGCTCTGCCACGCCCTCATGAAGACATCAAGCTCAACTCTCATTTTCCGCCCCTGCTCGGGGAATCCGCTGTCGTTGAGGTAGACGACTCTTTCGTCGAAGTCGATTCCGGTGACAACCACCTGATGGTCTGCGCCGTCGATGTTAGGCAGCGGCTCGCCTTCGACGGAGTTCCAGATGGTCGCGCCCTGAACGCCGACCGATACGGCCTTCCTGTCATCCTCCAGCGCGAACGCCAAGGCTCTCAGTGCGATATTGCCCTCGGTCTTCTCATATCTCGTGTACGTGGCCGCAATGCCATACTCGGCGTCCAGCAGAGCAATGGCGTCTTTGTCGGCGACGCGATCTTGGGTGTGCAGGCCCAAGTACATCGCCCTGGTTGGATCAACCACGCTCTGCATCGCCATCGCCTTCGCGGCGATGTCGGCTTCCTCCGGCGTGGTTCCTGTGAGCTGGCCGACCATCATCGCCGCCGACTGCAGCACGCAGTTCTCGGCGCGCTGCGGTCGCCAGTACTGCGCGCTGGCCTCCGGGTTGCCGTACATGCCGGTGAAGACGGCCGGGGCTCGGAACCAGTCGCTGATCGCATGGACGATTTCGGTGACTGCGTACACGGCGTAGTGGACGAACTCCGTCACCACCTGTACGCCGACGTAGGCGAGCTCCTCAACCACATGGGCCGCGGTGGCGACGATGGCCGCCAGCCCAAACTGGACGGTTGCCTGGGCGACCTGTTCGTTGAACGCTGCCGTGCGGGCCTCTTGCGCCGCGGTGAATGCCTCTGCGCGCTCGGCCTGTGCCTTGGCGAACGCCACGGCCCGTTCGTGCGCGGTGGGTTCCACGGTCAGCTCATCGGGTACCGACCACGACGGATGTTCCGGGTCAGTTTCGGTGTCCGAATCGGTCGTCGTCGTCGCGACGGGAACCAATTCCTCCGGGGGGACTTCGGCGGTCAGGGTGTTGGTGACCTGCTCGGTGTCGATGACCAATTGGTCATCGTTCATCCGCTCCAGATCGCGGCGCATCAAGTCCAGCGAGCCCACCAGGATCACCCCCGGCAGTGGCTGCACCGGGCCGTCGACTGTGGACAGTGGTGAGCCGACACCGACTGCTGACAGTAGGCCCGACACGATGCCGGTCGACGCTGTCGAGGGTCCGGTGTCGGGTGCCTGGGTCACCACGGTGTTGTGATTGTCGGCACCGGATCCATCCGACGGCACCAGTTCGGCCTCGATCACCAGCGTGCTGGCTTCGGGGGCGGCCTCGACACCGATGGTTTGGGCTGATGCTGTGACATCGGCTGGGCCGGAATCGGTTACGTGTGCCAGGGATCGAGTGCTGATGGTGCTGTCGGGCCGGCTGGCTGTGGTCGCTCCTACCGTGGCCGCGGTGCTCTTCTGCAGGCTCACCGAGTACTCGGTGGGCGCGCGGTCCGATCGATTCTTCGTTTGCTCCCGCTCGACCGGCGCCTCGGAGACGATCGGCTCGGTCGGCGGGGCCGAAGTGTCGACCAGCACAGGCGAACTGGTGTCGACATCCTCGACTGGGGCAGTGGCCGGTGTCGACGCGGCCTCAGCCGCGCCCGACTCTTTCGTCGACTCGCTCGCTGAGTCCTTCACCGATGAGTCCGCGGACTGTTTGTCGGCTGTCGACCTCTTCGTGGAGCGTGTCTCGGATGCATCGGCGGTGGGCTTCGTGGTCGAGCGTCCCGCACCGACAGATGTCCTGGGCTTCGTCCCCGAGACGGTCGACGTCGAGGAAGTGCCCGTCGACTCTGAAGCTCCGTCTTTAGTCGACGAGGAAGACTGCGATGTCCCCGTTGACCCCGATGACGTGCTGCCCGTCGATCCGGATGACGAGCTCGTCGACCCTGATGAACTCGAAGACCCGGATGACGAGCCCGACGATGAACTGGAGGACGACTGCCCTCCGTCGTCGGCGATCGCCGTCCCCATGCCGCAGGTGCCGACGAATCCCGCTACGCCGAGCGAGAAGGCAACGGCCCCGACCCGTAACGCCACCCTTGCCGAATTCACGAGCGGTCCGCCACCTCCGTGGTTGTGTTGGCCTGGCAAATCATCAGCTGCTCAGCCAGACGTACCAGAGGCCGTCGCCGCCCTGGCGGCAATCCCAGTGCCCGTAGTTGGCGTCACCCTGGGCGATCTCGACATTGGGGCCGTCGACATTGCAGGCCTCGAGCGTTGAATAGCCACCCTCCACCTGAACCTCGTCAGCGTGTGCGACGCCGGCGCCGACGCCGAGGGTCAGGAACCCTCCCACTGCCAGCGCTCCCGCGGCGATCATCTTTCTCATGCTCGTGCCTTCCATAGCTGCCTCGGATGACCGCGCACAATTTGCCGGCATATCGCCGCGCGCGGATTGAGAATTATTAACGCAACCGTTATGGCCCCGGCGGCAAAAAGTTATTAGTTCATCTGTTCAGATGACGACCGGCGGCTCACAGATCATCGACGTCGAGGATCTTGTCCTGGATCGCTCGAGCCACAAGAGCCGCCTTGGTCGGCGCAGCCCGACCGACCGCCGCATACTTCGCCCGGACCCTTTGCAAGTGGGTCGCGACCGTGGAGGGTTCGATGTACAACCGCTCGGCGACCGCATTCTTGTTCTCCGTCTGAAACCAGGCGATCAGCACCTGCTGCTCTCGGTGCGTCAGCTCCGGCCGTGCCTTCTGCCGGCCACTGTGCAAGGTCGGAGCCGTCCTCGTGACCACGTGCGGGCGATCGGTATGGGCGGCATCGATGGCCGCCGCCAGCACGTGTTCGGGTTCATGTTTGGCGATGCAGCTGACCGCCCCCGCATCGAGGGAGGCGGAGACGACGTCGTCGTTGACCGAACAGGTGTAGACGACGACGCGGTGTCCTGCCCCGCAGACTTGGCGTAGCGCATCGAGGTCCGGGCCGCCGCCGTCGCAGGGCAGGTCGAACAACACCACCAGCCCGGGCGCGGCGGTCTGGTATGCCGCGGCGAACTCCGCTGGACTGGTGAAATGGCCGATGATCTCGGTGCGTGGGTGGCTGCGCCTCAACCACGACTCGATACCCGCGTATACGACTCGCTGATTGCCGACCACCACGACCGATATCGAACGCTCCTCGTCGTCCGGCGGTGGCATGCCGCAGACCCCCTGTGTCGTACAGTCGCCGCTGGTTGTTTGCTTATGAAAGCATTGCTACGCCGCCCGCGATTCGGTTTGCGCTAAATCGAACTCATGGAACGGTGAGCGTCTGTGCGTCAGGCGGTTGGTTGCCCATAACGGGACTGATTAAAACCCGAAAAGACTTCCAGGGCTGGGGCAGGTCGATGACCGCACGGCCCGAAGCCGAGATGCTCGGCCGAGACGGCTCAGCAGAACTGGTACTCAACGTCCCAATAGCCCGGTGCGGGAATCCATCGGGCCGAGAACTGTCCGCCGAGAGCGGGATTGGCATCGTGGATCATTCCTGTCCCGCCGACGGCTGGGACGAAGCCCGGCGGATCCCAGGAAATCGAGACCGGGTCACCCGGCGTATCCGGCGTGCATCCGATCTGCTTCACGAGATAGCCGTCGGTGATCGTCCATTCCGCGCTGGCCTGATCTGGGCTCGGGGGAGGAGGGGAGGCCTGTGCGATGCCCGACGCCCCGATGGTCACCGCAGTCACCACGCCCGCCACCGAGACTATGAAACGCTGACCACGCATCCGACACCTCCTTGCACCCACGATGTCTGCGACGTTAGACCGTTCGCGATCGGGTGGTTTCGTTTCGGCTGAGTCGGGATCGAACCGCCTCCGCGTCTGCACGTCAACGGTTTCGAACCTGACGGCAACATCGACGCAACACCGCGTGGGTAGCTTCGAGCGACCGACAACCCGGGAGTCTGTGCAAATGAATGAGTCGTTCGCCGAAGCCGCTGCCGAAACCCTCACTAGAGGGATCGGGCGTCGCGATTTCGTTCGCGCGGTGGCAGCGGTGGGGGCCGGGGCGGGCATCAGCGCCGTCGCGGTCGCCTGCGCGACGGGTGACACTCCCGCAGCGACCGGCGCCACGACCGGACGCTTCGAGATCCTCCAACCCGACCACGGTGACATCGCCGGCGACCACTATCTGCGTTCGATACCCGATCAGGTGCTGTGGGGTTATGTGCCGACCGTGCACGCCACGCCGGTGATACAAATGCGTTCGGAGCAGACGATCACCGTGGACACCGTCTCCCACGAGGGCATCCTCGAGGATCAGGGCCGCAATCCGGTCGAGTACTTCGGCGGTAAGGGCGTCAGCGAATCCGACGTCCTGCGAGACGCCATTGCTGTCGCATCCGAATACGACCGCACACCGCGCAACTTCGATAAGGACGGCCCGCATGTGGTGACCGGTCCGGTGTTCGTCGAAGGTGCTCAGCCCGGGGATGTGCTGAAAATCGAGACGCTGCAGGCTATTCCACGGGTGCCCTATGGCGTGGTCTCGAGTCGGCACGGCAAGGGTGCGCTCGCTCGCAAGGCCGACGGATCCGCTCCGGACGGCATCAGTATCGAGGAAGTGATGCCGCCCGTGGCCACCGATCGCAGGCCCAACGCAGACCCGGTCGAGTACGGCAATGTCTCCACTTTCACCGCCGTGGAGGACGGTCACGGTGTCATGTCCTACGGCGACGCGCGGGTGCGGTTCCCGCTGTCACCCTTCATGGGACTGATGGGTGTCGCCTTCTCCCAGGACCGGGATATCACTGCGCCGACCGCGAATTCAATTCCCCCAACCGTCGGGGGCGGCAATATCGACATCCGGCTGCTGGGCGAGGGCTCCACGCTGTACCTTCCTGTCTTCGCGGAGGGAGCCCTGTTCTACGCCGGCGATCCCCACATGGCCATGGGGGACGGTGAAGTGGCGCTCACCGCGATGGAGGGCTCTCTGCGCGGTACCTACCGCTTGACGGTCTGTAAGCCGGGATCGGGAGATGCGCCATCGGTCGCATACCACTATCCGTTCGCCGAGACCGAATCCGCCTGGGTGCCAATAGGATTGTCCGGTCCCGACGGGGCAATCGGAGGCAGCAGAAGTGATCTGAACATCGCGATGCGGCGGGCGGTGGTCAACGCCCTGGACTTTCTGCAGAACGACCAGGGGATGGACCGCGCCACCGCCTATGCTTATCTCTCGGCTGCATCCGATTTCGTTGTCTCCCAAGTGGTCGACCGAACCGTTGGCGTGCATGGCCAGATCTACAAATCGCACTTCGCGGTGTGAGATGAGCACCGTCACCGCCGCGACAGGTACTTGTCGAGCTTGTCCAGCTGAGCCTTGTAACCCCACTTCATGCCGAATGCGGCCATCTTGGCCTTCGCGCCGATGTTGGTGATCGTGACGTTCAGCGCGACGACCGTCATCCCGTCTTTCTCGCTGAGGATGACATCGTTGACGTGCTCGATCGTTGACCCCTCTTCCTCGCCCTCGGTCCACGATCGCGCGTCATACGTCAGGCGCGCGCGTTCCTCAATACGGGTGAAGGTGCCGCTCATCGGCCAGCGTGTGCCCTGGTACTTACCCATCGCCTCGCCCGCTTCCATGACGATGTAGATCTTTCCGCCGACCACGAGGTCGATCTCACATTCCGGCACGAAAGTCTTCTCCGGGCCCCACCACTCCCGCACCATGTTGGGGTCCGTCCAAGCCTGCCAAACGGTTTCGATAGGAGCGCGGTACGAGCGTTCGAGGTTCAGCTTCTTGGTCTTCTTGAACATCTGCATGAGCATGGCGAATCCTCCTTGGGTCGATCGGCGGGCAAGCGGTGCAGCGGTCAGTCGTCATCGGCCCGGTCCTCAGTGCCTTCAGCGATGGACTCGAGATATCTGCCCAACGAGTCGAGGCGGGTCTCCCAGAGCTGCGCGAACGATTCGGCCCAGCGGCCGATCTCCTCGAACGGTGCGGCCTCCAGGTGGTAGATCCGCCGCCGAGCCACGGGTTGGCCGGCGACGATCCCCGAATCACCCAACACCCGAAGGTGCTTACTGACCTGCGGCTGGCGAATTTCGAGTGCCTCGGCGATCTCGCCGACCGAAAGCGGCCCAGCACGCAACAATTCGACGATCTTCAGGCGGCTTGGCTCGGCAAGCGCTTCGAAGACCGTCGACTGCACGGGTTCGACGCTAGGCCCGGCGACGTATTCCTGTCAAGGAATATGTTGTGAGCGGCTACCGTGGAGGTATGGCTCGCATCTTGATCTTTGGTGGCCACGGCAAGGTGGCCCTGCACCTGTCCCGGATCCTCAGTGAGCGCGGAGATGAGGTGACCTCGGTATTTCGCAACCCGGATCACTCAGAAGAGGTGATGGTGACCGGGGCCCAGCCACTGGTGGGCGATATCGAGGCGCTGGACGTCGACGCCCTCACCGAAATCGTCGAGGGACATGACGCCGTGGTGTTCTCCGCCGGCGCCGGCGGCGGCAACCCGACTCGCACCTATGCGGTGGATCGCGATGCCGCCATCCGCATCATCGATGCCGCCGAACGTGCGGCGGCGGACAGGTTCATCATGGTGTCGTACTTCGGCGCAAGCTCCGATCACGATGTACCGAAAGACAATTCGTTCTTTCACTATGCCGAGGCGAAGGCTGCTGCCGATGCGCATCTGCGTGACAGCGGCCTGCGCTGGACGATACTGGGCCCGGGACGCCTCACGCTGGAGCCGTCCACCGGCCGGATCGCCGTGGGTCCCGACGCGGTCGGCGGCGAAGTCTCCCGTGAGGACGTCGCGCTGGTGGCCGCTGCCTGCCTGGCAGATGACACCACCGTCGGGCGCACGGTCGAGTTCAACAACGGCGACGTCCCGATCGCCGAAGCACTGTCGCGCCACGCGTGACACTTCTTTAGCCATAAGGCTGCAATTCCGGTCGCCCAGTCGACTGCCGCAACGGCAAAGTTCACCGGTGAGCCGGCACCGCTGCGGTCGACTGGCCCCATTCTCGGCACTGCGGTCATACGATCGGCGCAACCGTCGCACGCCGAGCGGCCCCCGGGAAGGACACCGCGCTTGACCACACACGAACCAGCACGAGAGCCCGTGCGCTGGGCGACGCCGTCACGAGTTTTGACTCTCGTTGCCGCGGGAGTGCTGGCGGCGGGATGCGGAAGCTCGGGAGGAGAGGCGGCGGACACACACGACGCGTCGAAATCGCCCACCTCCCACGGGGCCCCGGCTGTGCAGAACCCAGACCCTCCACCGGACCCGAACGCGCCCGCCGACGGCGAGATGGTCGTCTTCTATGACATGGCCACCACCCCTGAAGCGACCAATGGGCGCAACATCATGCAGAACGATCAACTGCTCGAAGCCCTGGCCAATGACATCAACGAGACGCTCAAGTTGCCCCACAACATTTCGTTGCGCGGTTCGCAGTGCGACGAGCCCAACGCCTATTGGAGCGCCGACGACAACACCATCACCCTCTGCTATGAGGATGTGGACTGGGCGCAGCGAGTCTTCACCGAAGCCGGTGACCCCGATCCGAAGGCGTCGGCGCTCAATTCCGAGTACGCGACGTTCTACCACGAGGTCGGGCACATGGCGATCAGCATCTACGACCTTCCCGTGACAGGGCGCGAGGAGGACGTGGCCGATCAGCTCGCTGCCTTCGTGCTGTTGGCGCCCGGTGAAGACGGTCATGCCGACCCCGAATCGGTACAGGCGGTCAAGGATTTCGCGCGGGCGTTCGGCGCCTCCGGTGCGCAGGCCACGGAGCTGACCGCAGACGACTTCGCCGACGAGCACTCGTTGGACGAGACCCGTATGTACAACCTGGAGTGCTGGATCTACGGGTCGGATCCCAAGGCCAACGCCGACCTCGCCTCAAGCGGTCAGCTGCCCGAGGAGCGGGCGTCGGGATGTCCAGCAGAGTGGGAGCAGCTCGACCAAGCCTGGTCGACATTGCTCGATCCCTACTTCAAGTAGCGGTCACTCCTCGGCCGGGCACAACAGCGAGTGCACGACACCTGTTTTCTCATAACGGAATTCGTGCGCAGGGTGCCGCAGAGGCTCGACGGTGGCGTCGTGGTGCACGATGATCCCACCACCGGCGGGGATGCCGATCCCGGTTGCGGCTCCCTGCAGCGAATGGACGGTTCCCGACAGCCGCGCCCAGCCCGAGCGCTCGTCGTGCGTGTCGACGATTGCCGGAACGAACTTGAACACGTCGAGCAGTTCTGTCACGGCCGACTCGGATGTCTCGACGATTCCGTAGCGGCCGAGCTGGATCGCACCGGCGGAGATGCCGACCAGGATAGCCCCATGCGCGTAGCGAGCCCGGATCACGTCCGCCATGCCGGTGCTCTGAAAGACGTTCCAGCCGATCCGCACATCACCGCCGGCGAGGACGACCACGCTGGCCCGCTCGAGAAAGACGCGATCGTCGGCGCCGAACGACGAGCCGACCATGCGGAGGTCGGCTATTCTGACGTCGTCCATGGCCGCTTCGAAGATGTCGTAGAACTCGGGACGATCACCGTTTGATGCGCCGATGTAGGCGGCACTCGGGGGTGCGTCTCGAGCCAACTCGTCGACCGCCGGCTCGAGCAGCGACCGCTCCTGTCGCTTCCAAAACAGCAGTTGACTGTCTGCCAGCAGGAAGAGCGGTCGCGGCTGGCCCTGTGGACCCGACGTCAACTGGCGTCCCGGGACCGGGACCGACCCAGGCGCCACTTGTTCTTCTTGGGTGTCTGATACGCATCGTGGGTCCAGGCGTCCCACATGGCCTCGGATTCCTCCTGGACCGGGCTGTTGGTGACCTGCCATCCGAGGTTGCCGATTTCTGTTGTGCACCAACGGATCAGCGATCCGTCGGCGCCGATCTCCTGGGCGAGTTGGACTCGCTCGTCGGTGCTGAGCTCGTCGCTGAACGCCTGCATGGTGGTTTTCAACCGCCAGTAGGGCACGACCCCGTCGCACTGACTGCAGAGCGCCAGGAGCTCCACTCGTGCGCGGCCGAGCAGGGACGTCGGCTCCTCGTCGGCCGCGGGGCTGTCAGTGGTCTGCGCGCTTTCCGCGCTGGGTTCGTGCGCCTCCTCAGCCTGCCCGGTCAGTTGGCGGTACTTGATGCGGAGCTCTTCGAGCTCAGCCTCGACGGTCATGGCTCGTTCGCGCCACCATGCGGCGTGGTACTGCGCCAACTTCGCCTCGCAGTCCGCGCAGACCGCTCCTTCTCCCGCGACGTCGTCGAGCGTCGTGACCTTGGTGAGCACGAGACCGCAGAGCGCCTTATGGGCATCGCGGTTGAGGTAGTCCCCGTGGTGCACCACCGACGCTGATGTGTCCCGTACGTAGCTGTGGGGTGGTTCCACATCAGCCAAAGTAATTGAGCGGGACCGACGTTTCCGTTGGTTCGGTGAAAACGGTCGACAGCCCCGGCGCGCAGTGCCCCGGGGCTGTCGAGTGAGTGAAGTACTACGTGTTGTTGCCGGAGCTGTCGCCCCCAGCTTCGCCGGCGCCGTTGTCACCGGGTTTGGTGCCGGGTTCGCTGTCCTGCGTGGAGCGGGTCGGCGTGGCAACCGTCGTTTCCTTCTTCTTCGGAACGTCGACGTCCACGACCTCTTTCGCGCCTTCACCTGTCGGGGCCTGCGTGCCGGTAGTGGCACCCGGAGAGAAGTTCGCCGACGGCCTCAGCAGGTTGCGATCCGAGGGCTTCTTTGGCTGCAACTTCTTGGGCAGCAGGTCGCTGAGACGCTTGCGCTCCTGCTTCGCGGGCTTCGGCTGTTCGGAGGGCTTTTCGGAGCCTTTTTCCGCACTGAGTTCGGTCTTCTTCTGAACCGACTCATCCTGCGGCGACACCTTCGGCGCCTCTGCTGCAACGCCGGCTAGCCGCTGGCTGTCCGCCCTCAGGGGGACCTCCTCCTGCTCTGCCGGGGCTTCGTCGCGTACGACGATGTCGCGGATCGAACCGTTGATCCGCTCGGTCGCGCTCCACAATCCGTTGCGGAAGTTTTCGACCAGATTGCCCGGGCCGCCGATCGGGGCCGGCAGGGCGTCGCGAAGTCCGTAGAGCGCCGGGTCGGCCACCCACAGCGGACCGTCGACGATGTTCTCCACCGCAGTGAGTGCAGCTTCGGTGTCACCCTGGGCGACGGCGGCGACCGCCTGCACGACGCCCACCGGGCCGAGCACGGCTGCGGCGGCCAGCCGCAGGGTCGACGCGATCGCACCCTGGGTGACGCGAGAGAACGCATCGATCGGTCCGGCCACCTCTTCATATGCGACGGGCCCGGGCCGCTCGAACGCCTCGATGGTCCCCTCGACGAAGCGCTGCACCAGCGCGCCCGGATCCTGCAGCCCCTCGTTGATCTCGAGGGTGAGCCTGTAGAGCTGATCGCGGACGGTCATAACGAGCCCGCCGGGTCCTCCCAGCGGCGCCGGCAACGCGTCACGCAACGCGAACAGCGCGGGGTCGATCGTCCACAGCGGCGCGTCGACGATGTTCTTCACGAATGCTTCGAAGCCCCCGCCGTCGCCGCCGTCGCTGATCGCTTGCGCGAGCTCGATCAAGGTGAGCGGGGCGAGCGCGGTGGACCCGATCCGCAGCGCGGACGCGGCGAATCCCTGTCCGATCCGTCCCACGCTGTCGAACCCGGTGACCGGCCTGTAGTCCCTGACCCCTTCTGCACCCGACCGGTTGAACGCCGCGAGGGTGCCCTCGATGAAGTCCTCCAGCGCGGCACCGGGTGCGAATATCTCCAGCAAAGCCTGTTGCGCTTCGAATTGACGTTGGATCTCGCTGGTGTTCGCGGCCATCAAAGCCACGTTGTGCGATCGGCTTTCTGCGACGGTGTTCGCTGGTGCCGGTGCGATCGGCCCAGCGGCGATGACGCCTGCCCCCACAAGTGCCACCCCGGTCGTCACATATTTCTTGGCGCTGGCCTTCATCAAGCCCCTCCCCTTGTTTGCGCGCTTGCTACGAGTAGCAACCTACGCCTGCGTCGATACTGATGGCAAGTTGCCATGAAATCATCGATGGAGGGAATTGCTGTGATCGTCCGTGCCTTATCGTCCGATGATCAAAAAGGCGCTGTTGAACAGCTAAGATGCTCTCGAATCGTCTGTGAGCGATCGTGAGGGCCGCGAAACTACTTCGCTGATGTCTTGAACATCTGCACGTCCGCAAGGGAGCGGCGAGGGCTGTGGCAAATAGAATCTGCAAGCGCCGGCTGGTAGCTGGCACCTCCCAGGGTCACGGCGAGCAGGGCGGGCAGTCCTTCGAACGGGAGGCCGCTTCAGGCAGGGTCGCCTCGCTGTCCAGTTTGCGAAGATCGGCAGGGCGGCAAGCGTTGAGCCTGGGCCATTGCGCGACCGCCTGGGAGGGCCGAAGCGGCAAGGCGGAAAGAAAGCAAACGCGATGGACGTCGAGTCCGTTGCCCGCATCCGTCGCGTGGACCGCCCCTTACCGGGCGGCCACGGCGACGTTCACTGCACCAGCGAAGGAGTGCTGAAAGGTTGGCTGTCCCTTGCCGCCAGGTATTCGGGCCTCGGAGTCTCGGCTCGGTAGGGCGCCACGAGCTGGTTGTCGACGGAGTTGAAGACCAGAAAGACGTTCGAGCGCGGCAACGGCGTGATGTTCGAACCCGAACCGTGCATCACGTTCGAGTCGAACCACAGCGCGGTACCGGCAGGCCCGGTGACCTGGTCGATGCCGTAGCGGGCGGCGGCCTCGCTGAGCGTGGCCTGGCTCGGAACACCGATCTCCTGTTTCACCAACGAGGAGGTGTGGTTGTTGCGCGGAGTCGCGCCGACGCACGGGTAGAACGTCTTGTGCGAACCCGGCATCACCATCAGCGAGCCGTTGTAGGGAAAGTTGTCGGTCAGCGAGATCGAACACGACACCGCCCGCATGGCGGGCATGCCGTCCTCGGCGTGCCATGTCTCGAAATCGGAATGCCAGTAGAACCCGGTCCCGGTGAATCCCGGCATCAAGTTGATCCGCGCCTGGTGTAGGTAGACGTCACTGCCCAACAATTGACGGGCCACGGGCAAGACCGTGTCGAGGGTGACCACCTCGGCGATGACATCGCTGAACAGATGGGGTTGAAACACCGACCGGATACTGCCGCCGGGCTCACGAATGATCCGCGGGTCCTCCGGGTCGGCCTTGGCGCCGATGTTGTTCAACTCGCCGCGCAGCGTCGTCAGCCAGTTGTCATCCACCGCCGACCGCTGCACCAGGTATCCGTTGGCGTCGATCGACTGCAGGTCGGTCTCGAACAGCGGACCGTCCGACTCCTGGCCCCACACCGTGGGCTCGGCCCGCGGAATCGGATCGCTCGGTTCCGACAGCCGCGTGGGATATCGGTCCCTGGTGTCGGTAAATATGTTGTCGCTCAACTTGCTTGCACCGCCGGGGGAGGGTAGGTACCAGTCTCGTCGTGAACCTCTTGTCCGGTCACGGGAGGATTGAATACACACAGCATCCGCAGCTGAGTACGGCACGTGACGCGGTGGCGTTCATGCCCGTCGAGCAGATACATGGTGCCGGGCCCAAGCGGGTGCTCCTCACCGGTTTCGTGGTTGGTCAGCGTGCCCGTGCCCTCGACCACCCAGACCGCCTCGACGTGATGGCGGTAGTGGAAATCGCTGACCGAGTTCGCGTTGATAGTGGTCTCGTGGAAGGAGAATCCGACGCCGTCACCCGCCAGGATGATGCGCTTGGATCTCCAGTCCTTGGCCGACACGTCGCGTTCGGTGCCGGTGATCTCGTCAGTGGTGCGCACGATCACGTCGTGCTCCTTTCGGCGTGATGTGGTCAGGAAAGCGTTGCGGCGACCGACTCGGCGAGGATGTCGATGCCCGCATCGAGATCCGACTCGGAAGTGGTCAGCGGGGGAAGCAGCTTGACGACCTCGTCCGAGGGGCCGCTGGTCTCCATGAGGACCCCGCGATCGAACGCCGCGCGGCACACGGCCGACGCCATCGGCGCATCCTCGAACTTGAGCCCCTGCGCCATGCCGCGCCCGCGCGCGGAGACGCCGGGATATTTGTCGGCGATGGTTTCCAGGCGGTCTCGGACCTGCTGGCCCTTGGCAATCGTGTCATCACTGAATGTCTCGGTCTGCCAATAGATCTCGAGTGCCTTGCTGGCGGTGACGAACGCCGGGTTGTGGCCACGGAACGTGCCGTTGTGCTCGCCGGGGGCCCACACGTCCAGGTCCCTGCGGAACAAGGTCAGTGCCATCGGCAGGCCGTATCCGCTGATCGACTTGGACAGCGTGACGATGTCGGGGACGATGCCGGCCTCTTCGAAGCTGAAGAACCGGCCGGTGCGTCCGCAGCCCATCTGCACATCGTCGACGATCAACAGGATCTCGCGGCGGCTGCACAGCTCGGCGAGCGCCTGCAACCACTCCATTCGCGCGACGTTGAGACCGCCCTCGCCTTGCACGGTTTCGACGATCACCGCGGCCGGGTGGTTGAGCCCGCCGCCCGAGTCGTCGAGCACGCGCTCGAACCAGTGGAAGTCTTCGGTGGCGCCGCCGAAGTAGTTGTCATACGGCATCGGTGTGGCGTGCACCAGCGGGATTCCGGCACCGGCGCGCTTCATCGAGTTGCCGGTGACCGACAGTGCGCCGAGGGTCATGCCGTGAAATGCGTTCGTGAAGTTGATGATCGATTCGCGACCGGTCACCTTGCGGGCCAGCTTGAGCGCCGACTCGACGGCGTTCGCCCCGGTCGGGCCCGGGAACTGCACCTTGTAGTCGAGGTCGCGAGGCTTGAGGATCAGCTGCTCGAAGTTCTGCAGGAACTCCGTCTTGGCCGCGGTCGCCATGTCGAGCGAGTGCACGATGTTGTCGTTGGCCAGGTATTCGATCAACGGCCGTTTCAGCTCGGGGTTGTTGTGGCCGTAGTTCAGCGCGCCGGCTCCGGCGAAGAAGTCGAGGTAGCGCCGCCCGGAGGTATCTGTCATCCACGAGCCCTGCGCAACGGCCATGGTGGTCGGCCATCCACGGCAGTAGCTGCGTACTTCCGATTCGACCGAGTTATAGACCTCGGGAAGGTCGGATTCGTCGGGACGGGGGAGTGTTGCTGGCGTAGACATGTGTCCTTTCTGAGGGGTCAGTCGGCCAAAGGTGTGGTGATGGGTCCGATGCGGACAGTCGGCTCGTCCTCGTGGGACTGATCGGCCGCCAGGTGTGCGGCGGTGAAGCGGGGTTCCTCGATCAGGGGCACCCCGTGTCGCCGGGCGAACGCGCCGAAGAACGCGCGCGAAGCCGAGTTGCTCGGTGCCACCGTGGCCTCCACCGTGACCGGATGGCCTCGGCGGTTGGCGCGAACGCGGTGGACGAGGCCGTCGAGCATGGCGCTGGCCAACCCGGTTCCCCGCGCAGCCGCCGAGACGGCCACCTGCCAGACGAAGAGGACCTCGGGGCGAGCCGGCGGATGGTAGCCAGTGATCAATCCACAGATCTCGCCGTCTTTTTCCGCGACGATGGAAGTACTGGCAAAGTCCGTGGCCATCAACAGGTATGTGTAGGTGGAGTTCAGATCGAGGACTTCGGTCTCGGCCACCAGACGATGCATTGCGATGGCATCGCCCTCATTCGGCGAGCGGAGATGATTCGTCCACGAATCTGGCTGCACTGCTGGCGCTTTCAAACCAGCTGTCCGCTCCTCCGGGACTGGGTCCCGGTCGCGAATGGTCACTTGCGTTGTCACCACCGAACAAAATCATCGAATCACATCAGTTACGTCATCGGCGTTATGACGGTATGTCAGCAAAAAATGACAGGCAAGTTTCCACAGCTCACGGGCACGCGCCGGGCGGTGTCCGGGCACGGGGGTTACCTGCGCGGATGCCGAAGTGTGAGACGGCGGTCACTTGATCAAGCCGTTATCGAAACGTTACCTACCGACGTCGTAAATGATTCGTTCCCCTTACAACGGGTACGTTCTGACGCGTCCGTCACTGTGGATGGAATGTCGTCAGGGCCCGCGGGTGTAGGGGTTTTGCGCCTGGCGCTCGGCCGGTTTCCGAGTGCGCCGCGGACATCGGATCGATTGGAGAGGGTAATTCTGTGCGCCGCATCGTCGGACTGTTCATAAGTGCTACCGCCATAGCAGTCGCATTCGCCGCGCCGGCAGGGGCCGATCAGGCGGAGTTTGTGCGCAAGCTTCAGGAGACGTACGTCTTCCTGTCGGCGGACCAATTGATCGCCGCGGGCAACAAGGTCTGCGCCAACGCGTCGCGTGGCGTGCCTGCCGCCGAATCGATGCTGATGGTGCGCGAGGATTTGGGCGTTTCGGTTACCGCTGCAGCAGACATCGTCAGCATCGCGATCAACGAACTCGGTTGTTGATCCGCGGCCGCTTCAATTGACGGCTGAGGTTTGGTAACAAGCTGGTCAAGCGCTGCGTGGCACGCTGAGCGTGCCGACGCCGAATTGCTAGCTTGCCCGCGTGAAATCGTCTGTAGGCCCACTCTGGGCAGCGCTGTTCGCGATGCTGCTCGTCTGCGTTGGGATCCCGACGCCGACGGCCGCTGCGTATTCACGGGACGGGTTGCCGGTGGAGACGCTCGAGGTGCCGTCCCCGGCGATGGGGCGAAACATCCGCGTGCAGTTCCAAGGTGGCGGCCCGCATTCGGTGTACCTGCTCGACGGGCTGCGCGCGCAGGAGGATGCCAACGGTTGGGACATCAACACCGGTGCGTTCGAGTGGTTCTACGAGTCGGGTATCTCGGTCGTGATGCCCGTGGGCGGGCAGTCCAGCTTCTACACCGACTGGTATCAGCCTGCGGTGGGAAGCGCAGGCACCGTGACCTATAAGTGGGAGACGTTCCTGACTCAGGAACTGCCCGCCTGGCTGGCGGCCAACCGGGGTCAGGCGCCGATCGGCAATGCCGTTGTGGGACTTTCGATGTCGGGTAGCGCGGCGCTGACCCTCGCCGTATGGCATCCGCGCCAGTTCATCTTCGCCGGTTCGCTTTCGGGCTACCTCAACCCGTCGAGCGGTTTGTGGCCCACGCTGATCGGCTTCTCGATGAAGGATGCCGGCGGCTACAGTGCGGCCCATATGTGGGGGCCGACGTCGGATCCGGCATGGCGGCGCAACGATCCGATGGTCAACGTCAACACGCTGGTCGCCAACAACACCGCGCTGTGGGTCTACTGCGGAAACGGCGCGACCTCCGAACTCGATGACGGCGCGAACTTCGGTGCGCAGTACAGCGCGCAGTTCCTCGAAAACATCACGCTGTCGACGAACAAAGAGTTCCAGCGGAAGTACCTCGCCGCAGGCGGACGGAACGCGGTGTTCAACTTCCCGACTGACGGGACACACACCTGGGCGTACTGGGGTTCGCAGCTTCAGGCGATGAAGCCCGACCTGGTGCGCATCCTTTCAGGCGCGCGCCCCTGACAGGGTTCGGTCATACGATGGCCGGGAACCGATTGTGTGGGGTGAGACATGACGGATCCGCGCGACGGCGATTTTCACGAAGAGATCGCCCGGTTGGCACGGAGCCTGTACAGCCAGAAGAGCGCCGACATGGGCGTCGACAACCTTGCCGACGAGGTAACCACGACGGCGGTGCGCATCCTGCCAAATGTGCACCACGCGGGAATTTCGCTGGTCGATCCGAAGAGCCGGCGGGTGCGCTCGGTCGCGACCACGGGTCCGGCGCCCAAGAACCTCGACACCTTGCAGGAGGAGCTGCAGCAGGGCCCGTGCGTCGACGCCAACCATGACCACGTGGCGGTGCGCATCGACGACTTCGAGACCGAGAACCGATGGACTGAGTTCATGCGGCGCGCCGTGGACACCACCCCGGTGCGCTCCAGCCTGTCCATCCAGCTCTACACCCATGATTTGGAGATCGGTGCGCTGAACCTCTACTCGGACCGGGCTCGCGCGTTCACGCCACAACTCGAGGATCTGGCGCTGGCGGTGGCGGCGCACGCAGCGATCGGTTTGGCCACCGCGCGTCGTGACGATCAATTCCAAACCGCTCTGGCATCGCGCGACATCATCGGGCAGGCCAAAGGCATGATCATGGAGCGCTTCGGCGTCGACGCGTCCGCTGCGTTCAACCTCCTGGTGACGCTCTCCCAGGAGAAGAACACGCCGTTGCACCTGATCGCGGTGCAACTGGTGGACACAGCGCACCGGCCAACATAGCCAAAGCCGAGTAATTGCGGCCTGACCGGCGCGGATGGGTCCCCGTTTAGGTATCGGTACCGTGAAGCCGCTACCCTATTGCGCGGGTTAAGACTGCAGCCTCGCGCGATCGGCCATGACCGCTACGGTGGTTGCCAAACAAGAGGTGAGGCTTGGACGGACAACTTTGTACCGAGAACTGGGTGGGACGCGTCGCTGTCGTCGCCGCCTCAGGTGACCTCGACATGCTCACGGCACCGCAGCTGCGCGACGCTGTGCAGGCGGCGTTGGGCAAGGATCCGGTGGGCTTGATCGTCGATCTGACCAGTGTTGAGTTCCTGGGGTCCGCGGGCATGCAGGTGCTGATGGAGACCCACAACCAGACCGACGGCACCGCGACCAAGTTCGCCGTCGTCGCGGACGGATCCGCCACCAGCCGGCCGTTGAAGATCACGGGGATCGCCGACCTGATCGACCTGTTTTCCTCGCTGGACGCCGCGCTCGACAACATCACAGCGTGAGCTCGGGCCGGACGGGGTAAACAGAGAACACCATGAACGCTCCGACGGAACTCGGCTTTTCCAGCAACGGCCCCGCAGACGCGCAGACCGTTGCCGAGTTCCGCAATGCCTTTGCGCAATGGCTCCGAACGAATTTCGCGCTCGACGCCGACCGGCTCAGCGACATATTGCTGGCGGTGAACGAAGCGCTGACCAATTCCGCTGAGTTCGCCTATGTCCAGGCTGGGCAGGCCGGAACCATGTCGGTGACGGCCCGGTATGACGCCGAGGATCGGCGCCTCGTCGCGACCGTCTCCGACCAGGGAGCCTGGCTGGAGAAGGAGCCCGACGGCAAGCCGAACACCCGCGGTCGCGGTATCCAGCTCATGCGCGCCCTGTCCGATCGGGCCGCGATCGACGCCTCGGCGTCCGGCACCCGCGTACAGCTCGAGTTCGACGATTGCCGGCTCGCCTCCGAGGAGCCTTTCGCAACTTCTGCTTGATTGTGTTTGGCCGGCGTCCGACGCGGGTAAAGGCGCATCGCTGACTTCCATCGCAGAAAGCGAGCGCAGGCATGGGCGAAAACTCCCCGGGCGTCGACAGCGCCCCACCCGACAGCTGCGCCGGGCGCGAAATTTGGCAGCGGTAACCCGGACGCGGTGGGGAACCGGAAATGTCCGTCGCAGCGATCGAACGCCCGTCATCGCAGCCCAGGCGTGCGCTGTCCGTCGCCTCCAGCACAGGTGCAATCGGTGGACCCGGCCACATCGTCGTGATAGTGACAGGTGAGGTCGACGCCGCCAACGCCAAGGAGTTCGCGGCTCTGGTCGCTGAAACGATCGCAGACGCACAGCACGTCACCCTTGACCTGTCCGGTCTGGATTTCTTCGCCTTCGACGGGGTCACCGCCCTTCACGCCCTCAACGCCCGGCTCCTTCGGGCCGGTGTGCCGTGGCGCGTGCTGCCCGGTGCCGTCGTGTCCAGGGTTCTCGCACTGTGTGATCCCGAGGAGCTGATTCCGGTGGTCCGCGTGAACCCGCCGACGCCGCCTCGCAGACCCCGGCTCCGGCTGGTGGGCTAATTTCGTACCTCGTTCTGTGACGGTCGTGGCGCCTGTTGCTGATTTGCTGTCGTGTCGCCTGTGATTTACCGCTCACTTTGTCGTCGAAAGGTAAGAAACCTTTATAAACGCGCTCGACCGCGTTATTCGGAAAGTCTTGCGGCAGCGGTATTTCCACAGGTCATGACCGTCTTGGCGTTGCCGAATTTTGGTAACAATCGGGTAACGCACGCTTTTCTAAGCGGTGTCTGAGAGGTTCACAGATTGTCTAAGGTGCCGCTTTTCGCACCGCCGCGGGATATCGGATTTCGTCGCTAGACTCGGTCCAGGCCGCGCCGATTTGGCGCGTTACGACTTGGAATCTAGGGCCGGTTGCACGCGATGCCGGCGGAGGTACCGATTTTCGATGGTTGACTTTTTGATGCCTGAACATGCGCCTACGGCGTTGGGTGCGGTGAAGCTGAGCCGAGGACCGATCGGCGATATCGCCGCAACCGGCACCGGCGCAACCGTGGTGACGCACCCGGGCGACGACAGCGTCGCGGTGCTCAATCCCCGCACCCTCGCCGCCGAGGCCATCGTCGCGGTCCACGGTGAGCCCTTCGCGGTGGCAGTCCACGACGACCGCGCTTATGTGAGCACGTCGTCCTGGACCCACAAGGACGAGGTGACCGTCCTGGACACCGCGAGCAGGTCGGTAATCGCTTCGTACCCGCTGGCGGACAACGTCACGGCATTGGTCGTGAGCCCCGACGGCAAGCGCGTCTACGCCGGTCGAACCGGTGACGGGCACATCGACGTCGCGGTGATCGACATCCCCGCCGACCGCGTGGGCACCATCGACATCGCGACTGGCGCGGGCATCGGCATCGATGCCCTCGCGATCGATCCGACCGGAACGCGGCTATACGTCGCGACCACCGACGCGCGCGGCAGCGCGGTCCTCACCGTCGAACTCGAGACCGGCCGTGTCGGCGGCGCGGTGCGTATCGGTGCACCGATTCGCGATATCGCGCTCGCCGACGGTGCGGCGTTCGTCCTCAGCTCGGACCGGACCCGCGGCGGTGTGGTGCACGTGATCGAGTTGTCGTCGGGACGCATCACCGATGTCGTCGAGGTTGGCGGCGCCCCAACGCAGCTCGCGATGGGCGAGGACAAGAGCAGGGCCTACATCGTCGACTATGACCACGTCGCGGTGTTGTGCACGCTGACGCTGCAGATCGTCGACACGATCACCGTCGACGGCAGGCCGTCCTGCGTGGCGGTCGATTCGCACGGCGGTCGGCTTTATGTGGCCGACTACTCGGGCGGGGTGGCGATGTTCGCCGTGAGCGCGTCGATGCCGCTGCTGTACTCGGAGTTCGTCGCGACGGATCCGATCGCGGCCCCCACGGTGCGCGAGCTCGAGCCGGTCACGGCTTAGGTAGCGCAGACCAGGGTCACGGCGTTCTCAGCTCGTCCGCGGCGAGGGCGAAGATCTCGTCGCCTGAGCCGATCGCGACGAAGTGCCCTGCTCCGTCGACGGGATGCCACACCGAACCTGGCATCGAGTCCGACACCGCCTTGTTGATCGGATCGGGCACGAGTCGGTCGTCGAGCCCCTGCCACAGATGCACCGGCCTCGCGATCCGCGAGATGTCGAAATCCCAGCGCCGGTAGAGCACTTCGGCGTCGCGGACCAAGCCGTCCGAGCCGTGAGCGAAGCATTCGACGACCGCATTCATGAACGTCGTTTCGACCTGTGGGCGACTCAGTATCTGCCGGTCGTACTCACCGACCGACCTGCGGAGGGTCTTGACGAATCCGTCGCGCATGGTCTTGGCGGAGTACCCGAGCGCGGCATACATGAGGCGAAAGGCGGGCTTGAACCGTAGCGCGAGGAAGCCGCCAAGGGCATCGATCTTCGACAGGTACGGCGCCGCGGAATTGTCACCGAACGCGCCGTAACTACCGGGCGCAATGCTGCTGACATGGCGCAGCCGCCCGCTGTCGATGTAGGCGGCGGCCCCCAGCGCCCATGGGCCGCCCTCCGACCAGCCCGTCACGCCGAACTCCCGGTAGCCCAACACATCCGCGATGGTCGTCAGGTCCTCGGCCCAGCTGGCGTACGACCGGGCCCTCTGAACGCTCGACTGTCCCATACCCGGGCGGTCGACGCCGACGAGCCGGATCCCGTTCTTGGCCGCCGAGTCCGCCAACAGCAGGACCTCCAAGCGGCTGCTGGGCCCACCGTGGTTGTGCATGACAAGCGGACCGTTCGGGTCGCCGACCTCGGCGAGGGCCAGCCGACGACCGTCGCGCGTCCTCACTTCCGCAGTCATATCGTCCTTCCATCAGATCGCGCTGAACCTTCGTCGCGGTTGTCCCGTCGTACCACCTGAAAGGCCACCGGGGTCTTCGGGTCACGAAGGGAGCGCGGTATGCGCGCAATACTGTTGACGATGGTCGGGCTGGCCGCGGTGGCATGCGGTGCGATTCTCACGCCGGCGGCCATCGCGTCGGCGGCCGATTCGGCGGAGCTGACCATCGCCACACTCGAGGCACAGGGCTTCGACGTCAAGGTCAATCGGATCGGGAGTGCGCCCCTCGACGAGTGCGTCGTCACCGATGTCCGAAATGCCCGTGAGCGAACCGAATTGGTGCGACGCGGCGACGACCTGATCCGGGTGGTGGCCCAGCGCACGATCACCGTCACCGCGGATTGCTCACGCTGATGCGTCGGTTTCGGTGCGGTTGGTCGCGCCTGCCGCAACCAACCACACCGGAGTCGCTAGCGACCGCTGCAGTCCAGCGACACCGAGATCGGCTTGCTGATGGTCACGGGGAACAGCACCCCGTCCTGATTTCCGCCGAGCAGCGGCACCAACTGGGTGAACTCCTGGGGATTGCGCACGCTGGTGACCACGCAGTCGGACAGCGGGGCCGTGCCGATCTTGTCGATCGTCACGTTGTACCCCTGATCCTGCAGCTTGCTGATGACCTCCTGCGCCGACTCCTGATCGTCGGCCGATGCGACACCCGCGGGCAGCATGACAGCCACGCACACGACGGTGGCGACTCCGGCGAGGATCCGTGTGGTCCGCATGCGGTCCATGATCCCCTATCAGCGCTCGGCGCGCTGGTAAGCGGTCACAACCGCGGCGCCCCCGAGCCCGATGTTGTGCTGCAGCGCGGCGGTGACGCCCTCGACCTGTCGCTTGTCGGCCGCACCGCGCAACTGCCACGTCAACTCCGCGCACTGCGCGAGACCCGTCGCACCAAGCGGGTGCCCCTTGGAGATCAGCCCGCCGGAGGGGTTGACCACCCAACGCCCGCCGTAGGTGGTGTCGTTGTTGTCGATGAGCTTGGGCGCCTCACCCTCGGCGCACAGGCCCAGCGCCTCGTAGAGCAGTAGCTCGTTGGCCGAGAAGCAGTCGTGCAGCTCGATCACTTGAAAGTCGGCCGGTCCCAGGCCGGACTGGTCGTAAACCTGCTGCGCGGCTTTGACATTCATGTCGTAGCCGATGAGGTTCTTGGCGCTGCCGTCGAAGCTGGACCCGAAGTCGGTGGTCATCGCCTGGCCGACGATCTCCACCGCCTGGCCCGCCAGGCCGTGCTTGTCGACGAAGTCCTCGCTAGCCACGATCGCCGCTCCGGAGCCGTCCGACGTGGGCGAGCACTGCAGCTTGGTCAGCGGGTCGGAGATCATTTTCGCGGCCAGGATGTCGTCGAGGGTGTACTCCTCCTGGAACTGTGCATACGGATTGTTCACCGAATGCTTGTGGTTCTTGTATCCGATCTTCGCGAAATGCTGTGCGGTGCTTCCATGTTGACGCATGTGCTCGCGACCCGCGGCGCCGAACATCCAGGGCGCGACGGGGAATCCGAACTCGTCGATCTCAGCCATCGCCGCGACGTGCTTCGCCATCGGGGATTCCCGATCGTCGTGGCCGCCTTGGAGCGACCCGGGCTGCATCTTCTCGAAACCAAGAGCGATGACGCAGTCGGCGAGCCCGCCGCGAATCGTCTGCGCGGCAAGGAACAACGCCGTGGAACCGGTCGAGCAGTTGTTGTTGACGTTGGCGATCGGAATCCCCGTCAAGCCGAGTTCGTAGAGCGCCCGGTTGCCCGACGTCGAGTCACCGGCGACGTAGCCGACGAATCCCTGCTGGACTTCGGAGTAGTCGATGCCGGCGTCGTCGAGTGCCTTGGTGCCCGACTCCTTGGCCATCTGAGGGTAATCCCACCCTTCACGGCGGCCCGGTTTCTCGAACTTGGTCATTCCGACACCGACGACGAAGACCCTGTTACTACTGACGGTCGACATTGATGATCCTTTCGCTGCCCTGCGATCGACAGAAACATACAGCGCGCCACCTGTCTATCGGCTGATGAAAGCGTCGAGGAGGTCACCCTGCGGCGGCCCCTGGCATCGAACCTGATCTTGATTACGGCCTTCGCGGCCATTGTGGCCCGCGCGGGACGGGTTGTGGTGTAGACCTGCAAGAGTAGAACGTGTTCTAGTTTCGCGGTGAGGAGTCGGTTATGGGCCTACGGGTGGTGCAGTGGGCGACCGGGGGCGTCGGCGTCGCAGCGATCAAGGGTGTGCTCGAACATCCCGACCTCGAACTCGTCGGGTGCTGGGTGCACTCGCCGGCGAAGGCAGGCAAGGACGTCGGCGAGATCGTCGGCATCGGGCCGGTGGGGGTGACCGCAACCAACAGCGTCGACGACATCCTCGCCCTCGACGCCGACGCGGTGATCTACTCACCGCTGTTGCCCAATCCGGACGAGGTGGCCGCACTGTTGCGGTCCGGTAAGAACGTCGTCACCCCGGTCGGATGGGTGTATCCCAGCGCCCGGCAGGGCACGCCTTTGCAAGAGGCGGCGCTCGCGGGAAATGCCACGCTGCACGGCACCGGCATCGCGCCAGGCGGGATCAGCGAGAAGTTTCCGCTCTTGTTCTCCGCGTTCTCGACCGGCGTGACATTCGTTCGGGCCGAAGAGTATTCCGACCTTCGCACCTACGAGGCACCCGACGTCGTACGGCACGTGATGGGCTTTGGTGAGGTTCCGGAGAAGGCGCTCAGCGGACCGATGCAGAAGCTGCTCGACGGTGGCTTCATCCAGGCGGTGAAGATGATCGTCGACAAGGTGGGTTTCCGTGCCGATCCGAAGGTCCGCTCCGCGCAGGAGATCGCGGTCGCCACTGCACCGATCGAATCACCGATCGGTGTCATCGAACCGGGGCAGGTCGCCGGCCGCAAATTCCACTGGGAGGCCCTCGTCGACGAGGAACCGGTGGTGCGAGTCACCGTGAACTGGCTGATGGGTGAGGAAAACCTCGACCCCGCTTGGACATTCGGCCCCGAAGGCCAGCGTTACGAGATGGAGGTCCGCGGCAACCCGGATGTCAACATCGTCGTCAAGGGCTTTCAGTCGGCGGTCGGCGGAGAGGGCCCGGAGTACGGCATCGTCGGCACCGCGGCGCACTGTGTGAACTCGGTGCCCGCGGTGTGCGCCGCAGAACCCGGCATCGCAACGTATCTCGATCTACCGTTGATCAGCGGCAGGGCGGCGCAGGGCCTCGCGTAGTGTTGGGGGCCGCGCGGGCGACGCCGCTCACCTGGCACACTCACGGGCTGTGACGAGACGTGCTTTGGTACTGGCCGGGGGCGGCGTGGCGGGTATCGCGTGGGAGACCGGCATCCTGACCGGCATCGCCGACGAGTCGCCCGCGACCGCCGATGCGTTGTTGGCCTCCGACGTTCTGGTCGGCACATCGGCGGGTTCGACGGTCGCCGCACAACTCGGGAGCGGCCTCGGCCTGCCCGCGTTGTTCGACCGGCAGACCTCGGCGACATCGTCGGAGATCAACCCCGGCGCGGGGATCGAGACGATCACCCAGATGTTCCTCGACGCGATGACCGCTCCCGGCTCGAAAACCGAGAAACTGCAGCGGATCGGTGCGATCGCGCTCGCTGCGGGCACCGTCGCCGAAGACGTGCGGCGAAGGGTGATCGAGCAGCGGCTGCCGTCGCACGACTGGCCCGACCGCGATCTGCGCATCACCGCCATCGACACCGAGACCGGGGAACTGGTGGCGTTCGACCGCACCTCGGGCGTCTCGCTGGTCGACGCGGTCGCGGCCAGTTGCGCGGTGCCCGGTGTGTGGCCGCCGGTCACCATCGGGTCGCGCCGCTTCATGGACGGCGGCGTCGGTAGCACCGTCAACCTGGCCGTGGCCGACGATTGCGATGTCGTGGTCGCCCTGATCCCACAGGGCCTGTCGTCGCCGTCACCGTTCGGGACGGGCGCCAGGGACGAGGTCACCACGCGCAACACTTTCGGCGTGTTCGCCGACGACGAGTCGCTGGCGGCGTTCGGCGCCAACCCGCTCGACCCCGCGTGCCGGACACCGTCTGCGCATGCGGGACGCAGACAGGGCCGCGGCGTCGCCGCTCAGATCGCCGAGCACCTCGGCCTCTAATCTTCGGTCACGCTGGGCGATTCGGGCTTGGTGTCGAACGCGTCCAGTGCGGCGGCCGCCAACTCGATACCGATGTCGATCACCTCGGCGGCGCGGTGAAATTCCAGGCTCCGACAAGCCGAACGGGGTACCTCGATGAGCATGTCGGGCGGATAACCGGCGAGCTGGTGCCTGGCGAGCGCCGCCTGCGCGATGTCGATCGTGCGGTTCATCACCTCGAAGCTCCCGAGCTTGGGCACCACGGACGCTTCCTTCGTCGCGTCGACGAGCTCCTCCTCGCTGTCCCCGCCCGCCGGATCGTCCTCCGGTCCCGATCCCGTGCGGTTCAGCATCGCATTCGACTCGAACAGTGACGCGGTGCTGCGCCACACCCTGGCCAGCCACTCGGTGGTGGCGCGTTGACCCTGTCCTGCTGGTTCTGCAGGTTCTTCGCTGCCGCCGGCCTCGCTGCCGGCCAAGGACACCGCGATGGTCAGGTCGGCGTTGACGGCTGCGATCGGCGCCATCGGCAGCGGTTCGAGGATGCCGCCGTCGGCTAGCAGGCGCCCGTCGAGCACATGCGGTGCGATCACCCCGGGGATCGCGATCGACGCTCGAATCGCGGCGTCCACCGGGCCTCTCTGCAGCCAAACCGACTTGCCGGCGATGAGATCGGTCGCGACCGCGGTGTAGGGGATCGGCAGGTCCTCGATGCGCACCTCGCCCAGGATGTCGCGAACAGCGTCGAGGATCTTGGTCGCGCGCAGCACGCCCGCCGCGGTGATCGAGGGATCGAGCAGCCGCAGCACGGCACCCTGGGTGAGCGACTTCGCCCAGTCGGAGAACTCGTCGAGCTTGCCCGCCCCGTGCAGCCCGCCGACGAGGGCGCCCATGGACGATCCTGCGATGCCGACGATCTCGTAGCCGCGGTCCTGAAGTTCCTCGATCACCCCGATGTGGGCGTAGCCGCGGGCGCCACCGCTGCCCAGCGCCAGCGCGACCCGCTTGCCAGCCATGCCGCCATTGTCGCCTGCCGGCGCCGGTTGTGGCCGCCGGTTCAGGCGCAGAGGCCGTCGGCCGCCGCCTGCACGGCAACGATGACCGCGGCCTGACGGGGCGGCGGCAACTGCGTCCACGGCGTGCCGTACGTTCCGGGCCCCGCCGAATCCGTAGATTGCACCATGCCGAGGTAGGGCTCGATCTGAGACTTCGGGTCACCACCCTGTTCGTCCATCCACTGCCGCGCTGTGGCGCAGGCCTTGAAGTACTCCTCCTCGGTCGAGTCGGCGGGAGCGCCGACCGCCGTGGTGACACCGTCGGGGGAGACGGCGACCGAACCCGGTGCCGCGGTGGGCGTTTCCGAGCTGGTGGCCGTGGGCGTCGAGTCGGCTGACGGCTCGGAGGTGTCTTCGGTACCCGACGAGCATCCCGCGACGACACCCACCATCACTGCGGCCGCCGCGACACCGTGACGCATGCGCATGCCCGTCAATCTAGGCAACGGCTCGCCCGCGACCGACACCGGCTGCACCGATCGGCGAGGTTGCGCTCACGGTGAATCTATCCGCCGACCCCGCAAATACGGGTCTGGCCTGCGACGACAGGCGCCGAGCGTGCGGGACCGTCACCTCGGGCCGGGTTGGAATGGCACGCCCATGCCAGGCTTGCCCTCATGACGACCGGACGCCAGGAGTGTTGTAGGCCCTAGCGCCGCCCCCTGCCCGTTTCCGGTTCTCTTGGAGCTCCCATGGCCTCCCCTGCAGTTCTGCCCTCTGCCGCACCCGCGGTGTCCGCACCGACGCGGCTGCGGCTGCCCGATCTGTTGCTCGCTTCCGACCGCTGCGCCGACGACGTGCTCACCGGTCGCTACGACCACCTGCTGCCTGCTGGCGGACCGCCTCGCAACGAACGCTGGTTCACCCGCCTCCATGGTGATGACGAGCTCGACATCTGGCTGATCAGCTGGGTGCCCGAACGGTCGACTGAGATGCATGACCACGGCGGCTCTCTTGGGGCCCTGACGGTGATCTCGGGCGCGTTGCGTGAGACCCGCTGGGATGGTGGAGCGTTGCGGCGTCGCCGGCTGCACGCCGGGGATCAGGCGGCCTTCCCGCTGGGGTGGGTCCACGACGTGGTGTGGGCACCCGACGGTGACACGTCGGCGCCGGTCGTGCCCGCGCTGAGCGTGCATGCCTATTCACCCCCGTTGACCGCGATGTCGTATTACGAGGTGACGGAACGGAACACGTTGCGCCGCAATCGGACCGAGCTGACCGATGGACCGGAGGGGTGATCATGACAAGTCGTATCGACCGGATCCTGGACGATGCCCGCGCCCGCCTGCACCGGTTGCCCGCGGCCGAGGTGCCCGCGGCGTTGGACCGCGGTGCGATCCTCGTCGACATCCGGCCGCAAGCCCAACGCGCACGCGACGGGGAGGTGGCGGAAGCGTTGGTGATCGAACGCAACGTGCTCGAATGGCGTTGCGACCCGACCAGCGAGGCGCGGCTGCCGCAGGCCGTCGACGATGACGTCGAGTGGGTGGTGCTGTGCTCGGAGGGTTACACCTCGAGCCTGGCGGCGGCGGCGCTGGTCGATCTGGGACTGCACCGCGCGACCGACGTCATCGGCGGATACCACGCCTTGAAAGCCGTTCTGGTCTAGTCCTTCTCGTCGCTGCTCAGCAGCGGCCGCAGGCGTTCGGTCTTCTCCGGTGTCCAGCCCGGCGGCTGCAGGATCGCCGCCCACGCGTTGGCCACATCCTTGACGTAGACGTGGCCGTGCCCGTCGGGCACATCCACGGCCACGGCCATGTCCGCCGACACCTGGAGGAACGTCACCACGGGTATCCACTGCATCCGGCCGGAGACGTCGTAACCTCGTGGCTCCTTGAGCCAGTCCGGTTCGGCGAACAGCAGATCCGGGTTGAACCACGCGATCGGGTCCGACGCGTGCTGCAGGTACACCACCCGCGGATCCCCCCAGGGGCCGTCCGGCCGGCTCAAATCCTGGGCGCTGGCGGCGAAGTGGACGTTCTCGCCGTCGTCGTAGATCGGCAGCCACATCGGGGAGCCGGGGTCGCGGTCACGGGTCAGCTGCGTCCAGATCGTGTTGTTGAACGTGGGGCCGCTGAACAGTGCACCGTCCGTGCGGGCGATGAGGTTGTTGAGCGCGAGGAAAGGCGCTTCACCGCCGAACGATCCGAGGCTCTCCCCGAACACGACCAGGCGCGGTCGCTGCGCCTCGGGCATCTCCCGGATCAGCGCGTCGACGGCCTCGAACAACGCCTGACCCGCCTGTCGCGCGTTCTCCTTGTCCACGAGGAACGACAGCCAACTCGGCAGAAACGAGTACTGCATCGACACGATCGCGGTGTCGCCGTTGTACATGTATTCCAGCGCAGAGGCTTCGGCTTCGTTGATCCAGCCGGTGCCGGTGGTGGTGGCCACGGCGACGACGTCGCGGTCCAGCCCGCCGGTGCGCTGCAGTTCGCGGGCCGCCAGCGCAGCGGTTGCCTTGATTCCGTCCGCGGAATGCAGACCGGCGTAGACGCGGATCGGTTCGACGGCAGGCCGGCCGTTGAAATCCGTCAACTGCTCGACCGTCGGCCCCGCCGCCACGAATATCCGGCCCTGGTGGCCAAGGGATTCCCAGCTGGCCAGCGACTGGGGGCCGCCGGACCGCAACGGTGATGTGGGCGCAGTGAAATCAGGGTCGGTCTCGTCGTTGACTGCCGCGAACGTGTTGTTGATCGTGCTCATCGCGAAGCGCACCACGATGCCGTTCAGTAGCGCGATGGTGAGCGCGATCAGCAGCACCACCACCACAACCGCCGAAACCCTCGGCGGTGCAACGCGTTCGAGTTGCCGGACCAGGAAGCGCACGAGCCTGCCGATCAGCTGCCCGATCTCGACGAGCACGAACAGCGTCACGATGGACAGCACGGCGGTCAGGGGATGATCCCAGAAGCCCATGCGCGGAACACCGTTGAGATCGCGGACCTCGTCCTGCCAGATGTGGAAGTAGACGATCATCAGGATCTGGCCGATGACGCCGATGACCACTAGGGCGATCCAGGCCTGTCGCGGGGCGGGCGGGCTGCTGTCCTTGGACCGCATGTAGCGCACCAGCCACACCACGAACACGCCGAGGGCATAACCGAAAGCGCCTGCGCCTCCGCTGACCAGCCCCTGGAACAACGGACCTCGCGGGAGCAGCGACGGCGTCATCGACAGCCACAGGAACACCAGGCCCAGCGCGGTGCCGGTGAAGGTGTAGTTGCGCACCCACCAAGGCGTGTCCTTGGACGTCTTGACCGGCTTCTCCCGCGGTTCTTCGACCGTGCTGTCGGTGTCGTCGCGGGTGTCGGTCACCACCGCAGATTAACGGTGGCGGAAGGCCGGTGGGCGCTTCTCGGTGAACGCGTTCATGCCCTCGGTCTGGTCGTCGGTCGCGAACGCCGAGTGGAACAGCCTGCGCTCGTACAGAAGGCCCTCGGCCAGGGTCGATTCGAAGGCACGGTTGACGGCCTCCTTCGCCATCCGCGACGCCGACAGCGACATTCCGGCGATGGTCTTGGCGACCGCGTTGGCCTCGTCGAGCAGTGTGTCGGCGGGCACCACCCGCGACACCAGGCCCGCGCGTTCGGCCTCCTCGGCGCCCATGTTGCGCCCGGTGAGGATCAGGTCCATGGCCTTGGCCTTGCCGATGGCGCGGGTCAGCCGCTGCGAGCCGCCCATGCCGGGCAGCACACCGAGCTTGATCTCGGGCTGGCCGAATTTCGCGGTGTCGGCGGCGATCAGCAGATCGCACATCATCGCCAACTCGCAGCCACCGCCGAGCGCGTAGCCGGCGACGGCCGCGATCGTGGGGGTGCGGGTGGCGGCGAACGAACCCCAGGCTGCGAAGAAGTCGCTGGCGAAGACGTCCGCGAACGACAGGCTCGCCATCTCCTTGATGTCGGCTCCCGCGGCGAACGCCTTCTCGTTGCCGGTGATGATGATGGCGCCGATCGCCGGATCGTTGTCCAATTCGGCTGCCGCGGAGGTGACTTCGTCCATCACCTGGCTGTTGAGCGCGTTGAGTGCCTTCGGCCGGTTCAGCGTGATGGTCGCGACACGGTCGTCACGCGTGACAATAATGGTGTCGTAGTCGGTCATGAGAACTCCAGTTCGCGATCGGCCGGCGCGAAGTAATCCTCCACGTCGGCTGTGGTGACCGCCGCCAACGAGGCGGGCGACCATTTCGGATTGCGGTCCTTGTCGACAACCTGGGCGCGGATACCCTCGACGAAGTCGTGGGAGCGCAGCGCCCCGCACGAGGTCCGGTACTCCTGGCGCAGCACGTCTTCGAGTGTGTCGAGTTTCGCGGCGCGGCGCAGCGCTTCGAGCGCGACGGAAACCGAGACGGGCGAGCGGCTCTCGATGAGATCGGCCGCCTCGCCGGCAGCTGCGTCGTCGTGACCGCGCAGCGCGGCGACGATGTCGAGGACGGTCTCACCGGCATAGCACCGGTCGATCCATTCGCGTTGCCGCAGAAGATTACTCGGCGGTGGCTCGACGGCATGGGCGGCCAGTGCGTCATTGATCCCGTCCGCGAGGATCGCGGCCTTGAAGTCGGCGAGCTTATCGTGGGGTACGAAGTGGTCGGCGAATCCCATCGCGATCGCGTCGGCGCCGTCGAAGTTCGCGCCCGTGAGCGCGGCGTGGTAGCCGAGCAGCCCGGGTGCGTGCGACAGGATGAGTGTGCCGCCGACGTCGGGGACGAAGCCGATGCCGACCTCCGGCATCGCCATCTTGGTGGTGTCGGTGACGACGCGCACGCTGCCGTGGGCGCTGACCCCGACGCCACCGCCCATCACGATGCCGTCCATCAGGGCGACATACGGTTTGGTGAACCGGCCGATCTGGGCGTTGAGCAGGTATTCGTCGTACCAGAACAGGCGCGCTTCACGTCCTTTGTCAGGTCCCTCGGCCCTGGCGCTGTGATAGAGCGCGACGATGTCGCCGCCCGCGCACAGGCCGCGTTCGCCGGCGCCGTCGACGATGACGGCGGTGACGGCATCGTCGTGGGCCCATTCGGCCAGCACACGCGACATCGCGGTGACCATGGAGTGGTTCAGCGAATTGATGGCCTTGGGCCGGTTGAGGGTGATCAGGCCGACGCCGCGGTCAACGGTTACTAGGACATCCTCGTTTTCGCCCACGAGTATGCAATGTAGAACGTTGCCCGACCTGCGAACGCTTTGGGTAGGGTTTCTTGTGAACCAGCTGGGAAAGTGATCGGCGCGGCCGGGAACCGACCAGGGACATGATTCGTTGACGCTGTGTTCGCCGATTGACGATCGACATCATCAGGAGAGGAACCCACGGTGCGGGAATCCAGCAACCCCGTATTTCGATCCCTGCCAAAGTCGCAGGGCGGATATGCGCAGTTCGGTACCGGGGCCGCCGGCTACGGTACGCAGGCGGTTCACGCCGACCCCTATGTGACGCAGTACCCGGAGCAGCGCCAGGCCGGCGTTGCCCGCCCGATGACCATCGACGATGTCGTCACCAAGACCGGCGTCACGCTGGCGGTGTTGGCGGCCGTCGCAGTCGTCACCTACTTCCTGGCGGCGGTGAACCCGGCTGTTGCCCTTCCGCTGGCGATGGTCGGCGCGATCGGCGGCCTGGTGTTGGTCCTGGTGGCCACCTTCGGTCGCAAGCAGGACAACCCCGCGATCGTCTTGAGCTACGCGGGCCTGGAGGGCCTTTTCCTGGGCGCCATCTCGTGGGTGTTCGGTAGGAGCGTCGAGATCGCGGGCGGCAGCGCGGGCGCGCTGATCACCCAGGCGGTGCTCGCCACGTTCGGCGTGTTCTTCGGCATGCTCGTCGTCTACAAGACCGGCGCCATCCGCGTCACCCCGAAGTTCACCCGCATGATCGTCGCCGGCCTGTTCGGTGTCCTGGTGCTCATGCTCGGCAACCTGGTGCTGGCGATGTTCGGTGTCGGCGGCGGCGAGGGCATGGGCCTGCGCGCCGGTGGTCCGATCGCGATCATCTTCTCGCTGGTCTGCATCGGCCTGGCCGCGTTCAGCTTCCTGATCGACTTCGATTCGGCCGATCAGATGATCCGCGCGGGTGCACCGGAGAAGGCGGCGTGGGGCGTTGCGCTCGGCCTGACCGTCACGCTGGTCTGGCTGTACATCGAGATCCTGCGACTGCTGTCGTACTTCCAAAGCGATTAGCAGCTCGACGAGAAGGCCCGGCACGAAATGTGCCGGGCCTTTTCGTTTTCGCGGATTAGGACAGCCGCTCGATCACCATCGCCATGCCCTGGCCGCCGCCGACACACATCGTCTCGAGGCCGAACGTCTTGTCGTGGGTCGTCAGGTTGTTCAGCAGTGTCGCGGTGATCCGCGCGCCGGTCATGCCGAACGGATGGCCCAGTGCGATCGCACCACCCGAGACGTTGAGCTTGTCCTCGTCCATGCCCAGTTCGCGCGCCGAGCCGAGCACCTGCACCGCGAAGGCCTCATTGATCTCGTAGAGGTCGATATCGCCGATCGACATGCCGGCGTTGGCCAGCGCCTTCTTCGTCGCCTCGATCGGGCCGAGACCCATGATCTCCGGCGACAGCCCGCTCACTCCCGTCGACACCACACGCGCCAGCGGCGTCAGACCCAGCTCGCGAGCCTTGGTGTCCGACATGACGATCAACGCGGCGGCGCCGTCGTTGAGTGGGCAGGCGTTGCCGGCGGTCACGGTGCCGTTCGGCCGGAACACCGGCTTGAGTTGGCTGATCTTCTCGTAGGTGGTCCCGGCCCGAGGACCATCATCGGTGGAGACGACGGTTCCGTCAGGCAGCGTCACCGGGACGATCTCGCGCTCGAAGAAGCCGTTCTTGATGGCCTCCTCGGCGCGGTTCTGCGACCGAACACCCCAGTGGTCCTGGTCCTCGCGGCTGATGCCGGTGTACAGCGCGACGTTTTCGGCGGTCTGGCCCATCGCGATGTAGACGTCCGGCAGCAAGCCGTCCTCGCGCGGGTCGTGCCACTCCTCGGCACCGGCGGCCGCCTGATCCGAGCGGCTCATCGCGTCGGCGAACAACGGGTTCTTGCTGTCGGGCCAACCGTCCGCCGTACCCTTCGGGAACCGCGAAACCGTCTCCACGCCAGCCGAAATGAACGCATGTCCCTCGCCGGCCTTGATCGCGTGGAACGCCATGCGCGTGGTCTGCAGCGACGACGAGCAGTAGCGGTTCACCGTCGTGCCCGGCAGGAAGTCGTAGCCGAGCTGCACGGCCACCGCCCTGCCGACGTTGAATCCGGCCTCGCCTGCGGGCTGGCCGCAGCCCATGATCAGGTCGTCGATTTCCCGCGGATCCAGTGCGGGCACTTTGTCCAGCGCCGCGCGCACCATCTGCGCGGCCAGGTCGTCGGGACGGATGTCGACCAGTGAACCCTTGGCGGCGCGGCCGATCGGCGACCGCGCGGTCGCGACAATGACGGCTTCAGGCATGGTGTCTCCTCGCATTGACGGCTATGAGGAGAACCTAGCTCGCCGACGCCACGATGGGTGCGGGGACCCCGGTCGACCGCCGCCACAGCCTGCTGAATCCGCCCACCCGGGCCAGCAGCGCGAAGCCCTCACCCGAGCGCGTCCGCCACGGTAACTCCGGCGCCGCGCCACCGAGCCAGTCGCTCAACGCATTACACAGCGCAGGCAGCAGTTGGTTGGCTGCCAGCGCATAACCGGCGCCCGACGGGTGGAACATGTCGGGGGAGAACAACACGTCGGGGGTGGACCGAAAGTGCGGCGCCAGCAGGTCGGCCAGCGGCACGGGAACCCCGCCCTCGGCTCGCACCGCAGCCGTCTGAACCCGGGCCAGCTGAAGGCCGCGGCTGCGTGTCACCGCGCGCAGGGGCTGCGGTATCGCGGTGATGACGCCGAAATCAGGGCAGGTGCCCACCACCACGACGGCGCCAGCGGCCCGCAACCGACGCACCGCCCTTCCCAGTCGGCGCGCCGACGGTCGGATGCCGTTCGGCCGGGTGATGTCGTTGGCGCCGATCATGATCACCGCGGCGTCGGGCGGTGGGCCCGCGACGAACATCGCGTCGATCTGGCCCGACAGTCCCTTCGACGTCGCCCCGACGATCGCCTTGGTGCTCAGCCGGATCCGCTTACCGGAGACCTCGGCCAGACCCCTCGCGAGCAGGACTCCGGGCACCTCCTCGGCGGAGGTGGCGCCGTAACCGGTTGCGGTGGAGTCGCCGAAGACCATCAGGTGCAGGTCGAACGGCACGTCACGGCGCCAGCGCTCGACGGGACCGCCGCCAGGTGCGTAGACGCCGTCGGCGCGGGGCGGGATGTCCCACGCATGCGGAATGACGCGACGAGCCTGATCGGCCTGCCCGATCAGCAGGTTGCGCGCCCCGATATAGGCCGAACCGACCGAGCCGAGCGTGGCCGCGGCTGCAAAGGCGATGGTGCTCGTCCGTCGTGGTGTGCCCACGTCGGCAAGTTTAAGAGGCTTTTCCGGGGCTATCCGCGTGGCGAGAAGCGTTAAGGGGTCACATTGCGGTATCAACTCCGGTATCGAATATGACTCGCTGATTGTTGAAACGAACATAAGGTGTCAAGCTAAGATGCGAGTCACGTCCAGAAAATTAGGCGTGCTCGACACCACGGCGGCTTGAAACGTCGGAGGGGGTGGTTGTAATGACCGCACCAAGCAAGGTTGGCCATGTTCGCCGGCCAGGAGTATCACCTGTTCACGCGCGTAAACCGCGCAAGTTTCCAGTCAGCGACGGAGCGCCGGTAGAGGTCGTCGAAGACGGCCCGAGCCTCGGCGGTCGGCTTGCATCGCTCGCGGCCCTGCTAACTGTTCGGCCCACGCTAGCTATCGGCAGCTATGCGCCGAAGCTGCCGTGGCCGTGGGGTCTTGTCGACTTCGTCTCGCGCATCTCGCGGCCTGCGCCTGGCACCGTGCGGGCCACGATCTCTTTGCCGAAATGCACTGCGCAACTCGTCAGGGCGCCTGGTGTGCTGCCCGCGGACGGCAAACGCGGCGTCATCCTCTACTTGCACGGCGGCGCATTCCTGACCTGCGGTGTCAACTCGCACGGCCGCCTGGTGCAGGCGCTGTCGGGCTACGCCGATTGTCCGGTGCTGGTCGTCAACTACCGGATGATCCCGAAACACTCCGTCGGCATGGCGATCGACGACTGCTACGACGCCTACCAGTGGCTGCGCCTGCACGGCTATGAGCCCGACCAGATCGTTCTGGCCGGCGACTCCGCGGGCGGCTACTTGGCGCTGGCCCTGGCCGAACGCCTGCAGCGCGAAGGCCTCGAGGGTGAGGTGCCTGCCGCGATGGTGACGATGTCGCCCCTTTTCGAGATCGACAACGAGGCGCGGGCCAACCACCCGAACATCCGTACCGACGCGATGTTCCCGCCGCGGGCATTCCACGCGCTCGTCGACCTGATCGAGGATGCGGCGCGGCATGGGCGCAAGGATGGCAAGCCCGAAGAGGTCTACGAGCCGCTCGACCACATCGAACCCGGCCTGCCCCGCACGCTGATCCACGTCTCGGGCTCCGAGGTACTGGTGAGCGATGCGCGCAAGGCCGCGCGGCGCCTGGCTGCGGCCGGTGTGCCGGTCGAAGTCCGCGTCTGGCCAGGGCAGATGCACGTGTTCCAGATCGCGGCGCCGATCGTGCCCGAGGCGAAACGCTCGTTGCGCCAGATCGGCGAATACATCCGCGAGGCCACCTGGTAGCCGACCTGGTGACGGCGGGAGTCGCCTGACACGATGGAGTCATGCGGATCGCCCGGCACGTCAGTGAGCTCATCGGCAATACCCCCCTGGTGCAGCTGAACTCTGTTGTACCGCCGGGGGCGGGCATGGTCGCGGCCAAGATCGAGTACCTCAACCCCGGCGGCAGCTCGAAGGACCGCATCGCGATCAAGATGATCGACGCTGCCGAGGCCAGCGGGGAGCTCAAGCCCGGCGGCACGATCGTCGAACCGACGTCGGGGAACACGGGGGTGGGGCTGGCGCTGATCGCCCAGCAGCGGGGTTACAAGTGCATCTTCGTCTGCCCTGACAAGGTCGGCGAGGACAAGCGCAACGTGCTGCGCGCATACGGCGCCGACGTGGTGGTGTGTCCGACCGCGGTGCCACCCGATCATCCCGACAGCTACTACAGCGTCTCCGACCGGCTGGTCGGAGAGATCGACGGCGCGTGGAAGCCGGACCAGTACTCCAACCCGATGGGGCCCGAGTCGCATTACGAGACCACCGGACCGGAGATCTGGGCCGACACCGACGGCAAGGTCACGCATTTTGTGGCGGGTGTGGGCACCGGGGGCACCATCACCGGCGCCGGTCGCTACCTGAAGGAAGTGTCCGACGGCAAGGTGCGGGTCATCGGCGCCGATCCGGAGGGTTCGGTGTACTCCGGTGGCTCGGGACGGCCGTATCTGGTGGAGGGCGTGGGCGAGGACTTCTGGCCCAAGGCCTACGACCCCGCGGTGCCCGACGAGATCATCGCGGTTTCGGATGCCGATTCGTTCGAGATGACGCGCAGGCTTGCGCGCGAAGAGGCGCTGCTCGTCGGCGGGTCATGCGGTATGGCAGTGGTGGCCGCCAACAAGGTGGCCGAACAGGCCGGCCCCGACGCGCTGGTCGTCGTGCTGTTGCCCGACGGCGGAAGAGGTTATCTCGCAAAGGTTTTCAACGACGACTGGATGTCGTCGTACGGCTTTTTGCGTAGCCGGATGGACGGGTCGGTGGAGGAGTCCACGGTCGGCGAAGTGCTGCGCGGCAAGTCGGGGGCGTTGCCCGACCTCGTGCATACGCACCCGTCGGAGACCGTCCGCGACGCCATCGGGATCCTGCGCGAATACGGCGTCTCACAGATGCCCGTCGTCGGCGCCGAACCGCCGGTGATGGCCGGGGAGGTCGCGGGCAGCGTGTCCGAACGCGAACTGCTCTCCGCCGTGTTCGAGGGACGGGCCAAGCTCGCCGATGCGGTGGCCGAGCACATGAGCCCGCCGATGCCGCTGATCGGCGCCGGCGAACTTGTCAGCGCCGCAGCGAAAGAACTTCGCGAGTGCGACGCTGTGATGGTGGTCGAGGAGGGTAAGCCCGTCGGCGTGCTGACCCGCCACGACCTGCTCGGTTTCCTGTCCGACGGAAGCAAGCGCCGGGTTCGCTAGCGTCTCACCGTCATCGGGCCGTCGACGCCTGGCAAACAGCCCGACAGGGTCTGGCGAAGCGGTGTCTGCCGCAGAGTTGCTGACTTTTGGTAGCGGCGGTGTGTTTCGCACAGAAAACCCTGCACAAAGCCGCTTCTCGGGTAGATTAGGCACGCTTGAACCCAGCTAAGCCATTGACTGGAGCCGTCCATGAACGATGAACCGCCGCCTCCGGCACGCGGTCCGTCTTCACCCGACGGTTCGCAGGGCGACGGCACTCCGCCACCGCAAATGGCGACCAGGTATCCACCTCCAGCGCAACCGGTTCAAGCACTACCGAGAGAGGCTTACACGCCCTGGTTCACCCGCGTGTTGGCCTGGCTGATCGATAACATTCCCACGTTCCTCATCCTCGGCATCGGCTGGGCCGTGTTACTCGCAACGCAGGAAACCACCTGTGTGACAGAGTATTCAGACGCCGACATGCGTGAGATCTGCGTGATGGAGCCGTCGATGCTGGGACAGGCGTCGGCTTCCTTCATCGCTCCGATTCTCGTTCTGGCATACGTGATCTGGAATTACGGCTACCGACAGGGCACCACCGGCTCCAGCATCGGCAAGTCGCTGCAGAACTTCAAGGTGGTCAGTGAAAAGACCGGGCAGCCAATCGGTTTCGGTATGTCTGTCCTGCGGCAACTGGCGCATACCATCGACGCCGCGATCTGTTATATCGGTTATCTGTTCCCGCTGTGGGACGCCAAACGGCAGACCATTGCGGATAAACTCATCAGCACCGTCTGCTTACCATTGTCGTCAACCGGGAAGGTCACATGACTGATCAACCGCCTCCTCCGCCGGGAAACAACCCTCCGCCACCTCCCGGTGGTTATCCGCCACCGCCCCCGGCCGGGGGCTACCCGCCACCGCCCCCGCCTGGGGGTTACCCACCTCCTCCGTCGCCGGGCGGGTATCCGCCGCCAGGGGCCGGATATCCGCCACCGGGGCAGGGCGGTTACCCGCCTGCAGGTGGCTATCCGCCACCGGGCGGGCCGGGATACCCTGGCGCTCAGCGGTATAGCGTCGGAGAGGCGTTCTCGTGGGCGTGGGGCAAATTCACCTCCAACGCCGCCGCGTTGATCGTTCCGACGCTGGTATACGGGATCATCGTCTTCGCGGTGCAAGCCTTGTTCAGCGCGCTATCGGCCGTGGTGGACCCGGAGTCGACGAGCTACTCGTCGGACGGCGACGGATTCTCCTTCTCCTACAGCGTCTCCGGGCCCGCCAGTATCGCGATCACCATCCTCGGCTGGATTGTGGCGCTGGTCGTCGGCGGAATCATCCAATCTGCCTACTACAACGGCATGTTGGCCATCGCCGACGGTCAGCCGGTGACGATCGGTTCGTTCTTCAAGCCGCGTAACGTCGGCGCGGTCATCATCGCGGGCGTGATCGTCGGGCTGTTGACCTCGATCGGCTTTGCGCTGTGCGTCCTCCCAGGATTCATCGTGGCCATCTTCACGATGTTCACCGTGATCGCCCTGCTGGACCGCAACCTCTCGCCGATCGACGCGATCAAGACGAGCTTCGACATCGCGAAGAACAACTTCGGTCAGGTGCTGCTGACATTGCTGGCTGTCTTCGCCATCACGGTCGTTGGGGCGTTGCTCTGCGGCGTGGGTCTGCTCGTCGCGCTTCCGCTGGTCGCGCTCATCGAGGTGTACGCCTATCGCAAGCTCAGCGGGGGTCAGGTCGCCGACCTCAACCCGCAGCCATTACCGCCCGGTCCGCCGCCTCAGGTCACTCCGCAGCAGTAACCGATCATCGGAAGGCGCTGACGCCGGTCAGCGCCTCACCGATGACCAACTGATGCACCTCCGAGGTGCCCTCGTACGTCAGCACCGACTCCAGGTTGTTGGCGTGCCGGATGACCGGATACTCCAGGGTGATCCCGTTGGCGCCCAACAGGGTTCGACACTGACGGGCGATCTGGATGGCCTCGCGGACATTGTTCAGCTTGCCGAGGCTGACCTGCTCGGGCTTGATCTTGCCCTCGTCCTTGAGCTTGCCGAGGTGAAGGGCGAGAAGTTGAGCTTTGCCGAGTTCGACTGCCATATCAGCGATTTTGGCTTGAGTCAGCTGGTAGCCCGCCAGCGGTTTGTCGAACACCTCCCGTGTGCCGACGTAGTCCAGCGCGCTCTGCAGGCAGTCCCTGGCGGCGCCGACACTGCCGAACACAATGCCGAACCGGGCCTCCGACAGGCAGCTGAGCGGCCCGGACAGTCCCCGGGCGTCGGGAAGCTTCGCGTCGGCCGGCAACCGGACGTCGTCGAGGTGTAATTCCGAGGTGACCGAGGCCCGCAGCGACAGCTTGTGTGTCATGTCGGTCGCGGAGAATCCCGGCGTTCCGGCGGGCACCAGAAATCCGGCTATCCCGTCGTCGGTTCGGGCCCACACGACCGCCACATCGGCAACCGACCCGTTGGTGATCCACATCTTCGAACCGCGCAGGATCCAATCCGATCCGTCCCGCTTGGCGGTCGTGCGCATCCCGCCCGGATTGGAGCCGAAGTCGGGTTCGGTCAGCCCGAAACACCCGATGGCCTCACCGGTGGCCATCGCGGGCAGCCAACGATTGCGCTGCTCCTCGCTGCCCCAGCGGTGGATCGCGAACATCGCCAGCGAGCCCTGCACCGAGACCAGGCTGCGCAGCCCGCTGTCCACCGCCTCGAGTTCCTGGCACACCAGGCCGTAGGCCGTCGCGGTCGATCCGCCGCAGCCGTAACCCTTGAGGTGCATGCCCAGAAGCCCGAGCTTGCCGAACTCGGCGGCCAGTTCGCGAACCGGCACCTGACCGGTTTCGAACCACTCGGCGATGAACGGCCGCAGCCGCTGTTCGCCGAACCGGCGCACGGTCTGGCGCAGCTCGATGTCCTCGGGTGAGAGCAGGGAATCCAGCTCGAGCATGTCGTCGAGGCGGGTCGCAGAATTCATGGGACATGTCTACCCGGTCGGCATGCGCCACAGTCGTGGCTAGGCTGAGCGGTGATGTCGAAGAACGAAACGCAGGGCCTTTCGGCGCAGGGCCTGTCTACGAAGGCCATCCACGCCGTCCGACCCGATCTGACCACCGGTGCCGTCAACGCGCCGATCTACGCCAGCTCGACGTTCGCGCAGGACGGCGTCGGCGGGCTGCGCGGAGGCTACGAATACGCCAGAACCGGCAACCCCACCCGGGCGGCGCTCGAGGTCTCCCTTGCGGCGGTGGAGGCGGCGGCCTTCGGGCGGGCGTTCTCCTCGGGCATGGCGGCGACGGATTGCGCGTTGCGGGCGGTTCTGCGCCCCGGTGACCATGTGGTGATGCCCGACGACGCTTACGGCGGGACGTTCCGGTTGATCGACAAGGTGTTCACCAAGTGGGGCATCGACTACACCGCCGTGGCGCTCGCCGATCTGGACGCGGTGCGCGCGGCTATCACGCCGAACACCCGGATGATCCTGGTGGAGACGCCGACCAACCCGCTGCTGTCGATCGCCGACATCAGCGCGATCGCGCAGATCGCGGCGACGTCGAATGTGAAAGTGTTGGTAGACAACACCTTCGCCTCACCCGCGCTGCAGCAGCCGCTGCTGCTGGGCGCCGACGTCGTGTTGCACTCCACTACCAAGTACATCGGGGGGCACTCCGACGTGGTGGGCGGCGCGCTGCTGACCAACGACGAGGAACTCGACGCCGCGTTCGCCTTCCTGCAGAACGGTGCGGGCGGGGTGCCCAGCCCGTTCGACGCCTACCTCACGCTTCGCGGTCTGAAGACACTGGTGATCCGCATGCAGCGGCACAGCGACAACGCGGCCGTCATCGCCGAGTTCCTCGAGGGACATCCCGCGATCGAAGCCGTGCTCTACCCGGGGCTGCCCACGCATCCGGGCCACGAGGTCGCGGCCAGGCAGATGACCGGCTTCGGGGGCATGATCTCCGTGCGACTGCGCGGGGGAGCGGAGGCCGCACGCCAACTGTGTTCCCGCACAGAGGTCTTCATTCTCGCCGAGTCGTTGGGCGGCGTCGAATCGCTGATCGAGCACCCCGGCGCCATGACCCACGCGTCGACCGCCGGTTCCCAACTGGAGGTCCCCGAGGATTTGGTGCGGCTGTCGGTCGGTATCGAGGACGTCGCGGATCTGCTGGCCGACCTCGAGCAGGCGCTGAGCTAGCGGCTAGGACAGCGCTGGGCGCAGCGCCGAGGCCGTGACCGCGAGGTTCATCTCGGGCAGCGCCGTCGGTGACTCTTCGACCCAGCTGCCCAGCGCGATCTCGCCGGCGCGGGCATGCACCCACCGCCATCCCCGGTCATTGAGGCTGAGCAGCGCGCCCAGACCGTCGATCGCGTGCAGCAGCGTGATGATCGCGGCCGTGGTCGGGCCCGGCGGCCTGCGATCGAACAGCGCCGACAACAGCGCCGAGCGCGCGTGACCGACGCGATCTCGGTTGGTCAGCGGCCATGCGAACTCGTGTCCGAACCGCTTGTCCGGCAGAGGGATACGTCGGATCTGACCAGTTCGCTCCAGATGGCCGATGACGTTGCTTTCGGTGTGCTTGGCCAGCCGCTTGACCGCCGATCGGGGCCGCAACGGCCGGCGCTGCAACAGCGAAAACGCCGGTTCTGCGACCGGGTCCGTCGCGCCGGCCACCGACAACGCGATCAGGCGGCCCGGTTCGACCGGGTCACCGTCGACCGACGGGCGGATTCGGCAGGCCAGGGCCAGGTCGAGCAGCACCGCGGCGGCCAACACCCGCTCCCGGCGCGGACGGTCGAGAACCGGTTGCGCCGAAGCGTTGTCGAGCAGCAGCAGGAAAAGGTCCTCGGCGATCTGCGCCATGAGCGGATGCTAAACCGCATCCGGTCCGCGACTCGAATTCGGCTGGGGGTGGGCTGGGCCGTCAGGCGTGATACGGCTCTGCCTCGAGCAGCTTCACCTTGACCGTGCTGCCGCTGGGCACCGTGTAGGTGCGCACGTCGCCGACCTTCGCGTCGAGGAGCGCCTCGCCCAGCGGGGACTTCGGCGAGTACACCTCGAGCTTGCCGTCGCTGATGCCCTCTTGGCGGGTGGCGATCAGGAAGGTCTCGGTGTCGCTCTCGTCGTCGCCGTACTGCACCTTGACCACCGAGCCGGGCAGCGCGACGCCCGACTGCTTGGGCGCCTCGCCGACCTTGGCGCTGTTGAGCAGTTCCTGCAGCTGACGGATCCGGGCCTCCTGCTGGCCCTGCTCCTCGCGGGCGGCGTGGTAGCCGCCGTTCTCGCGGAGGTCACCCTCTTCGCGGCGGTCGTTGATCTCGGCGGCGATGACGGGCCGGTTGGCGATCAGCTGGTCGAGCTCCGCCTTCAACCGGTCGAATGCCTCCTGGGTAAGCCAGGTGACCTGCGTATCGGTCATATCGTCGCGCTCCTGTCCTTCTGGGTCTTGCGGCGTGCTCGCGCTTTTCTCGCGTAAGACGTCTCGTGGTACGGCGCCGGGGCTTGACGTGTATTGCCGCGGTTCGCGTGCTCAAGCACAGCACCAAATGCAGCAATACACGGCTCCAGCAGGAACCGTGTACCCGACCATGGTAGCACCGACGGGCCAACCGGATTTCACGAATTCGCAGTTCGCCGTTTGCCGGACCGACGAATCAGCGTGATTTCAAGGGGCCACCAGATACGACGGCACGTCGGTGCCGCACCCGTAAATATCGCCGATCACGGGCTGGCGGGTCGCTTTGACCGGTGCGGTCACTTGCACCGTCTGTTGCGAGGCCGGCGGGACCAGCACCTCCCGACGGCCCGTCTCGGCGCCGTCGATGGAGCGGGCCCGCACGATGCAGACGACCGGCCGGGACGGGTCCTCACGGGTGACGCTGATCGTCACCGACACCGTCTCATCGTCGACCAGTTCGTAGGCGCCCAGCTCACCCGTCACGGGCTCGCCCTCGAACCGTCCGAACGCCAGCACTGCGACCGTCACCCCCACCGCCAGCGCGAGCAACGTGAACGCGACGGCGAGCCAACGGCGGCGGTTACCGGACGGCCGCTGGCGGCCGTAGCGTGCGGCGGGGCGCTCGATCATCTGGTTTTCTATGCCCGTCGGTCGGATAGATCTACGGAACTGGAACTATAGGGACTATTGAGACGTCTCCGCGGGTTGATATCGCCGGAGACGACAGCGCGATGATAAGGCAGAGCAGGTTGAGCGAACTGCGGTTGATGGCGGTGCACGCCCACCCGGACGACGAGTCCAGCAAGGGTGCCGCCACCATGGCCCGGTACGTGGACGAGGGTGTGCGCGTGCTTGTGGTGACGCTCACCGGCGGCGAGCGCGGCGACATCCTCAACCCGGCCATGGACCTGCCCGAGGTGCACGGCCGGATGGCCGAGATCCGCCGCGACGAGATGGCCAAGGCCGCCGAGATCCTCGGCGTCGAGCACCGCTGGCTCGGCTTCGTCGACTCCGGCCTGCCCGAAGGCGATCCGCTTCCGCCGCTGCCGGAAGGCTGCCTCGGCCTGGTGCCGCTCGAGCAACCGGTGGAGGCGCTGGTGCGCGTCGTGCGTGAGTTCCGGCCACACGTGATGACCACCTATGACGAGAACGGCGGCTATCCGCATCCGGACCACATCAGGTGCCACCAGGTGTCGATGGGTGCCTACGACGCCGCCGGGGACCACCTGCTGTTCCCCGACGCCGGCGAGCCGTGGGATGTTCAGAAGCTGTACTACACGCACGGCTTCGTGCGACAGCGGATGCAGCTGCTGCAGGACGAGTTCGCCAAACACGGGGAGGTCGGCCCGTTCGAGAAGTGGCTCAAGCACTGGGATCCCGAGCACGACATCTTCGCCAAGCGGGTGACCACCCGCGTCGAGTGCGCCAAGTACTTCGCGCTGCGCGACGACGCGTTGCGCGCGCACGCCACCCAGATCGACCCCAACGGGGACTTCTTCCGCGCGCCGATCGAATGGCAGCAGCGGCTCTGGCCCACCGAGGAGTTCGAGTTGGCCCGCTCGCGCGTGCCCGTATCGCTTCCTGAGGACGACCTCTTCGCCGGAATCGAGGGCCGATGAACCTCCTGCTCGCCGTCGACCTGCTGGCCCAGCAGGAACCCCCCAGGGACACCGGACCGGACTTCGGCAAGGCCAGTCCGCTGGGCCTGCTGATCGTGGTGCTGCTGTTGATCGGCACGTTCCTGCTGGTCCGGTCGATGAACCGGCAGCTGCGCAAGGTGCCGAAATCGTTCGACCCGGCCGATGCGGAAGCGGAGCAGACCGCCGAGCCGGCCGACGAGCCCCAGGCCCCGATCGAATCCGACGGGCCGCCCGACGGGACGAAACGTGAGCCCGGGGGCTAACGCTCTCTCGCGGGCCACCAGCCCGTATCTGCGTCAGCACGCCGCCAACCCGGTGCACTGGCGCGAATGGACGCCGGAGGCGCTGGCCGAGGCTGCCGACCGCGATGTGCCGATCCTGCTGTCGATCGGATACGCGGCTTGCCACTGGTGTCATGTCATGGCCCATGAGTCGTTCGACGACGCCGAAGTGGCTGCCGCCGCGAACGACGGCTTCGTCTGCATCAAGGTCGACCGCGAGGAGCGGCCCGACCTCGATGCGGTGTACATGAACGCGACCGTCGCGCTCACGGGGCAGGGCGGCTGGCCGATGACATGCTTCCTCACTCCCGACGGCAGGCCGTTCTTCTGCGGGACGTACTACCCGAAGCCGACCTTCCTCCAGCTGCTGGCCGCGGTCACCGACACCTGGCACAACCGCCGCGGCGAAGTCGAGCAGGCGTCCGAGAAGATCACCGAGGAACTGCGGACGATGGCGGCCGGGTTGCCCGGCGGGGGACCGCCGTTGCAGCCCGCGCTGTGCGACCACGCCGTTGCCGCGGTGCTGCAGGACGAGGACGTCGCCCGCGGTGGATTCGCCACCAATCCCGCTGGCGCACCGAAGTTTCCACCATCGGCGTTGCTCGAGGGTCTGCTGCGCAACCACGAACGCACGGGCGACATCATGCCCATCGAAACCGTCGAGCGGACCTGCACGGCGATGGCCCGCGGCGGAATCTACGATCAGCTGGCGGGCGGCTTCGCCCGCTACAGCGTCGACGCGGCCTGGGTGGTTCCGCACTTCGAGAAGATGCTGTATGACAACGCCCTACTGTTGCGGGCGTATGCCCATTGGGCGCGATGTACCGGAAACCCGCTGGCGCACAAGGTTACCGTTGAGACGGCCGCATTCATCGTCGACGAACTCGGCGCCGACGACATGTTCGCGTCGTCGCTGGATGCCGACGCGGCCGGGGTGGAAGGGCTGACGTACGTCTTCACCCCCGAGCAGCTGCGCGAGTTTCTCGGTGACGACGATGGGCAGTGGGCGGCAGAGCTGTTCGCGGTCACCGAGGCGGGCACGTTCGAGCAGGGCGCGTCGGTGCTGCAGTTGCCGCGCGACCCCGACGACCGGGAGCGGTTCGCCAGGGTGCGGGCAGCACTGCTGGCGGCCCGGCTCACCCGGCCGCAACCCGGCCGCGACGACAAGATCGTCACCGGGTGGAACGGCCTGGCGATCACGGCGCTCGCCGAAGCCGCCGTCGCGCTCGACCGGCCCGAATTGCTCGACGCCGCAACGCGTTGCGCACGCGCCGTATGGGAGCTGCACGTCGTTGACGGCAGACTGCGGCGGGCGAGCCTCGGCGGTGCGGTTGGCGACAGCGCCGGGATCCTCGAAGACCATGGCGCGTTGGCCACCGGCCTGCTGACCGTTCATCAGATGACGGGTGACCCCGACTGGCTGCAGGCGGCGATGATGCTGCTCGACATCGCGCTCGAGCACTTCGCCGACCCGGACCGGCCCGGCCGGTGGTTCGACACCGCCGACGACGCCGAGACATTGATGGTGCGGCCGGCCGATCCGCTCGACGGTGCGACACCGTCGGGTGCGTCGCTGATCGCCGAGGCGCTGCTCACCGCGGCGCACCTCGCCCCCGCGTCGCGGGCAGATCGCTACGGCGCGGCGGCTGAGGCCACTCTGGCGGCGGCCACGCCGATTCTGACCCGGCTGCCGCGCTCGGGCGGACACTGGCTCGCCGTCGCGGAGGCGGCGGTTCGCGGGCCGATCCAGATCGCGGTGGCGTGCGACCCCGCCCGGTCGGACTTGCTGTCGGCAGCGAGGCGGCTCGCGCCGGGCGGAGCGGTCGTCGTCGGCGGCCTGGTGAATTCGTCCGAACTGCTGATCGACCGCGACCGCGTCGGCGGTGCCGACGCCGCCTATGTGTGCCGTGGCAGAACGTGCGACCTGCCGGTCACCACGGCGCCGGAACTCGCTGCCGCCCTGGGCGCGTCCGTGTAGCGTTCGGCGCATGCCGACGCCGGAAGACAACGCCAAGACCGTCACCCGTTACCTCGAACTGGCCGCGCAGGGTAAGGCCGACGACATCGCCGAGTTGTACGCCGACGACGGCACCGTCGAGGATCCGGTCGGCGGCGAGGTGCACATCGGCCGCAAGGCGATCCGCGGTTTCTACGATGCGCTCCCCACGACGGGCGCCCAGGCCGACGTCGTCACGCTGCGGGCGTTGGGCAACGAGGCGGCGTTCTTCTGGACGCTGACCATCGACCTCGGCGAGAACAAGATGCGCATCGAGATCATCAGCGTGATGACCTTCAACGAGGAGGGCAAGATCGCCTCGATGAAGGCCTACTGGACCCCCGAAAACGTCACCCAGCTCTAGAAGACGGCGAACCACATCGCGATGTAGTGGCAGATCGCCGCCACCGCGGTGCACGCGTGGAAGAACTCGTGATGGCCGAACACCGTCGGCCACGGGTTGGGCCACTTGAGCGCGTAGAGCACACCGCCGATGCTGTATAGCGCGCCCCCGACGATCAGCAGCACCAGCGCGGCCACTCCCGCACCGTGCGTGATCGGTCCGACGAACCACGCCGCCACCCAGCCCAGCAGGATGTAGAGCGGCACGCCCACCCACCGCGGCGCCGACGGCCAGAAGCACTTGAGCAGCACGCCCGCGATCGCACCGCCCCACACGATCCAGAACAGCACCATGCCGTCGGTCTGTGGCAACGCGAGCAAGGCGAACGGCGTATAGCTGCCCGCGATGAACACGAAGATCATCGAATGGTCGAGTCGCTTCATCCACTTGCGTGCAGTGGGCGACTTCCAGTCGACCCGGTGGTAGGCGCCGCTGACCGCGAACATCGCCACGATGGTGAGCGTGTAGATCAGCGTCGCGACGCCCGCGCGCGTGGACTCGACCGACCACGACACCGACACCAGCGTGGCGCCGCAGATGGCTGCGATCCCCGCCGCGTAGACGTGGATCCAGCCCCGCGCGCGCGGCTTACCGATGAAATTGGCGAGACCGTCGACAACGGCTTCCGGGAAGTCCTCCGCAGTGCTTTGCGGGTCGCGGGACTTATCGGAATCGGTGCTGTCGATGGATCGGGTCATGTCACCTCCACTAATGGCATGGGGGTTTTCGAACCTCACAGTAGTCTGGATCTTCGTGGAGCTCATTCCCCCGCGCCTCAAAGAGCCGGCCTACCGGCTGTACGAGATGCGGCTGCGCCAGGAGCTGGCCCGGTCCAAATCCCAACTGCCGCGCCATATTGCCGTTCTGTGCGACGGCAACCGCCGATGGGCACGTGACCTTGGCCACGACGACGTCAGCGTCGGGTACCGGATGGGCGCCAGGAAGATCGCCGACATGCTGCGCTGGTGTCAGGAAACCGGCATCGAGATGGCCACGGTGTATCTGCTGTCCACCGAGAACCTGCAGCGTGCCCCCGACGAACTGTCCCCGTTGATCGAGATCATCACCGATGTCGTGGAGGAGATCTGCGCACCCGCCAACCACTGGAGTGTGCGCACGGTCGGCGATCTGGAGCTGATCGGCGAGGAGCCCGCGCGCCGGCTGCGTGACGCGGTCGGGTCGACCGACGCGGGTCCGGGTTGCTTTCACGTCAACCTCGCCGTCGGTTACGGCGGGCGCCAGGAGATCGTCGACGCCGTCCGCCAACTGCTGAGCAAAGAGCTGGCCAACGGCAGCACCGGTGAACAGCTGATCGAAGCCGTCACCATCGACGCGATCTCGGAGAACCTCTACACCTCCGGACAACCGGATCCCGACCTGGTCATCCGCACCTCGGGGGAACAGCGGCTGTCGGGCTTCCTGCTGTGGCAGAGCGCGTACTCCGAGATGTGGTTCACCGACGCCTACTGGCCGGCGTTCCGTCGGGTCGACTTCCTGCGCGCGCTGCGCGACTACACCGTGCGCCATCGCCGGTACGGAATGTGATGCGACGCCGTAGTTGATGCGACACTGAAGTGATGGCTGCGCTGTCGGCGGTGGTCTTCGCGCTCAGCTGGTGGTTGGGGCTGTACCTGCTGGCCCGCGACCCGCGTAAGCCCGTGCTCGTGCTGGCCGCGATCGGGTTGACGAGCTTCGCGGCGGTCGTCGCGCTCGATGCCGTGCGAACCGTCAGCGGCGCCGACGTGCTCAGCCGCATCGAGGTCTACCTCGTCGCCGTGCCGGGCATCGCGTGGTTCGCGGTGCTCCTCGAGCTGTCCCGGCCCCGTGACACCTGGCGCAGCCGCGCGGGCGAGCTCGGGTTGGTCGCCGTGGTGGCCGCGACCGCGTTCGTCGGCGCCGCGATGGCCGGAAGCGTCGACGGGCCGCTGCGCCTTGGTCATTGGGTGATGTTCGCGGCGGTCTCGCTGTCGTCGCTGGGTGCCATGGTGTACGCGGTGCTGCGCCGGTCGCAGCCGGGGCCGGTGGTCGGCTTCGTGGTGGTCGCGACGTTGTTCTTCGCGTTGGGCAACGCGATCCTGATCATCCCGCTGGGGCTGGTTCCCAGCTGGTTGGCATTGGCGGGCACAGGGTTCGACGTCGCACTGCTCGGGGTGGCCGTCGCGATCGGCGATGCGTTCGACGAGGGGCAGGCGTTACGCGCCGACATGCTGCGCTCGTTCGCGGCGACGACGGTGGTGGCGGTGCTGTTCGGCGGCCAGGCGCTGATCGGTCTAGCGGTCACCGGCCACGACACCGCGCTGACGGTGCTGCTGTTCACAAGCCTGGCGATCGCGATCGCGATCAACGTGCTGGCCGACCCGCTGGCCGGCGCCCTCGACCGGTTGGCGTTCTCGCGTTCGCCCTCCCTGCGCGCCGACCGCGCCGCCCTGCGCAGTACCGAGGCGGCGCTGCCGCTGCGCAAAGACAATCCGCTCGACGGCGTCGACGAGCAGACTTTCGTCCGTCTCACCCGCCGCGCGCTCGGGCACTACGGTGACCTGTCCAAGCTGATCGCCAGCCCGCTGACCAATCTGCCGATCATCGACGAGCGGTTGGCGTCGCGCGGCGCCCCCGACCAGCCACTGGAGCGGGCGACCGAACTCAAGGCCCTGCTGGCCGATCGCATCGCCCGGCTCAAACCGCGCGACGGCGGCGAGTTCGGCACCACCGAGGAGTGGCGGCACTACAACTCGCTGTACTTCCCGTATGTCGTCGGGGTGCGCGCCTATGCGCAGAACGCCACCGCCGCGGGACTCGACCCCGTGGCCCGCCAGGCCTGGCAGTGGTTCGTCACCGAGGTGCCGCAGCGGTCGCTGCACAACTGGCAGAACGCCGCCGCACGGCTTATCGCCGCCGATCTGCGCGGCAACCTGGTCGCTGCTCAGGACTGAGCGCTCGTGGGGCGGAAGCCCTGAGCTGCGGTTGGCAGTAGCTGGCAGCGTTCTGCGTCGATCTGGCAGCGGTATCTGAGCACTGTCGGTGGCATGACCACTGCAACCACCCACCCGGTAAACACCACCGGCGACGGCGATGCCGGGATCGACTCGCTGCTGCGCGTCGCGCTGCGTGCCGACGCGACGCTGTGTGGGGGTCTCGGTCTGGTGATCACGATGGCCGCCGACCCCCTGTCCCGGTTGAGCGGTCTGTCGGCCACCAGCGAGTGGATCGGCGGCGCCGCGCTTGTCGGCTACGGCGCGGCGCTGTTCCTGGCGGCCGGGGCGTCCGACGTCCGCCGCGTCGGAGTCGGCGTGCTGGTCGGCAACATCGTGTTCGCGCTTGCCGTGGCTGCGGTGCTCGCGACCGGCTTGCTGCCGCTTACCGAAGCAGGCGTCGCGGGCATCGCCGGGTTCACCGCCGTGACCCTCGCCTTCGCCTACGCCCAGTACCTCGGGGTGCGTCGCCTGACGTCCACCCCCTCATGACTGGTCCGGAGCCGCCGTCGTCAGAGGTTGCGGCGTCGGCTCCGGAACGGTCCCCCACCCCCCACAAGAAAGGAAACCATCATGACCGCACTCTCAGAACGGCTGAACGAGTCGACGGACGCGCTGCTGCGTTTCGCGATGCGTGCCGACGCGATCCTCACCGGCCTCGCCGGTATCGCAGCCCTTCCGCTCGCGGGCTGGCTGGCCGACACGTCGGGCACCACCGTCGCCTTCGAGTACGGAATGGCGGCGTTCTTCATCACCTACGGGGCGGCGGTGCTGGGTCTGGCGGCGCTGCAGTCGCTGAAAGCGGCTGGCATGGCGGTCATCGTGGCCAACGTCCTCTACGCCGTTGCAGCGGTGGTGCTCGTGATCTCGAATGTGTTCCCGCTCACCACGATCGGCGTGGTCCTGACCCTGGCCACCGGCGTGTACACGCTGGCCTTCGCCGAACTGCAGTACCAGGGCTGGCGCCGGATCAACCGGTAGCCGGCTACAGCTTGCGCAAGCGCAGCCGGTTGATCGAGTGGTCGGCGTCCTTGCGCAAGACCAGCGTCGCCCGCGGCCGGGTCGGCAGGATGTTCTCGATCAGGTTCGGCCGGTTGATCGAATGCCAGATGTCGCTGGCGGCGAACACGGCCTGCTCGTCGGTGAGTGTGGCGTAGTGGTGGAAGTGCGAGGCCGGGTCGGCGAACGCCGTCGTGCGCAAGCCGAGGAACCGATCGATGTACCACTTCTCGATATCGTCGATGCGAGCGTCGACGTAGACCGAGAAGTCGAACAGGTCAGACACCATCAACGTCGGCCCGGTCTGCAGCACGTTGAGGCCCTCGAGGATCAGGATGTCCGGATGCCGGACGATCTGCTTCTCACCGGGCACGATGTCGTAGAGCAGATGCGAGTACACCGGCGCGCACGCGTACTCCGCGCCGGACTTGACCGTCGTCACGAACCGCATCAGCGCACGACGGTCGTAGCTTTCTGGAAAACCCTTGCGGCCCATCAGGTTTCGTCGTACCAGTTCGGCGTTGGGGTAGAGGAACCCGTCGGTGGTCACCAGGTCGACGCGCGGGTGATGCTCCCAGCGCGCCAGAAGTGCCTGCAGCACACGGGCCGTCGTGGACTTGCCGACCGCGACGCTGCCCGCGACGCCGATCACGAACGGCACCGGCCGGTCGGGCTGAGAGTCGCCGTCTGAGTCGCCGCCCAGGAACTCGGCGGTCGTCGCGAACAACCGCTGGCGCGCGGCGACCTGGAGGTGGATCAGCCGGGCCAGTGGCAGATAGACCTCTTCGACTTCGAGCAGGTCGATCTTCTCGCCGATACCGCGCAGCTTCTTCAGCTCGTCCTCGGTGAGTTTCAGCGGCGTCGACATACGCAGGTTCCGCCACTGACTCCGGTCGAACTCCACATATGGGCTGGGTTCACTCAGCCGCGCCATGCGCCCAGTCTTGCATTTACGGTTGAGATCATGGACGCCAGCACCTCAGATTCGTTGGTCCGCGAGTATCTGCTGCTCGGGCTGCGCTTCGACCGGGTGGAGGAGGGTTACGTCGACTCGTTCACCGGCGACCCGGCGCTGCGCCGTGCCGTCGCCGCCGAACCAAGGCCGGTTCCCGCGGACCTGGCACAGCAAGCCGACCGGCTGCTGGGGCAGTTGACCTCGGTCGACGGGCTGGAGCGGGCGCGTGTGGACTACATCGGCGCCCACCTGCGGGCGCTGGCGTGTGCGGGCCGCAAATTCGCCGGTGAAGACGTGGGCTTCGTCGACGAGGTCGAGGCGTACTTCGACGTGCGCATCACCAAAGGGGACCCCGAGCGGTACCGGCAGGCCCATCGCCAGCTCGACGAAGTGCTGAGCGGGTCTGGACCGCTCGCCGACCGGATGCAGGCCTACCGCGCGGGCGAGGAGATTCCGCCTGCGCGCCTCGAAGAGTGCATCCACGCATTCTCCAGCGCGTTGCGCGACCGCGTGCGCGCCGAGTATCCGCTGCCCGACTCGGAGACCATCACCTACGAGGTCGTCACCGACAAGCCATGGTCGGGTTTCAACTACTACCACGGGGATTATAAGTCCACGGTGGCCGTCAACGCCGACCTCAAGCAGCAGATGTCGAACCTGCCCCGGCTGGTCGCGCACGAGTCGTATCCGGGACACCACACCGAGCACTGCCGCAAGGAGGCCGGCCTGGTCGAGGGCAGGGGACAGGCTGAGCAGACCATCTTCCTGGTCAACACCCCGCAGTGCCTGATGGCAGAGGGCTTGGCCGACCTCGCGCTGTACGCGGCGAGCGGGCCCGAATGGGGTGTGTGGGCCGGCGAGATCTACGGCGACCTGGGGCTGCGGTTCGACGGGGAGCGCGCCCAGGCGGTGTCGGAGGCGACGGCGGCACTGGCCGAGGTGCGCCAGGACGCGGCCCTGATGCTGCACGACGAGCACCGCGACGTCGACGACGTCGTCGCCTTCCTCAAGCAGTGGCTGCTGGTCAACGACCAACGCGCCCGCCAGATGCTGCGGTTCCTGTCGTCGCCGCTGTGGGGCGCCTACACCAGCACCTACGTCGAGGGGTACCGGCTGCTGCGGGGCTGGCTGGATGAACGCCCCGACGAGGTCAGCCTGACCCAGCGGTTCGGCACGCTGCTCGACGAGCCGTTGATCCCGTCGTCGCTGCGGGCCGCCTGAGCCTGAGCCGCCGCCTGAGCCTGAGCCGCCGCCGAACGTGGGTTACCGTCACGCCGACGGCGGGTGTGGCGTGTGTCAATCCCACAGTCGGCGGCCCAGGTATGGGCTTCGACGGCCCAGGTATGGGCATCGAGCGCCCAGGTGCGGAAAGTAGGCTGAACCCCATGACTGCAGACCCCGTGATCTCCAACGCTGCCGCTCCCGGTGCCGAGTACGCCGAGACCGCGAGTGCCGCCTACCGGGCCGCGTTGCAGGTGATCGAATCGGTGGAGCCGCGCATCGCGGCGGCGACACGTAAAGAGCTTGCCGATCAACGGGATTCGCTCAAGCTCATCGCCAGCGAGAACTACGCCTCGCCCGCCGTGCTGCTGACGATGGGTTCCTGGTTCTCCGACAAGTACGCCGAGGGCACGATCGGGCACCGGTTCTACGCGGGCTGCCAGAACGTCGACACCGTCGAAATTCTCGCCGCCGAACACGCCCGTGAGCTGTTCGGAGCGCCGTATGCCTACGTCCAGCCGCACTCCGGCATCGACGCCAACCTCGTTGCCTTCTGGGCGATCCTGGCCACCCGGGTCGAAGCGCCCGAACTGGCGGCCCTCGGCGCCAAGCACGTCAACGACCTGTCCGAGGCGGACTGGGAGAAGCTGCGCAACAAGCTCGGCAACCAGCGGCTATTGGGGATGTCGCTGGACGCGGGCGGCCACTTGACCCACGGTTTCCGGCCCAACATCTCCGGCAAGATGTTCCACCAGCGCAGCTACGGCACAGACCCGAACACCGGATTCCTCGACTACGGCGCGGTGGCCGACGCCGCCCGCGAGTTCAAGCCGTTGATCATCGTGGCCGGATACTCGGCCTATCCGCGTCGGGTCGACTTCGCCAAGATGCGTGAGATCGCCGACGAGGTCGGCGCCACGCTGATGGTCGACATGGCGCACTTCGCGGGTCTGGTCGCGGGCAAGGTGTTCACCGGTGACGAGGACCCGGTACCGCACGCCCACGTCACCACCACGACCACCCACAAGTCGCTGCGCGGACCGCGCGGCGGGATGGTGCTCGCCCAGCCCGAGTACTCCGACGCCGTCGACAAGGGCTGCCCGATGGTGCTGGGCGGTCCGCTCTCACACGTGATGGCCGCCAAAGCGGTCGCGCTGGCCGAGGCCCGCCAACCGGCATTCCAGGCGTACGCGCAGCGCGTCGCCGACAACGCCCAGGCGCTTGCCGACGGTTTCCTCAAGCGTGACGCCCAGCTGGTCACCGGCGGCACCGACAACCACATCGTGCTGCTCGACGTCACGTCGTTCGGGCTGACCGGGCGCCAGGCCGAGTCGGCGCTGCTCGACGCGGGCATCGTCACCAACCGCAACTCCGTACCCGCAGACCCCAATGGCGCCTGGTACACCAGCGGCATCCGGCTGGGCACTCCCGCGCTGACCACCCGGGGATTCGGGGCCGACGACTTCGACCGTGTCGCCGACCTGATCGTGGACGTGCTGTCCAACACCGAACAGCAGGGCACTTCGAAGGCCAAGTACACGCTGGCCGACGGCACCGCCGAGCGCGTTCACGCCGCCTCTGCCGAGCTGCTGGCGGCCAACCCCCTGTATCCGGGGCTCACGCTGTAGCCCCCGCGGCACGCCGGTCGGGAATTTTACGATTCCCACAGAATTGAGTTACTGTAACCGCATGGCACAGAAACCTGTACCGAATGCGCTGATCCTCGAACTCGAGCCGGTCGTGCAGCAGGAGCTGCGTCGTCACATCGACAGCGAGGATCTCTGGTACGCACACGACTACGTGCCGTTCGACCAGGGCGAGAACTTCGCTTTTCTCGGCGGTAAGGACTGGGACCCCTCGCAGGTGACCCTGCCCAAGGACGTCACCGACGCGCTCGAGATCCTGCTCATCACCAAGGACAACCTGGCCGGCTTCCACCGCGAGTTCGTCTTCAGCTTCATCCTCGAAGAGAAGTGGGGCCGCTGGATCGGCCGGTGGACCGCCGAGGAGCACCTGCACGCGATCGCGTTGCGCAACTACCTCGTCGTCACCCGGGAGATCGACCCGGCCGCCAACGAAGACGTCCGCGTCGAACACGTGATGAAGGGCTACCGCGCCGACACCTACAGCCAGGTCGAGCGGCTGGTGTTCATGGCCTTCTTCGAACGTGCCCACGCCGTCTTCTGCCGCAACCTCGAGGCCAAGATCACCGAGCCGGTGCTCAAGAACCTCATCGGCCGCATCGCCAAGGACGAGGAGCGGCACGAGGAGTTCTTCGCCAACCTGGTCGCCCACCTGCTGTCCACGAGCCGTGACGAAACCGTCGACGCCATCGCGCGACGCGCGGCCGAACTCGACGTGGTCGGCGGCGACATCGACGCTTACGCCGACAAGGTGCGCAACGTCGCCGAGGCCGGGATTTTCGGACCCGAGCAACTGCGTCAGGTGACCGCCGACCGGATCGCCGCGTGGGGGCTTGCCGACGAGCCGAAGATGCGGGAGTTCACCTCCGCGTAGCCGCCCGCTCATCGCCGCGGACGAGCAGCGGCGAACACTACGGCGCGCCTGCACGGCGCATGTGCCGCAACGGGAGTAGCGTCGTTTGCGATGGCTAGCGACGTGCTTTGCTGTCCGGGCGGTACCCGATCGTTGCGATCACGAGAGGGCCGGCCCCGGCCCTGGTGCCGCAGTGTCCGCCGACGGTTCGCGGGGGACCCGCGGATACCAGGAGCGCTACGTGATCGATTCGCCTCTCCGGACCTACGTGCTCGACACCTCCGTGCTGTTGTCAGATCCCTGGGCCTGCACGCGCTTTGCCGAGCATGAGGTCGTGGTCCCGCTGGTCGTCATCAGCGAGCTCGAAGCCAAGCGACACCATCATGAGCTGGGCTGGTTCGCGCGTCAGGCCCTGCGGCTCTTCGACGATCTGCGGCTCGAACACGGCCGACTCGATCAGCCGATTCCCGTTGGTACACAAGGTGGTTCGCTGCATGTCGAGCTGAATCACAGCGACCCTTCCGTGCTTCCCGCCGGTTTCCGCACCGACAGCAACGATGCGCGGATCCTGACCGTCGCGGCCAACCTCGCCGCCGAGGGCAAGCACGTCACGTTGGTCAGCAAGGACATCCCGCTACGCGTCAAAGCCGGTGCGGTCGGGTTGTCGGCCGACGAGTACCACGCCCAGGACGTCATCACCTCCGGGTGGACGGGTATGGCCGAGGTCGAGGTCGTCTCCGATGAGATCGACGTGCTGTTCTCCGAAGGCGAGATCGAACTGGAGTCGGCCCGAGATCTGCCGTGCCACACCGGCATTCGCCTGCTCGGTGGTACGTCGCACGCGCTTGGCCGGGTGACGCCGGAGAAGCGGGTGCAGTTGGTGCGCGGTGACCGGGAGGCGTTCGGGTTGCGCGGCCGCTCCGCCGAACAGCGGGTGGCACTGGACCTGTTGCTCGATGAGTCGGTCGGCATCGTTTCGCTCGGCGGCAAGGCCGGCACCGGCAAGTCGGCGCTGGCACTGTGCGCGGGATTGGAAGCCGTGCTGGAGCGCCGCACGCAACGCAAGGTCGTGGTGTTCCGTCCGCTCTACGCGGTCGGCGGACAGGACCTGGGCTACCTGCCGGGCAGCGAGAGCGACAAGATGGGGCCCTGGGCACAGGCGGTCTTCGACACGCTGGAAGGACTGGCCAGCCCGGCGGTGCTCGAGGAGGTGCTCTCGCGCGGCATGCTCGAGGTGCTGCCGCTGACCCATATCCGGGGGCGCTCGCTGCACGACTCGTTCGTGATCGTCGACGAGGCGCAGTCGCTCGAGCGCAACGTGCTGTTGACCGTGCTGTCACGTCTCGGCGCCGGTTCCCGTGTGGTGCTGACCCACGATGTGGCCCAGCGGGACAACCTGCGAGTCGGCAGGCATGACGGCGTCGCGGCGGTGATCGAGAAACTCAAGGGCCACCCCTTGTTCGCTCACATCACGCTGTTGCGCAGCGAGCGCTCGCCGATCGCGGCGCTGGTGACCGAGATGCTCGAGGAGATCAGCCCCGGCGCGCTGCCGTGAACTCCGCTAGCGGAGACGATTGCGACGGGCCAGGTACCAACCGGCGGCCGCCGCACCGCTGAGCGCCACCACCCGGTCGGCGCGATCGCCGCGCGGCAGGTCCAGTAGCGAAACCAGGCCCAGCACCGCGAACCCGGTGTCCAGGGCCGGCTGGCTGGTGGCGGTCGTGACCAGGGTGTTGTCGCCGTGGTCGGTCAGCGTTGCGGGAGATTCGTCGAGACGCACCGGTTCTCCAGTCGATGGTGGCGGACAGCGTTACGACGGTAAGTCCTGTGACCCGACCGGAGGAATAGGGTGTTTCCCTATGTGTGGTCCCCTTTTTGGGGCCCGCTCGGCCGCCCGACATGTCGACCCAGTTCAGCCCGCGACTTGATTCCCAGCTTGCGGTAGATGCGCGCGAGGTTGGCTTCGACGGTCTTGGGGCTGATGAACAGCGCGGCCGCGACGTCCCGGTTCTTCATTCCGCTCGCCACGAGTTCTGCAACCCGTTGTTCGGACGGTGTCAGTTGCCCGCTGCGCTGAGGTCCGGCGCTCGCCCGCGAGAACTCCGCGCGGGCCTTTGCCGCCCAGAGCGGGATGTTGAGATGCTCGAAGACCTCGAGGGCCTCCCGAAGATGTGCCGACGCCGATTCCTTCTTGCGTTGCCTGCGTTCAATCTGACCGAGGGTCAGCAGGGTCCGTGCGCGCTCGAACGGCATCGGCAGACGGCGATGGGTGGCCATCGCCCGCTGCGCAGCGTCGTGGGCGGCGTCGAGGTCGCCGCGCGCTGCCAGCAGCACGGCGCGCGATCGCGCACCGACCGCGAGCATCCAGTCCCGGTTCGTCCTGCGCCCGTTGTTCTCCAGCGCGGCGGTGAGCCGTTCCGCCTCATCGAGGCGGTCGAGATGGATCAGCGCCTCGATCGCGTCGGGCAGGTAGGCGGCATTGGGCAGTTCGGTCGGAGTGCTGTCGGGGTCGAACTGGAAGAGCATCGATTGCAGCGCGGCTGCCGCGGCTTCGTAGTCTCCCAGCGAGACCTCGAGAAACCCGAGGGTCGCCCGGACCCGGTCGGCCATGCGCAATGTGCCGGTCTGCCTTGCACATTCGAGGGCATCCTCGATCGCCCTGCGGGCGGTTTCCTCGTGGCCGGCGAACGCGGCCAGCTGGGCCCGCAAGCTCTGGGTCAGGAACTGCGAGGTGTTGCCCCCGAGCTGTCGGGCCTTCTCCACGGCGTCCTCGGCGACCAGGTTGGCCGTGACGAAATCACCGCGCGCGATCGCGTTCGTCACCACGTGCTGGGAGACGAAGACGTGCTCGCCCTCTTCGCCCTTCTCCAGGCACCGCGCACGGATCTTGTCCACGACACCGCGCGCTTCGTCGAGTCGGCCGGTCCACTCCAGCAGCAGGGCGTATTGCATGGTGGGCCGGAAGACCAGCGGTGTGTACGCCTCGGGGTCCTCGAGCTGCAGCGCGCGCTGCAAGGTCTCCTCGTCGTAACCGTGGCCGGCGGCGAACCGCAGTATGACCAGCATCCCCAGCGCGATGCTGAGCAGGTGCGGCTGGTCGAGGGGCTCGGCGTTCGCGACGGCCTGCGCGGCGGTGTCCAGGCCCTGCTGCAATTGGTTGGCGTGAAAAAGCGTGTACGCCAACGTGATCAAGGTCTGAACGCGCAGCGCGTGGTTGTCGTGCGCCTCGTCGAGGGCCTCGCGAAGCAGTCGAGCGCTCTCGATGAATCCGTCCCCGTACAGGCGCACCACCGCCAGTCGGCTCAACGCTTCGGCGCGCAGCGCACCGGTGGGCAGCTGTTCGATGGCTTCGGCGAGGACGGCCGCCGCGCGTTCCTGTTCTCCGGCGTCGAAGTGGTGCAGTGCCGAGCGAAGCCGCCGCTCCGCGGTATCGCCGCCGAGGCTGATGGCCAGGTCCATCAGTTCGGCCGCCGCCGCGGGCGCACCGCGCATCCGCGCCGATTCTGCCGCCCTGTCGAGGGCATCCAGCGTGACCTCGTCGCCTTTGGTGGCCGCCAGCGCCAGATGTCGGGCCCGAAGTTCGGGTTCGTCGACGATCTCGGCGAGCCGACGGTGCATCGACCGGCGGCGGCCGGGGGACGCCTCGGTGTAGACCCCGCTGGCCAGCAACGGATGTGCGAACCGGATCCGGTTGCCGTCGATAGCGATGATGCCCTTGCTCTCGGCGATCTCGAGCAGTTCGACCAGCCGGTCCTCGTCGTTCGTCGTCGCCTTCGATACGAGCTCGACCGTCGGTGCGGCAAGGCACGAGGCGGCCAGCAGGGCGTCGTGGACATCGGTGTCGAGGCTGCCGAGCCTCGTGCGCACCACGTCGGTCAGGGTGCGAGGCAGCGACGCGTCGATGCCCGGGGCCCGTTCATCGAGGGAACGGGCCAATTCGATTGCGTAGAACGGGTTCCCGCCCGACACCTGGTGGATCCGGCCGATGGTGGGGCGTGAGAAGGGTCGTCGCAGCCGTGTGGAGACCGCCCGATGCAGATCCTGGACGTTCAACGGGCGCAGCCGGATTCGATTCACCGCGTCGGGGCGCGATAACTGCAGCCAGTCGTCTACCGCACGGTCGTCGGATTCGGTACGCAGGCTGGCCAGTAGACCGGTACGCCCCGTGAGTCTGCGCACCGCGAAGGCGATCACGTGCTTGCTCGACGGGTCGAGCCACTGCAAATCGTCGATGGCCAGCAGGACGGGGCGGTCCTCGCTGAGCCGTTCGACCACCGAAAGGAACGCGGCGGCCACGGCACGCTGATCGGTCACCGCGTCGTTGTCCGCGCGCAGCAGCACCTGGTCGACCGCGAGGAGTTGCGGCGTCGGCAGGTCGGCCCACGCGCGCGTGTCGGCCTCCTCGAGCAGGTCGGCCAGCGCTGTGTAGGCGAGCACCGACTCCGCGGCCGCCGGTCGGGTCGACAGGACGTGAAATCCGCGCTGTTGCGCCTGCTCGACCGCGGCCAGCCACAGCGTGGTCTTGCCGATCCCGGGTTCACCGTCGATCAGTAGGGCCGACGGGCCCAGCGCCATCGCGTCCAGGAAGGCAGCGACGGCGTGCTGATGTGTCGACTGGCCGATCACGGTATCTCCTGGGTCCCCTCGCGTCTCCCAAGAATTGCAGCTGAGCCGGAAGCGGGCGACACCTCTATACCCCTCGGCGGCCGGACTGACCCATAACCCGGGTTAGTTCGGCCCGGGACCGGATGTCGAGCTTGCGGTACACCCGCGCAAGGGTGGCCTCGACGGTCTTTGCGCTGAGAAAGAGTTCACCGGCCACGTCGCGATTCGTCAGGCCGACGGCGGCCAGCTCGGCGATGCGCAACTCGGCGGCGGTCAACGCGTCCGGCCTCGACGCGGCGGAACGGAGTTCGTCTCGCGAGGTCCTGGCGCGCTCCGCCCACACCGGCGTGCCGATGGCCTCGAACGTCACCAGCGCCTCGTTCAGCGTCGAAGCGGCCTGCCGGTCGCGCAGTCTGGCCTGCAACTGCCCGAGCAGCAGCTGGGTACGAGCGCGTTCGAACGGCATCGCCAACCGGTGATGGTTTTCGAGCGCGCGGCGCGCACAGCTCGCGGCGTCGCGCAGATCGCCCTCGGCCGCGTGAAGCATGGCGCGGCACCGCCCGCCCACCGCCAGCATCCACGCCCGGTCGAGGCGACGGCCGTTGCGTTCCAGTGCGGCCACCAGCGGTTCCGCTTCGGTCGCGCGGCCCAGCTCGACCAGTGCCTCCACCGCATCGGGTATGAACTCCGCGGCTTGAATCTCGGTGGACTCCGGTGCAAACCGCGAGACCAGCGGGTCGAGGAACTCCATTGCCGCACCGTAGTTTCCGAGTGATACCTCGAGAAATCCGAGCGCCGACAGCGCCCAGTCCTCGTGCCACGCGGTGCCGCTGCGTCGGCAGGCATCGATCGCGTCCGCCGCGGCCAGGCGGGCCTTGCTCTCTGCGCCGTCGTAGGCGGCCAGCCAGGCCTGTAGCACCAGGCTGAGCATCGCGGGGAACTCGCCACCGAGTTGCCTTGCGAGAGCAGAAACTTCGTGGGCCACCCGCTTGGCCTCGGGGAAGTCCGCGCGCCAGATCCGGGTCAACGCGACGTAGAAGTCGACGAAGACGACTTCGCCTTCCTCACCGCGGTCGGTGCAGCGGCGCGAGATCTCCCGCATGCGCTCATAGGCGGTGTCGAGGTCACCGGTGCAGGCCAGCATCAAAGCGTGTTCGACGCTCGGCCGCAGCATGATCGGCGTGAAGGTTTCGGTGTCTTCGAGTTCGAGGGCGCGGCGCATGCTCGGATCGTCCACGCCGCCGCCGAGGAAGAACTGGATCGTCGCCCGGACCCCGAGTGCGAGGCTGAGCAGGCCGGGGATACCGACCTGTTCGGTGTAGGCCACCGACTGCTCGGCCCGGAGCCGGGCCGACGCATGGTCACCGGTCATGTAGAGGCCGTACGCCAACGTGGTCAGCATGACCGCCTTCGCCGGGCCCTCGGTCGCGTCCTCGAGCGCCGTCGTGAGCAGTTCGACCGCTTCGGTGTAGCCGTCGTCGACGAACCGCACGACCGCGAGCATGTGCCGCGCTTCAGCGCGTATCGGTCCCGGCGCCAGATCGCCGACCACCCCCTCCAGCAGCGCGCGTGCCCTGGACGGATCCCCGCCGTCAAAGCAGTACGCCGCCAACCGCATTCGTCGCTCGGCGGTATCACCGCCAAGTGCGATGGCGAGCTCGATCAACTCCGCGGCGGCGACGGGCGCACCTCGCGCGTGAGCGGAGGTCGCCGCCCGCTCGAGCGCGCTGACAGTGGCGTCGTCACCGACGGTCGCGGCGAGCGCCAGGTGGCGTGCCTGCAATTCGGGCTCGTCGACGAAGCCGGCGAGCCTGTGGTGCATCCGCCTGCGGTCCTCGGCGGCGACGCCGGTATACACACCGGTGGCCAGTAGCGGGTGCGTGAACCGGATCCGGCTGCCCTCGATGACGACGACGCCGCGCTGTTCGGCGGCCTCGAGCAACTCGACCGCCCGCTCGTGTTCGGTGCCGACTGCGGCGGCCACAAGATCGACCGAGGGGTTGGCCACCGAGGCGGCGGCCAGGAGTGCGTCCATCGTCTCGGGATTCAGTCCGCTGAGCCGGGCTTCCACCACGGCGGCCAGCGTGTCCGGCAGCGGAACTTCCGGCCTGCCGTCGGCGACCTTGGCCAGTTCGATCGCATAGAAGGGGTTGCCACCGGAGATCTGGTCGATGCGGGCCAGCTTCGCACGCGGCAGCGGATGCTCGAGGTGTTGGGTGACCACGGCGTGGAGCATGCGGGACGTCAACGGCTGCAGCGAGATTCGTTGGGTGGCATCCGGGCGCCGCAGCTGCAGCCAGGTGTAGCCCTCTGTGCCATCGGTGCGCAGGGTGCCCAGCACGCCCACCGGCCCGGAGAGCCGACGTGCGGTGTAGGACAACACATGCGAGCTGGACGGGTCGACGCACTGCACGTCGTCGATCGCCAGCAGCAGCGGTTGTCGAGAAGCGAGGCCCTCGACGACCGACAGGAATGCGGCCGCGACGGCGCGCCGGTCGGTGGGTGCGGCATCGGCGCCGTCGTCGCAGCGGATCCGTTCGATGGCGCTGCGCTGGGCGGCGGGCAGGTCACCGAACTCGGCGGCGTCGACGTTGGCGAGCAGTTCGGTCAACGTCGCGTAGGCGAGCACCGATTCGGTGCTCGGGTTCCTGGCCGACAGCACACGGAAACCACGGCTGCGGGCGCGCTCGGACGTCGCCTGCCACAGCGTGGTCTTACCGATCCCGGCCTCGCCCTCGATCAACAGAGCCGACGGCGCATGCGAAGCGGACTGGAGGAAGTCCGCTACCGCCTTCTCCTCTTCCGGTCGGTCCGCCAGGTACGACGGAGAACGAAAGCCCTTAGCGCTCGTCGTCTTTCACCTTGGCCATCGCCAACACGTCGAGGCGCTTGTCCAGTTCCTCCTCGGACAGCTTGTCGCCGATCAGGCCTCGATCGATGACGGTCTGACGGATGGTCTTCTTCTCCTTGAGCGCCTGCTTGGCGACCGCGGCGGCCTCTTCGTAGCCGATCGCCGAGTTCAGCGGCGTGACGATCGACGGTGACGACTCGGCCAGCTCGCGGAGCCGCTCCTCGTTGGCCACCAGGCCGTCGATACAGCGCTCGGCGAACAACTTCGACGAGTTGGTCAGGATCTTGAACGACTCGAGGATGTTGCGGGCCATCATCGGGATGTACACGTTCAGCTCGAAGGCGCCGTTGCCGCCGCCCCACGCGATCGCGGCGTCGTTACCGATCACCTGCGCGGCCACCTGCGTGATGGCTTCGGGAATGACCGGGTTCACCTTGCCCGGCATGATCGAGCTGCCCGGCTGAAGATCGGGCAACTGAAGCTCGCCGAGCCCGGTCAGCGGTCCCGAGCCCATCCACCGGATGTCGTTGGCGATCTTGGTCAGCGACACGGCGATGGTGCGCAGCGCGCCCGAGGCCTCGACCAGCCCGTCGCGGGCCGCCTGAGCCTCGAAATGGTTGGCGGCAACCTGTAATTCGGCCAGGCCGGTCTGCTCGCGCAGCACGGCGACGACACGCTCGTCGAAGTCGTCGGGTGCGTTGAGGCCGGTGCCCACCGCGGTGCCGCCGATGGCCAGTTCGCCGAGCCTCGGGAGCGTGGCCTTCACCCGCTCTATGCCGGCTTCGACCTGGCGGGCATAGCCGCTGAACTCCTGGCCCAGCGTCACCGGCACGGCGTCCATCAGGTGGGTGCGCCCGGACTTGACGACGGTACGCCACTGCCGCGCCTTGGTGGCCAGCGACTCGTGCAGTACCTCGAGTGCCGGGATCAGGTGGCGCACAGCGGCTTCGGTCGCAGCGATGTGGGTTGCGGTCGGGAAGGTGTCGTTCGACGACTGCGACATGTTGACATCGTCGTTGGGGTGCACGGTCACGCCGTTGCGCCCCGCGATGCCGGCGATCACCTCGTTGGTGTTCATGTTCGAGCTGGTGCCCGAACCGGTTTGGAACACGTCGATGGGGAATTGGTCGTCGTGCTGACCGTCGGCGATCTCACCGGCCGCGGCGATGATCGCGTCGGCCTTGTCCGCCGCGAGCAGGCCGAGGTCCTTGTTGACCTGTGCGCAGGCACCTTTCAGCAATCCCAGCGCCCGGATCTGGGTGCGCTCGAGGCCGCGGCCGGAGATCGGGAAGTTCTCCACCGCGCGCTGAGTCTGCGCGCGCCACAGCGCGTTGACCGGCACCCGGACCTCGCCCATGGTGTCGTGCTCGATGCGGTACTCGGTCTCGGCTGCGCTGTCGGAGTCGACGCTCATGAATGTCCTTACTTCTCTTGTGATTACGGCAGCGGGTAGACGGCGTTGGTGTCGCCGGTGAAGTCGATCGCGGAGTACTCGCTGAGTTTGGACAGCCGGTGGTACGCCTCGATCATCCGAACGGTGCCCGATTTCGAGCGCATCACGATCGACTGCGTGGTGCACCCGCCGCTGTAGAAGTGCACGCCCTTGAGCAGGTCACCGTCGGTGACGCCGGTGGCGCAGAAGAAGACGTTGTCGCCGGAGACCAGATCCTCGGTGGTCAGCACGCGGTCGAGGTCGTGGCCGCGGTCGATGGCCTTCTGGCGTTCCTCGTCGTCCTTGGGCGCCAACTGGCCCTGGATGGCGCCGCCCATGCACCGGATCGCGGCCGCGGCGATGATGCCTTCCGGCGTGCCGCCGATACCGGCCAACATGTCGGTGCTGGTGTTGGGGCGGCACGCCGAGATCGCGCCTGCGACGTCGCCGTCGGTGATCAGCCGGCACCGCGCGCCGGCCTCCCGCACGTCGGCGATCAACTGCTGATGGCGCGGCCGGTCCAGGATGCACACGGTCAGATCGGAGACCGACACGTTCTTCGCCTTGGCCACCCGGCGGATGTTCTCCCCGATCGGGGCGGTGATGTCGATCGCGTCGACGGCTTCGGGTCCGACCGCGATCTTGCTCATGTAGAACACCGCCGACGGGTCGAACATGGTGCCGCGCTCGGAGACCGCCAGCACCGAGATGGCGTTGGACAGGCCTTTACTCATCAACGTGGTGCCGTCGATCGGATCCACGGCGAAGTCGCATTCCGGTCCGTCCCCGTTGCCGACCTCTTCGCCGTTGTAGAGCATCGGCGCGTTGTCCTTCTCGCCCTCGCCGATCACCACCACGCCGCGCATCGACACCGAGTTGACCAGCTCGCGCATGGCGTCGACGGCCGCCCCGTCGCCGCCCTCCTTGTCACCGCGGCCCACCCAGCGGCCTGCGGCCATGGCGCCTGCCTCGGTTACTCGGACGAGCTCGAGCGCGAGATTTCGATCTGGGGCTTCACCACGGGTCGGACTCATGGCCCAGATTGTCCCATTAGCCGGTCCGCGTTCGGGAGCTGGGATACTGGCGGAGTGACCTCGCAACCGGCTCCTGCACCCAAGCCCGCCAAGTCGAGGCTGTTGCATGACGGCCGGGACATGTTCTGGTCGATGGCCCCGTTGGTGCTCGCCTGCATCGTGCTGGCCGGGATGCTGGGGATGTGCTCGTTCCAGGGCGCGGGGCCCGGCGCCGGTCCGGTCCCGTCCTTCGACGCCCCCGCGGCGTTACGTGCCGATGCCGAGGCGCTGAAGATCCCGATCCGGATCCCGCAACTGCCCGAGGGCTGGCAGTCGAACTCGGGTAGCCGCAACGGCATCGAGGCCGGTCGCACGGACGCCACGGGGCAGACCCTGCGTGCCGTCAGCTCCACCGTCGGTTATCTCGCACCCAGCGGGATGTATGTGAGCCTGACCCAGAGCAATGCCGACGAGGAGAAGCTGGTCTCCTCGCTCGACTCCGATGTCGTGCCCACCGGGGTGCAGGACGTCGACGGCGTGATTTGGGTGGTCTACGGCGGCGACGACGACGGCAAGCCCGCCGAACCGGTGTGGACGACGCGTCTGGCCGGCCCCACCGGGCCGGCGCAGATAGCGCTGACCGGCGCCGCGGATACCGGCGACTTTCGTACGCTTGCGGCGGCGACGCAGACCGCGGCGCCCCTGCCGGTCCCGTAGGAGCACGATTGACTCGTTCGACGAGATTGCACCCACGCAGACCGCGTCCCGCACTTTCTCTGCATGGTTTCAATCTCGCGTAACGAGCGAACTGGAGAAGCGCCCATGACCGCACCGGACCCCGATGTCGCCGCCGGGGCGGCTCCGGAAGCCGACCTCACCGGGTGGGCCCCCGCGCCCTTCACCGCGGCCGGTTACACCCACGACGTCTACCGCAAGGGCGAGGGCCCCGGTGTGGTGCTCATCCCCGAGATGCCCGGCGTGCACCCCGGCGTCCTGGCGCTCGGCAATCACCTCGTGGAGTCCGGGTTCACCGTCGCGATTCCGTCGTTGTTCGGCACGCCCGGTGCGCCGCCGATGCGCCCGGGCATGGTGCCGGTCATGCTGCGCGGGTGCGTGGCCAAGGAATTCGCCGCATTCGCCACCAACGCCGACCGCCCCGTCGCGCACTACCTGCGCGCACTGGCCCGCGACCTCAACGCGCAGACGCCGGGCAAGGGGGTCGGAGTCATCGGCCAGTGCTTCACCGGCGGCTTCGCCCTGGCCGCCGCCGTCGACGACAGCGTTCTCGCGCCGGTGCTGAGCCAGCCGTCGCTGCCGTTGCCGCTGACACCGAAGCAGCGCAGAGACCCGGGCCTGTCCGAGGCCGAGCTGAAGGTCGTCGAGCGCCGCGCCGCCGACGAAGGGTTGTGCGCGCTGGGTTTGCGTTTCAGCAAGGATCCGCTGGTGCCTGCGGAGCGCTTCAAAACGCTCAAGGACCGGCTCGGCGACGCGTTCGAGGTGATCGAGATCGACTCGGGCAAGGGCAACGAACACGGCTTCGGCGCGATGGCTCACTCGGTGTTGACGTTGGAACTGCGTCACCAGGAAGGGCATCCGACCGACGCGGCCCTCAAGCGCGTGGTCGCGTTCCTCAGGGAGCGGCTGGTTTAGGTTTCGGGTCGGCTGGGGTTTTGGCCCGCGCCTCCTTGATGCGACGGCCCAACCACCAGAACGGGTTTCGGCGTTTGGGTTTCTCGTCGGCCGAGTCGGGCCTGCGCATCGGCACGCCCTTGTACTCCTCGAGGTAGACGCTGATCGTGGTGACGATGACGATCATCAGCACCGGTCCGATCACGATGCCCCACGCGCCGAACATGCTGATTCCGGCGAACACGGCGAGCAGCATCAGTGCGGCGTCCAGACGGGCCTCGCGCGGCACCAGGATGGGCCGCAGGAAGTTGTCGATGTTGGTGACCACGATCAGGTGGAACAGGATCACGAACGCGCCGCCGAAGATGTTGCCGAACAGGATCATTCCGATACCGAACGGGATCGTGACGATACCGCTGCCCAACGGGATGACCGACAGCGCCGACAGCAGCACCGCGAACAAGAAGAAACCCTGATGGAAGCCCGCCAGGTAGATCGACGCGGCCCCCGCGACGCCCTGGCACACCGCGATGACGAACTGGCCCATCACGGTGCCCTTCACCATCGCGCCCATCTTCTCCATGTAGACGTCGGTGATCCCCTCGCCGAGGGGGTTGAGCTGGCGGATTATCGCCACCACGCGTTCGCGGTTCGTCAGTAGCGACACGAACACGTACACGAACAGGATCATGGCGGTGACGGCGCCGAACAGGCCGCCGGCGGCGCCCTGCAGCAGGCCGAGCAACCACTGGCCGGCCTCCTGAGCGACCCGAGCCATCGAACTCTGCAGCGACTCCGGGGTGACCGTGGTGTCGATGTAAGGCACGCGGCGCAACAGGTCGTTGACGAACTGGAGCGCCCGATCGCCGAGCGCGGACAGGTCGGTGCGGCCGACCCACTCGGCCACCCGCTCCACCATGGTCGAGATCTGCACGACCGCGAGCGTGACGAACAGGCTCAGCGGCACGATCACCGCGGCGAATGCGGCGAGCAAGGTCAGCGTCGCCGACAGCCCCCGGCCCATCTTCTTGTTGAGCCACGCGTACAGCGGTGAGAACAGGTAGGCGCCCACCGCTGCCACCACTATGAGGATGAAGAAGCCGCGCAGGAAGTACGCGCCGAACGCGACCGCGATGACCGTCGCAACTGCCAGCGCACGACGTTGCGGCAGCGAGAACTCGGTACTCATTGCCGCTATGTCTACAGCGTGTCGGACCTGGCTTGCGCTTGTTTGGCGCGTTGGTCGGCGATGAACCGCATCGACACCCGGTTCATCAGGGTCGGCGCGAGACGCGCAAACATCCACTGGGCATGCGCGACGCGAGGTTTGACCAGGATCGGCTTGTTCTTCTCGACCGCGCGCAGCACGTCGCGGGCCAACCGGTCCGCGTCATAGGGCTTGCCGCCCTGGGCCTGCAGGAAGTAATCGCGGCCGACGAAACCGCCGACCGAACCCTTGTCGAGGATCGGCGTCTCGACGGCAGCGGGGCACACCGCGAGCACCCCGACGCCGCGTGCGGCAGCCTCCGAGCGCAGCGCCAGGCTGAGCCCTACGACCGCGTGCTTGGTCATCACGTAGCTGGTGACCTGCCCGGCCGCCGTCAGCCCCGCCATCGACGCGGTGTTGACGATGTGGCCGTGCCCCTGGCGCACCATCAACGGATAGGCCGCCGCCACCCCGTGCACCACGCCGCGGATGTTGACGTCGATGATCGCGTTCCACTGGTCCAGGGTCAGCAGTTCGGTGTCGCCGCCCCAGACGATCCCGGCGTTGTTGAACATCAGGTCTAAACGTCCGGCCCGGTTCACCACATCGTCGACGGCGGCCTGTACCGCCGCGGAGTCGGTCACGTCGAGGCGGGCGGCGCGGGCCCTACCGCCGAAACCGGCCGCGGTGCGTTCGGCCGCGTCGCCGTCGACGTCGGTGCACACCACCTCGGCGCCCGCGTCGACCAGTGCTCGGCACAGTGCGGCGCCGATACCGGAACCGCCGCCGGTGACCAGGGCCTGTTTGCCGCTGAACATCTTCACGTCGCGAGCCTCATGACGTGCCCCATCACATCGGGATAGCGCTTCATGTGTGCACCGCCGTTGAGGTCGAGCACCTCGCCGGTCAGCCACGACGCCTTCGGCGAGCACAGGTACAGCACCGCTTCGGCGATGTCCTCGGGCGTGCCCGCGCGGCCCAGCGCGGTGTTCTCGACGTACTCCTCGACGACGCCGGGGACGGCCGCCGCCGGCGCGGTCAACGGCGTGTGCACGAAGCCGGGTGCGACGGCGTTCACGCGGATGCCGCGTGGCCCCCACTCGAGCGCGGCGACCTGGGTGAGCATCGACAGCCCCGCCTTGGCGGCGCAGTAGGCGCTCATCCCCGCGGCGGGCTGGCGCCCGTTGAGCGAGCTGATCGACACCAGAGCGCCGCCCTCGCGCAGCACCCGGCCTGCGTGCTTGGCGACGATGAACGCCCCGTTGAGGCAGACGTCGATGACCGCTCGGAAGTCCTCCACGGCGAGGTCGGTGATCATCCCGACGTTGCTGAACCCCGCGCAGTTGACGACGACGTCCAGCGGCCCGGTCTGGTCGAACAGCGCATGCACGGAGGCCTCGTCGGTGACCTCGACGTGCGCGGCGGTGTGCGGGTCGCCCAGTTCGGCAGCGCGTTGGCGGGCGCCGTCGACGTCGCGGTCGGCAAGCGTGACGCGGTCGCCTTCCGCAGCCAGTGCGCGCGCCGTCGCCAATCCGATGCCCGACGCCGCGCCGATCACCACCGTTTCCCTGGCCGACGGCCCGTTGCTCATACAGTTGCCCTTTCGACGGAGTAGAACGTGTTTCAACTTAGCGCTTTGACACACTCGACCGGTGAGCGATCTGAAGATGAGCGAGTCAGTTCACGTGGCCGTGGACCCCGGCAGGTTGTACGAGATGGTGTCGGATGTGACCCGGATGGGTGAGTGGAGCCCGATCTGCCGGGCCTGCTGGTGGGACGAGGGCGGCGGTCCGCGAGTGGGGGCGTGGTTCACCGGCCGCAACGAGACACCCGAACGCACATGGGAGACCCGCTCGCAGGTGGTCGCCGCCGATCCCGGGCGCGAGTTCGCGTGGGAGGTCAACGACGGCTGGGTGTACTGGGGCTACCGCTTCGAGCCGGTTGACGGCGGAACACGGCTCACCGAATCCTGGGAGCTTCTTCCCAAGGGGGTGGCCGGATTTCGTGAGCGGTTCGGTGCGACGGCCGACGCGGAGATCGACAAGCGCCGCGAAGCCGCCCGCACCGGGATTCCTGCGACGTTGGCGGCGATCAAGACCGCAGCCGAAACCGCTTGATTCGCCGCACTCTGGTGCGTCGACTTCTGCAACAGGGTTGTCTACGCGGCGATTTCACGACCTTCTCGCAGAAATCGGCGAGCGGTGCAGCGCCGTCCCAGCGTGATGCGCCTGCTCCGCATGCCAGTACGGCAATATCGGGGCCATGGCCCTTGCCGTCTGTCTGCTGTTGGACCGCCGCTCGGAGCGGGCGATCAGGGGTCTGTGGGACCGGTTGGAGGACGCCGGCGTCCCGAGCTTGCGCTCTCATACCCACCGCAGGCACCTACCGCACCTGTCGTACGCGGTGTTACGCGAATGGGACGGTACCGCCGTTGCGCGAGCACTGGAGAACATCGAAGGTGGCGGTGCGGTTGAGCTGACGTTCGACGGGATCGGCCTGTTCAGGCGCGGACGGGTGTGGCTCGTTGCAGGAGTCAGCGCGGACCTGGTGGCGCGTCAGCAGCGGGTCGCCGAAGCGGTGGTCGCCTCCGGCGCCGACTTGCACAAGCACTACCGGCCGGGAATCTGGATGCCGCACTGCTCGCTGGCGCCGCGCGCGACGCTGGACCAACTGCCGACCGTGGCGGGCACGGTGATGGACGTCCTACCGCTTCGCGCACGTTTCGACCATGCCGCGCTGATCGACAGCGGGACGGGCGAAGTCACCGCGCTGGAGACGCTTCCTTAGCTCCCCTCGACGGCGGCGATGTGGGTGCGCACCAGCATCGGGTAACGCTCGCGGTCGGGACGGAAGATGTCGTGCGGTGAGTCTGCGAACACGTGCAGCGACGCCGACGGGAACAGCTCCCGATAGCGGTCCCAGGCGACGTCGGAGATCAGCGGGCTGTTCGGGCTGCGTACCACCAGTAGGGGTGGCTGCCATCGCGCCAGCGGATCCCAGAACGACTGCTTGCGCGCAGCGCGGAAGATGGCCTCCCCGGCGGCTCGGTTCAGCCGTTCGTGCACCGGCGTGCCACGCCACCGGCCGTCGAGCAGGAACGTGGAGACCTCGTCGGGAAGCGTGATCTCTTCGGGGACGTAGTCGCCGATCGAGATCGAGCGGACCCGCCCGTGATGAGCGAGCGCCCAGGTCAGCGCGTAGGGGGTGCCCCGGGAGAACGTCATCAGGTGGACGGGACCGTCGGTGACCGCGTCGATCACCGCGCCGACATCGCCGGCGAGAACGGTTGAGTCATAACCGCTTGCGGGTGCACTGCTGCGTCCATGCCCGCGTAGGTCGACGACCACCGTCCGTCGGCCGAACAGCGGCAGCACCTCGACGTAGTCGTCGGCGACGTCGGTGAAGCCGGGTACGAAGACGACAGGCGCTCCGCGGTCGGGCCCTCCGGAGTCGAGGTAGTGCAGACGCGCGCCCGCGTTGGTTGTGAACCGTGACTCGACCATCACCACCACCATGCCCCGTCCTCGCTCCCAGCGCGGGCCAAACGCCTGCGAAGCGTCGACGGAAGGAGCACGCTGGTAGCTGGAAGGTGATCTGTATGTACGACAAAGTTCAAGACAACGCCTGGCGCATCGACATCGAGTTCAACGAGGACGAGACGCACACTCACGCGACGGTGTGTGCCACGCGCGACGACGGCGAAACGGTGACCGCCCAGGGCGACGCCTACCGCAACCCGAAGGATTCGGTGCAGCCGCTGGTCGGGGAGGAGATCGCCGCGGCCAGAGGGCTGATCGCGCTGGGCGCCGAACTGCTGCAGCGCGCGTCGTCACGAATCGAGCAGACCACGCATCAGCCGGTCCACCTCGTCCACTGACCTAGTGAGCGACCGTCAGCCCTCCGGCGGGGCGGACGCCGCGACGCTGACCGGCGGCTCCTTCGACGCGTTCTTCATCTGGTGGAACAGCTCGACGTAATACGGCAGGCACTCGGCCATCGCCTGTTCCGTGGTGAACAGCGGCCGGTACCCGAGGTCGCGTTCGGCTTTGGCGATCGAAAAGTAGTTGTCGAGGTAAAGGCGTTCCACCCCAAGGGGTTCGATCATCGGTTTGGGTATTCCGAACCGGAAATGCAGCCACTGCCATGCGGTCATTGCGAACCACACCAGGCGGCCGGGCACGCGGATCTTCGGGTAGCGCTCGCCACACGCCTCGACGACGGGCCTCGAGAACTCGAACATGTTGATCGGGTCGCCGTCGTTGATGAAGTACGCCTGCCCGGGAGCGGTGCCGCCCGGGACGAGGTGCTGAGCGGCGAGGATGAAACCGTGAATCAGGTTGTGCACGTAGGAGTTGTCGAGCTTGACGTTCTTGCCCCCGACGAGAACCTTGACGTGTCCGGCCAGCACGCTCTCGAACACCTTGCGGAACATGGTCTGATCTCCGCGACCCCAGATACCGCTGGGGCGGATCGAGCAGGTGAGCAGGCCGTCGACTCCGTTGGCGGCCAGCACGAACTTCTCCGCGGCGACCTTCGTCTCGGTGTACAGGTCGTTGAATCGCTCTGTGTAGGGCAGGGTCTCGTCGCCGCCGGAGATACGTTTGCCGCCCATCACGACGCTGTTCGACGCCGTGTAGACGAAGCGTTTGGCGCCGGCGGCGCGGGCGGCGCGCACGAGGGTTTCGGTGCCGGTGACATTGATCGCGAAGCTGCGCTTGCGGTACTCGTCGGTGACCGACGCGCCGCCCATCAGATCGATGATCGCCGCGGTGTGGAACACGGTGTCGATGCCCGCGACCGCGGCCGCGACCTGGTCGGGGTCGCAGATGTCGCCTTCGACGGCCTCGAGGCCGGGTTGCGCAGGAAGCGGCGACGGGGCCCGGTCGAAGGAGCGGACCTCGTGGCCGCGCTTGAGCAGTTCGGTCACCAGGTTGGCGCCGACGAATCCCGAGCCTCCCGTGACGAGCACCCGGCCCAGTTCGGTGGTCAGCGTTGAGTCACCCATGCCGAGCAGAATAACTGAAACGTGTTACAGTTTCGACCCCTCAGGTCGGAACTCGTTGCCCTGTCAAGTTTCATCGCCGTCTTTGGCGGCCAAGGCCTCCTCGATGCGCTTCCGGGCTCCAGCTAAGTGCTCTTCGCATCGTTTAGCCAGCTCTTCGCCCCGTTCCCATAGCTTCAGCGATGTATCCAAGTCGAGCCCGCCCTGCTCGAGTTGCTGGACGACCGCCACCAGCTCTTCGCGCGCTTCCTCGTATCCCAGTTCACTAATGGGCTTCATTTTCTGCCCCTTCCGGTCCCTCGCTGATCGCGGTGATCGCTCCGTCTGCCACCCGGACCCGCAGCCGCACACCGCTGGCGGCGTCGGCGGTGGTGCGCAACACCTGGGCGTCGGGCATCGTCTGCACCACGGCGTAGCCGCGGGCCAGGGTCGCCGCCGGACCCAGCGTGCTCAGCCGTGCCGACAGGTGCCCGATGCGGTCGGTCTCGGTGGCGACCAGCCGGGTGACGTCGCGGCGCGCAGTCGTCCGCAGACGGTCGACGTCGTCGGCGCGCGCGGTGACCGCCGCCAGCGGCTGCGCCAGCACGGGCCTGCTGCGCAACTGATCCAGCGCATGCTGCTCGCGGTGCACCCAGTTGCGCAGCGCGCGGCCACCTCGACGGCACAGATCGGTGATGTAGGCCTGCTCGGCGGCGGCGTCGGGAACGATGCGCTTGGCGGCGTCGGTCGGGGTCGCGGCGCGCAGGTCGGCGACCAGGTCGCACAGCGGGTTGTCGGGTTCGTGTCCGATCGCGCTGACCACTGGTGTGGTGCATTTGGCGATCTCGCGGCACAGCGTCTCGTCGTAGAACGGCAACAGGTCCTCGACGCTGCCACCGCCGCGCGCGATGACGATCACGTCGACGTCGGGATCGGCGTCGAGTCCACGCAGCGCCTCGACCACCTGCGGGACCGTGCTGGGGCCCTGCACGGCGGTGTTGCGAACCGCGAACCGCACAGCAGGCCAGCGGCCGGTGGCCACCGAGATCACGTCGTGTTCGGCGTGGCTGCCGCGGCTGGTGATCAGCCCGATCGTCTTCGGCAGGAACGGAATCGGCCGCTTGAGCCGCGGGTCGAAGAGTCCCTCGGCGTGCAACAGCTGGCGCAGGCGTTCGATACGCGCCAACAGCTCGCCCACGCCCACCGCGCGAATTTGGTTGACCCGCAGGGAGAACGAGCCGCGGCCGACGAAGAAGTTCGGCCGTCCCAGCATGACGACCCGGGTGCCCTCGGTGAGTTTCACCGGCGCGTTGAGCACCAGCTCACGTGGGCAGGTGATCGCCAACGACATGTCGACCGACGGGTCGCGCAGCGTGATGTAGGCGGTGCTGGAGTTCGGCCGCGTCGAGAGCTGGGCGACCTGCCCTTCGACCCAGACCGTGCCCAGCCTTTCGATCCAGTCCTTGATCTTCATCGACACGGAGCGGACCGGAAACGGGTTCTCCGGCGACTGGCCCTGCTCGGCGTCGGTCATCTACCCGGCGTTGGGGTGGTCACTTGGCCGACGCGCGCGTGATCCTGTTGGCGAGCAGCGTCTGGAACGGCGCGCGGCCCTTGGTGGCTTCCTCGTAGGCCAGCAACGCCTCGAGGTCCGCCACGCGCAGCGTGTTCAGCCGTGCGCGCAGCTGCGCCAGGGTCAGGGACTCGTAGTCGAGCTCGGTGACGATCTCGGGGGCCTCACCGATCGCCAGGTCGGCATCTTCGCCGTCTTGTTCGGACGACGACTGTGGCTCACCGTTGCTGAACAGCGCAAAACGGCCCTCGGTCATCCGTTCGCCGTCGCTCGAGGCGGCCGAGCTCGGCGCCTCGGAAGCGTCGTCGTCTTCGTCGAAGGTGGCCCACTCGGGCTGCTCGTCTTTGGGCGGGAAGATCGTCTCCAGCGTCTCGTCACCCTTGTTGACCAGGTCGGCGACGTCCTGCTGGACCTTCATCACCAGGTGCGCGAGGCTGCTGACGACGGTCATCGGGTACATCAGGATGGTTTGGGGCAGCTTGCGGGTTTCCTCGATGGCGGTTACCGCCGCGCCGACCAGCAGACGGACCCCATACGGTGCGGTTGCCATGGTCACAGCCTACGGGCGGCTTCTCGGCTGGGACGAACGGCCTTGGAACGGCACTGTGCGTACCCTGGTAGCCATGCCGCCGACAATCAACATGGGGATTCCGGGCGCCTCGAGCTCGGTCGCCGGTGGCGTGACCGGGAAACGCGTACTGCTGGCCGAACCGCGCGGGTACTGCGCGGGGGTGGATCGCGCCGTCGAGACCGTCGAGCGTGCGCTGGAGAAGCACGGCGCCCCGGTCTACGTGCGCCACGAGATCGTGCACAACCGCCACGTCGTAGAAACGTTGGCCAAGGCCGGAGCCGTCTTCGTCGACGAGACCGACGAGGTGCCCGAGGGCGCGATCGTGGTGTTCTCCGCGCACGGCGTGGCCCCGACCGTGCACCAGACGGCCAAGGAGCGCGACCTCAAGGTCATCGATGCGACCTGCCCGCTGGTCACCAAGGTCCACAACGAGGCCAAGCGATTCGCCAGGGACGACTACGACATCCTGCTGATCGGCCACGAGGGTCACGAGGAGGTCATCGGGACCGCCGGCGAGGCGCCCGACCACGTCCAGCTCGTCGACGGACCTGATTCGGTCGACAACGTCACCGTGCGCGACGAGAGCAAGGTCATCTGGCTGTCGCAGACCACGCTGAGCGTGGACGAGACGATGGAGACCGTGCGCCGGCTGCGCGAGAAGTTCCCGACCCTGCAGGACCCACCCAGCGACGACATCTGTTACGCCACCCAGAACCGCCAGGTCGCCGTCAAGGCGATGGCCCCGGAGTGCGAGCTGGTCATCGTCGTCGGCTCGCGCAACTCGTCGAACTCGGTGCGCCTGGTCGAGGTGGCCTTGGGCGCCGGTTCCGACGCAGCGCACCTGGTCGACTACGCCGACGACATCGACCCCGCATGGCTCGACGGCGTGACGACGGTCGGCATCACGTCCGGCGCGTCGGTGCCGGAGATCCTGGTGCGCGGCGTCCTGGAGCGGCTGGCCGAGTACGGCTACGACATGGTGCAGCCGGTGACGACGGCCAACGAGACACTTGTGTTCGCGTTGCCTCGGGAGATCCGCCCCGCCCGCGCGTAACCTCATCGAGCGTGCACTCACCGCGAAAATCATTGGTAAGTCTCGCAGTAGCGTCACGCTCGCTGTTGGTGCTGGCGCTGATCATGGCCGCCGCGGGTTGCTCTTCTGCCGAAGACCACCTGAACGACGCGGTGCGCTCGTTCGCTGACGCGCTGTCCAAGGGTGATGCCGCTGCCGCCGCGGCCGTCACGACCGATCCCGCCGCCGCGACCGACACGCTGACCAAGCTCTTCGAGAGCCTCGGCACCGACCTGCGCGTCGAGGTGTCGTCGGTGCAGTACACAGACGACAAGCCGTCCACCTTCAGCTTCGACACCACCTGGGAGTTCCGCGACGGCGCGACCCAGTGGGCGTACACGACGAACGGCACGGCGAGCGCGTCGGGCGACGACGTCAAGATCGACTGGCGACCGGGGACCGTCGCTCCCGGCCTCGACGAAGGGCCGCTGTCCTACAGCACGCTCACCCCCCAGCCGGCCGCACGTGTCCTGGACCGCACCGGTGCGGAGCTGCTGACCCAGCACATCGTGACGCTGGTCAACCTGTCGCCCGGCGCGGACGTGAATACCGTTGCCGCGCTGCTCAACCCGATCGCCCCCGGGATCACCGCCGAATCGCTGCGCGCCGACCTCGACTCAGCGGGCGGTAAACCCGTCACCGCGATCACGCTCCGCGAGGAGGACCTCGCACCGATAGAGGCGCCGTTGTCCGCGCTACCGAATGTCACGCTCGCGCCCCAGACACGTCTGCTGGCGACCGACAAGGTGCTCACGTCGCCCACGCTGGCCGGGTTGTCCGAACTGTGGCAGCAGCGCACCGACGAGGCCGCGGGATGGGCGGTGACCGCGCAGACGAGCACGGGACCGCGCCGTGTCGGCGGGCAGGACGCCAAACCGGTCGGCGATATCGCCAGCACGCTCGACGTCGCGATGCTGCGGGCAGCAGAAGACGCGCTCGCGCCGCTTGCGACCCCGGCGGCGCTGGTCGCGATCCAGCCGTCCACCGGAAACCTGATGGCCGTCGCGCAGAACACGCCCGCAGACGCGCAGGGGCCGATCGCGTTGACGGGCCTCTACCCGCCGGGGTCGACGTTCAAGACGGTGACGGTGTCGGCCGCACTGCAGGCCGGCCAGGTCACCCCCGACAGCGTCGTCGCCTGCCCCGCCACCGAGAACATCGAGGGCAGGCAGATCCCCAACGACGACAACTTCGAGCTCGGTCAGGTGCCGCTGCACACCGCGTTCGCGCGGTCCTGCAACACGACCATGGGTCGGCTGGCGGTGAACCTGCCGCCGGACGCACTGACCAAGGCGGCCGCACAAATGGGCCTCGGCATCGACTACACCGCGCCCGGTATGACGACCGTCACGGGCAAGGTCCCGGTCGCCGAGACTCCGGCGTTGCGTGTCGAGGCGGGCATCGGCCAGGGCCAGGTCACCGCCTCGCCGTTCGGTATGGCGCTGGTGGCCGCCGCTCTGGCACGCGGTTCGGCGCCGGCCCCTGCGATCGTCGAGGGTCAACCGGGCAGGCCCGACCGCACGCCGGATCCGGTGCCGACGGCCGTCGCCGAGCAGGTCAGATCGATGATGCGCGAAACCGTGACCAACGGGACGGCCACGCAGCTACAGGACATCCCCGGGATGCTCGGAAAGACCGGCACCGCCGAGTACATCGACGACACCCACGCACACGGCTGGTTCGTCGGCATCGACGGCGACCTGGCGTTGGCGGTGTTCGTCAGCGACGCGGGCAGCTCCGCTCCGGCGGTGGACGCCGCGGGCCGCTTCCTGCGCGCCCGAGGCTAGACGGTATAGGTGACCGTCGGCGTTGAGTCGGGGGTTGCGGGCCGGGGCCCCACTCACCCATGTTCGTGGGT
>NZ_LQIR01000009.1:0-84917 GCF_001499925.1 Mycobacterium lehmannii
CCTCAACAACCCCCGCACCCCGCCCTACAAGCTGGCCGGCCTGGTGCTGAGCCTGCTGGCAGTTGTCGGGCTGGTGCTGGTGTACATGCAGTTCCGCGGCGACTTCCTGCCGCGCGAACAGCTGACGCTGTTGGCGTCGCGAAGCGGCCTGTCGATGAATGAAGGCTCGAAGGTGACGCTGAACGGTGTGCAGATCGGCCGCGTCACCGGCACCGAGGCGGTCACCACCGGCGACGAGCCACGGGCGAAGATTCTCGTGGAGGTCGACCCGAAGTATCTGGAGTTGATACCGAAAAACGTCGACGTCAGCATCGACGCGACCACCGTATTCGGCAACAAGTACGTGAACTTCTCCGCGCCGGAAAATCCTGTCGCAGAGCGCCTCTCGTCTTCCGACGTGATCGACGTGACATCGGTGACCACGGAGTTCAACACTCTGTTCGAGACGGTCGTGTCGATCTCTGAGCAGGTCGACCCGATCAAGCTGAACCAGACTCTGAGCGCGACGGCGGAGGCGCTCGACGGGCTGGGCGATCGCTTCGGCCAGTCGATCATCAACGGCAACGAGATCCTCACCGACGTCAACGCCAGGATGCCCGAGCTCGCGCGGGACAACCGGCTGCTGGCCGACCTCGGCGAGGTGTACGCCGACGCGGCGCCCGATCTGTTCGACGGGCTGGAGAACGCCGTCACCACCGCCCGCACGCTCAACGAGCAGCAGGGCAACATCGACCAGGCCCTGATGGCAGCCGTCGGGTTCGGCAACGCCGGCGGCGACGTCTTCGAGCGCGGCGGCCCATACCTGGTACGAGGCGCCGAGGATCTGATCCCGACGTCGGAGCTACTCGACGAGTACAGCCCGGCGCTGTTCTGCACGATTCGCAACTTTCACGATGTGGAGCCCAAGGTGGCGGCCTCGCTCGGCGGCAACGGTTACTCGCTGCGGACGCTGTCGGAGCTGATGGGCGCCGCAAACCCCTACGTGTATCCGGACAACCTGCCGCGGGTGAACGCGCGAGGTGGTCCTGAAGGTCGTCCGGGCTGTTGGCAGCCGGTGACCCGCGACCTGTGGCCCGCGCCTTACCTGGTCATGGACACCGGTGCGTCGATCGCGCCGTACAACCACTTCGAGTTGGGCCAACCGATCCTGATCGAATACGTCTGGGGTCGCCAAATCGGGGAGAACACGATCAACCCATGAAAGTCACCGGTACCGCAATCAAGCTCGGCGCCTTCTCACTGGTGCTGTTGCTCTTCACCGCGATCATCGTGGTGGTGTTCGGCCAGGTGCGCTTCGACCGCACCACCGGCTACACCGCGATCTTCTCGAGCGCCAGTGGCCTTCGCTCCGGACAGTTCGTCCGCGCCTCGGGTGTAGAGGTCGGCAAGGTGTCCAATGTCGAGCTGACCAACGGCGGTACGCAGGCGAAGGTCGAATTCAACGTCGACCGGTCGCTGCCACTGTTCGAAGGCACCACCGCCTCGGTGCGCTACCTGAACCTCATCGGCGACCGGTACCTGGAACTCAAACGAGGCGACAGCGACAAGCGGATGCCTGCCGGCGGCACCATCCCGATCGAGCGCACCCACCCCGCGCTGGATCTCGACGCGCTGATCGGCGGCTTCCGGCCGGTGTTCCGGGCGCTCGACCCCGACAAGGTCAACGAGATCGCGCAGTCGATCATCACCGTGTTCCAAGGACAGGGCGGCACGATCAACGACATCCTCGACCAGACCGCGTCGTTGACCGCGGCACTGGCCGACCGCGACCAGGCCATCGGCGAGGTCATCCGGAACCTCAACACCGTGCTGGATACAACGGTCAGGCACCAGACCCAGTTCGACCAGACCGTCCAGGATTTCGAGAAGCTGATCACCGGGCTGAAGAACCGCTCGGATCCGATCGCCAGCTCGGTCGCGGACATCAGCGACGCGGCGGGAACTGTCGCCGATCTGCTCGCCGACAACCGGCCGCTGCTGCAGAGCACCGTCGGCCATCTCGAGGCCGTACAGCAACCGCTCGTCGAGCAGAAGGACCAGCTGAACGACATCCTCACCAGGTTGCCCACAGCGTTCAAGATCATCGGCCGGGCCGGTGGCATCTACGGCGACTTCTTCAACTTCTACGCCTGCGATATCTCGCTTCGCCTCAACGGACTCCAGCCGGGTGGCCCCGTCCGGACCGTCAAACTGTTCAGCCAGCCGTCGGGTAGGTGCACGCCGCAATGAGGACGCTCGAAGGGTCGAACCGGGTCCGTGGTGGCCTGATGGGCATCATCATCCTGGTCCTCGTGATCGGTGTGGGGCAGAGCTTCGCCAGCGTGCCGATGCTGTTCGCGACGCCCACTTACTACGCGGAGTTCTCCGACACCGGAGGAATCGGCAAGGGTGACAAGGTGCGCATCGCCGGCGTCGACGTCGGCGTAGTGCGCGACATGGAGATTCAGGGCGACAGGGTCAGGATCGGTTACTCGCTCGGCGGCACGCAGATCGGCACCGACAGCCGCGCCGCCATCCGCACCGACACCATCCTCGGCCGCCGCAACATCGAGATCGAGCCGCGGGGATCGGAAGTCCTGCGTGCCAACGGCGTCCTTCCGCTCGGCCAGACGACGACGCCGTACCAGATCTATGACGCGTTCTTCGACGTCACCAAGGCCGCCTCCGACTGGGACACCCAGACGGTGCGCGAATCGCTGAACGTGCTCTCGGAGACCATCGACCAGACCTATCCGCACCTCAGCGCCGCGCTCGACGGGGTGGCCCGGTTCTCCGACACCATCGGCAAGCGCGACGAGGACATCAAGAAGCTGCTGGCCAACGCCAACGAGATCGCCGGCATCCTGGGCAGCCGCAGCGAACAGATCAACCGTCTGCTGGTCAACGCCCAGTCGCTGCTCGGCGCCATCAACGAACGCCAGTACGCGGTCAGCATGCTGCTCGAGCGGGTCGGTGCGTTCTCCGAACAGGTCAAGGGCTTCATCGACGACAACCCGAACCTCAACCGGGTGCTCGAACAGCTGCGCGTCGTCAGCGACGTCCTGCGAGAACGCCGATTCGACCTGATGGACACGCTCGTCACCACCGCCAGCTTCGTGGCGTCGCTGGGCGAAGCGGTCGCTTCCGGTCCGTACTTCAAGGTCATGCTCGTCAACCTGCTGCCGGGCCAGATCCTGCAGCCGTTCGTGGACGCCGCCTTCAAGAAGCGCGGGATCGACCCGGAAAAGTTCTGGCGTGACGCGGGCCTGCCGGCCTGGCGGTTCCCGGACCCGAACGCGCAGGGCTTCGAGAACGGCGCCCCACCGCCAGGACCCGCCGTGCTCGAGGGCACCCCGGAGAACCCGGGACCCGGTGTGCTGAAGGGATCGCCTTGCTCGTACACCCCACCGGCCGACGGTCTTCCGCGGCCCGGCGATCCATTGCCGTGCGCGGACCTGTCCGTGGGTCCGTTCGGTGGACCCGCCTACGGGCCACCCAACGTGGCGACCTCGGATCCGAACGTGCACGGTCCGCAGCCGTCGCCGGGTGTGCCCGCCGCGGCCATCCCGGGACAGATCCCGCCGAACGTGCCCGGTGCGCACGGCCAGCTTCCGCCCGCACCGCCGGGCGCGCGCACCGTGCCCGTCGGCCCCATGCCTCCGCAGCCGCCGGACTTCACGCCCGGTATCGCCCCGTTGCCACCGGCGCTGCCCGCGCCTGCGGTGCCGGGACCCGGGCAGCAGTTGGCCCCCGCAGGCCAGCCGCCGCTGCCGGGGAATCCACCGTTCCTTCCGCCGGGATCGCAGCAGGGTTAGGGGGTTAGCAGATGTCGACGATCTTCAACGTCCGAAACCTGAAGCTGCCCGCGGTTTCCCGCGCGACAGTCATCATCGGCACGCTCATCGTGGTGCTGGCGCTGGTGGCCGCCTTCGTCGGATACAACCTGTACAAAAAGCTGACGACGAACACCGTCGTCGCCTATTTCAGCGACACGCTTGCGCTGTATCCCGGCGACAAGGTGACGATCATGGGTGTGCAGGTCGGTCAGATCGATTCGATCGAGCCGGCCGGGGACAAGATGAAGGTCACCTTCAACTACGAGAACAAGTTCAAGGTGCCCGCCAACGCCACCGCGTCGATCCTGAACCCGAGCCTGGTGGCGTCGCGCAACATCCAGTTGTCGCCGCCGTACACCGGCGGGCCGGTGCTCGAGGACAACGCGGTCATTCCGATGGACCGCACCCAGGTGCCGGTCGAGTACGACGAACTGCGTGACTCCATCAGCCGCATCCTGACCGACCTGGGTCCGACACCGGAACAACCCAAGGGTCCGTTCGGCGACATCATCGAGTCGGCCGCCGACGGCTTCGCCGGGAAGGGCAAGCAACTCAACGCGACGCTGAACAACCTGTCGGAGGCGCTGTTCACGCTCAACGAGGGTCAAGACGACTTCTTCGGCGTCGTCAAGAGCCTGGCGCTGTTCGTCAACGCGCTGCACCAGAGCGATCAGCAATTCGTCGCGCTGAACGACGACCTCGCCGAGTTCACCAACGCGTTCACCAACACCGACCGGGAGGTCGCCAACGCGCTGCAAGACCTCGACCAGCTGTTGACCACCACGCGTGCGTTCCTCGACGAGAACGCCGAGGTGCTCACCCACGACATCAACAACCTGGAACAGGTGACCACCGCGATCCTGCAGCCCGAGTCGCGCGACGGGCTCGAGACCGCGCTGCACGTGTTCCCCAACCTCGGGGCGAACTTGATGAACATCATCTCGCCGGTCACCGGCGGCGTCATGGGCATCCCCGTGATCAACAACTTCGCCAACCCGCTGCAGTTCGTCTGCAGTTCGATCCAGGCGGGCAGCAGGCTCGGGTACCAGGAGTCCGCGGAGATGTGCGCGCAGTACCTGGCGCCGATCCTCGACGCGATCAAGTTCAACTTCCCACCGTTCGGTGTCAACCAGTTCGCCTCGGCGCTGACGCTGCCCAAGCACATCGCATACTCCGAGCCGCGGTTGCAGCCGCCGCCTGGCTATAAGGACACCACCGTCCCCGGTATCTGGTCGCGCGACACCTTGTTCTCGCACGGTAACCACGAACAGGGCTGGGTCGCAGCGCCGGGGATGCAGGGCGTCGACGTGCAGCCGTTCACCGCGAACATGATGACCCCGGAATGCCTCGCGGAATTGCTGGGCGGCCCCGACTGCGCGGTACCGGCTGCACCGCCGGCATTCGGCACGACGCGCGACGGCAACCTGCCCGGTCCGCCGAACGCGTTCGACCAGAACAATCCGTTGCCCCCGCCGTGGTACCCACAGCCGGGACCGCCGCCCCCACCCGCGCCGGGTGTGATTCCGGGTGACCCGGGTGGAGCGGCGATGGCCGGACCGCTACCGGGTCCGGGGGCGGGACCCGCCCCCGCCGCACCGGCTCCCGCTCCGGCAGGACCGCCGCTACCAGCAGAGGCAGGTAGATGATGACCGCGCGCAACTGGAGGAGGCTCGCGCAGCGGGCCGTCGCGCTCGGCGCGATCGCCCTTGTCGTGAGCTCGTGCGGTTCCTGGAAGGGAATCGCCAACGTGCCGCTGCCGGGCGGCCCGGGAACGGGCCCAAACAGTACAACCATCTACGTTCAGATGCCGGACACCTTGGCGCTCAACGTCAACAGCCGCGTGCGCGTGGCCGACGTCTATGTCGGCCGCGTGCGCGCCATCGAGCTGAAGAACTGGGTCGCGACGCTGACACTCGATCTGCAACCCGACATCGAGCTGCCCAAGAACGCGCTGGCCCGTATCGGCCAGACCAGCCTGTTGGGCACTCAGCACGTGGAACTGGAGCCGCCACCGGATCCGTCGTCGGAGCCGCTGCGCGACGGGGACACGATCCCCCTGGCGAATGCGTCCGCGTATCCGTCGACCGAACGCGTGCTTGCCAGCATCGCGTCGATCCTGCAGGGCGGCGGGGTGCAGAACCTGGAGGTCATCCAGACCGAAATCTTCAACGTTCTCAACGGTCGGGCCGACCAGATCCGCGAATTCCTCAACAAGTTGGACACGTTCACCGACGAATTGAATCAGCAGCGTCAGGACATCACCCGCGCGATCGATTCCACCGATCGGCTGCTGACGGTCGTCGCGCAACGCAACGACACCCTCGACCGGGTGCTGACCGAATTCCCGCCGCTGATCAAGCATTTCGCCGACACTCGCGATCTGTTCGCCGACGCAGTAGAGGCACTCGGCCGGATCAGCCGGGCCGCCGACAACGCTTTGGCGCCGGCCAGCGACAACCTGCACACCAACCTGCAGAACCTGCAGCGGCCCCTCAAGCAGTTGGGGCGCGCGTCCCCGTACCTGATCGGCGCGCTCAAGCTCATGCTCACCGCGCCGTTCTCGATCGAGAACGTGCCGAAGGTCGTGCGTGGCGACTACCTCAACGTGTCGCTGATGGTGGACCTGACACTGTCCGCGCTCGACAACGGCATCCTGTCCGGCACCGGAGTCTCGGGCATGCTGCGTGCACTCGAGCAGGCCTGGGGTCGTGATCCGGCGACGATGATCCCGGACGTGCGGTTCACACCGAACGCGCACAACGCGCCGAACGGCCCGCTGGTGGAAAGGGGTGAGTGAGCTGTGCTGACCAGGTTCATCAAGATCCAGCTGGTGCTGTTCACCATCCTGACGATCGTCGCGTTGGTGGTGCTGGGCTGGTATTACCTGCGCATCCCCAGCCTCGTCGGAATCGGCCAGTACGAGTTGAAGGCCGAACTCCCGCGGTCGGGCGGCCTGTACGCGACGGCCAACGTCACGTACCGCGGCACACAGATCGGCAAGGTCACCTCCGTCGAGCCGACCGAGCGGGGTGCACTGGCGGTGATGAGCATCGACGACCGATACAAAATCCCTGCTGACGCGACAGCGAACGTGCATTCGGTATCGGCAATCGGTGAGCAGTACCTGGACCTGGTCTCCACCGGAAATCCGGGTCAGTACCTGGCTCCGGGTTCGACGATCACCGAGAGCACCGTGCCCAGCGAGGTCGGCCCGGCGTTAGACGCCGCGAACCGGGGTTTGGCGGTGTTGCCCAAGGAGAAGATCGACAAACTGCTGACCGAGACGTCTGAGGCGGTGGGTGGTTTGGGTCCGGCGCTGCAGCGGTTGGTTGATTCGACGACCAATATCGCGCAGGGTTTCCAGGAGAACCTGCCTCAGGTCAACGACATCATCGAGAACTCCGGGCCGATTCTGGACAGCCAGGTTCAGTCCGGTGACAACATTGCGCAGTGGTCGCGCAATCTCAACGTGATCGCCGCGCAGGCGGCCGAGCAGGATGCCGCGCTGCGGAGCGGGCTGCAGCAGGCTCCGCCGTCGCTCGACCAGGTGTCGGCGGTGTTCAGCGATGTCCGCGAATCTCTGCCGCAGACGTTGGCGAACCTCGCGATCGTCATCGACATGCTCAAGCGCTACAACAAAGGTCTTGAGCAGACGTTGGTGATCCTGCCCCAGGGTTCGGTGGCCGCGCAGGCCGGTACGTTGTTCGAGGATCTCGGTCAGCTGCCGCTGGCGTTGTCGATCAACCAGCCGCCGCCCTGCCTGACCGGTTTTCTGCCCGCCTCCGAGTGGCGCGCACCGGCTGACACCAGTATGGCGCCGCTGCCACGTGGTACGTATTGCAAGATTCCGAAGGACTTCCAGGCCAACGTGGTTCGAGGCGCGCGTAACTATCCGTGCGCCGACGTCCCCGGAAAGCGGGCGGCCACACCGATGGAGTGCCGCAGCGATGAGCCATACGTTCCGCTGGGCACCAACCCCTGGTACGGCGACCCGAACCAGATCCTGTCCTGCCCGGCGCCCGGCGCCCGCTGTGATCAGGGTGTCAATCCCGGTCGCAGCGTCATGCAGGCCCCGTCGGTCAACAACGGGATGAACCCCGCACCGGCGAGTGACCTCCCGGCGCCCCGGGTCACGGCGCCGATCAGCGACCCGTTGAGCCCGCCTGGGCAGGGCAGCGTGACCTGTAGTGGACAACAGCCCAACCCGTGCATCTACACTCCGGCACCAGGGCCACCCGGTTCCACGGCGGTGTACAGCCCGACCAGCGGCCAGGTGGTCGGACCCGACGGCGTTAAATACAACGTCAGCAACTCGAGTAACCCAGGAGACGACGGATGGAAGGAGATGCTGGCACCCGCCAGCTGAACCCCACCGATGCTGATGAGACGCCCGACGAGTCGCTAGCAGTATCCACAGACAGTTCACCCGCCGAGGAGCCGACTACCGTAGAAGAAGGGGCCCCAGCCGAAGCGCGCCGAACTTCGCGGATCGGACGCGGTCTGGCCGCCGGCATCTGCGCGGCCCTGCTGCTGTTGGCCGTCGCAGGCGGCGTCGCGGGATACCTGTTGTTCCGCAACGATCAGAAGGTCGCGGCCGCCGACCGCGGCGAGGCCGCCGCTGTGCAGGCGGCGAAGGACTGCGTGTCGGCGACGCACGCTCCCGACACCGCCGCCATGACGGCCGCCCAGTCCAAGATCATCGAATGCTCGACGGGTGACTTCGCCGTGCAGTCCTCGCTGTACGCCGGCGTGCTGGCCGAGGCCTATCAGGCGGCTCAGGTCCAGGTGCAGGTATCGGATATGCGTGCCGCCGTGGAGAAGCACAACGACGACGGAACGTTCGACGTCCTGGTCGCGGTGCGGGTCAAGGTGACCAACTCCGACATCGCCGATCAGGAGCAGGGATATCGCCTGCGGGTGAAGATGGCGCCCGACGACGAGGGCTCCTACAAGATCGCCAAACTCGACCAGGTCACCTCGTGACGTCCCTGATCGAAGCGCCTCCGGACTCGACGGGCACCGACGTGGCCGTCGACGAGCCGACAGCGCCCTGGTCGGCGAGGGTCGGCGCGTTCGCCGTCGACGTCCTCATCGGGCTCGCCGTGGCGACGACGCTGGCGCTGGTGTCGCTCACCGCACCGCAGCGCAGCCCGCTGTGGTGGGGATATCTGGTGGCGATGGGGGTGGTCGTGCTGGCGATGGCGGTCAATCGCCTCGTGCTGCCGACCGTCCTGGGTTTTTCGCTGGGGCGTGCGGTCTTCGGTATCGCGGTCAGGACGCGCGACGGTTCGCCGCCGGGAGTGTGGCGCCTACTGCTGCGCGACGTCGCACACCTGCTCGATACCGCGGCATTGTTCATCGGGTGGCTGTGGCCGCTGTGGGATCGGCGCCGCCGAACATTCGCCGACCTCCTGCTGCGCACCGAGGTGCATCCGATGCCGCGGCCGGAGCGCAACGTCCGCAAGCTCACCGCTGTCGTGCTGATCGCCGCCACGCTGGCCTGCGCGACGGCCGTCGCAGTGAACTACTGGGTGGTGTACCGACACGAGCGCGCGGTCGAGCAGACCAAACAGCAGATCGCCGAACAGGGCCCGCGGATCGTCGAGCAGATGCTGAGCTTCAAGAGTGACACCATGCAGCAGGACTTCGAGCGGGCACAATCGCTGACCACCGACGGCTACCGGCAGCAGTTGATCGAGCAGCAGAAGGCCGGACAGGACGCAGGTGTCACCTCCAACGAGTACTGGGCGGTCAGCAGCGCGGTGCTCGAAGCGACACCCGACACCGCAGAGATGCTGCTGGCGTTGCAGGGCCAGCGGGGCGATAACCCCAACGAACTGAAGTTCATCACCGCCACCGTGCAGGCCGAGTTCGCCAAATCCGGTGACGGCCAGTGGCGCGTCGCCAACCTCACCGTGCTCAAGCGGCCGCAGATGACTGCGCAGGGCCGATGAGTCCGCGGCGCAGAGTCGACGCCGACGAGCGGGACTTCTTCGAGGTGGAACCGGAGCCACCGCGCCGCTGGGGACTGCCGATCATCGCCGCCGTGGCATCACTTCTGATGGTTGCCGCGATCGCGGCAGGCTCTCTGATGTTGGTCAGCCACGAGAAGAATCGCCGCACGGTCGCCAACGACCACGCCGCGCTGGTGTACGTCAGCGAGTTCATGACCGACTACACGTCGTTGGACCCCTTCAACGCCAACGCCTATGTGGAACGCATCCTGGCGCAGGGTACGGGCGACTTCGCCAAGACCTTCAAGGAGAAGCAGAACGAAATCCTGATCCAGGTCGCGCAGGCGGAGCCCACCAGTGGATCCGTACTGGCCGCGGGCGTGCAGCGGTGGAACGACAACGGCAGCGCCGACATCTTGGTCGCGACCAAGGTCTCCGCCAAAGGGCCGGACGGCAAGTCGACAGTCGAGAGCGGAAGTCGTTGGATAGCAACGGCTATCAAGGAAGGACAGCAGTGGAAGATCAGCCAGCTGATCCAGGTGATCTGACCACCGGACCCTCGGCGGAATCCGCCCCGGCGCCGCGCCGGCGGCGGTGGTCCCTCCTTCGTCGCAGGCATAAGGAATCGGCCGAAGCCGCAGCGGGTTCCGGTGCGGGGCAGGAAGCGGCGCCCGCAGCGGATACGCCCGCACCCCGGCCGGTCGGCAAAGCGAAACGCCGGGGACGGACGAGCGTCGAGACAACGGACGGCAAGTTCGTCGATACTTCCGCGGAGGAGGCAGCCGCCTCGGAACCCGAAGAGGACGAAACGGAAACGGTCGCTTCGGAATTGGTCGCCACAGAACCCGAAGATGCCGAGACGGAGGCCGTCGAGCCCGAGCCCACCGACGAGCCCGCCGTCGTGCCACAGGAGGTGCGCTTCGTCCCGCACCGGCCAGCGGGCAAGCGGCTCATCGCGGCGATGGTAGCGGCCGCTGTGTTGTTCGTCGGTGCGGCCGCATTCGCCGCGTCGACCCTGCAGCCCTACTTGTCGGAGCGAGCCGAGATCAACACCAAACTCGACGTCGCTCGCACCGCGGCAAGTGCGATCTCCACGCTGTGGACCTACACGCCGGACAACATGGAGACGTTGCCGGAGCGGTCGGCGGCGTTCCTCGGTGGCGACTTCGCCTACGAATACCGCAAATACATCGACGCGATCGTCGCGACGAACAAACAGGCGCAGGTCACCAACACCACGCAGGTGATGGGCGCGGCGGTGGAGACGCTGACCCCCGACGAGGCCACCGCGATCGTCTACACCAACTCGGTGGCGACCAGCCCGATGAGCAAGAACATCCCTTCGCTGCGCTACCTGTCCTACCGGTTGACGATGGAACGCCGCGATGCGAAGTGGCTGATCACGAATATGTCGACCATCACGTCGCTGGACCTGACACCGCAGCTGTAGTCGGGAAGTTGACACGTGATTGTCGAATCCCCTGTCTCAGAACGATTGACGATCACCTGTCTGCTGCTGTTGACGTTCGCGACCGGTCTGGTGGATGCGGTCAGCGTCCTCAAGCTCGGCCACGTGTTCGTGGCGAACATGACCGGCAACGTGATCTTCCTGGGTTTCTGGCTGGTGCCGCACTCGGGGGTGGACGTGACCGCCGCGCTGGTCGCATTCGTCGGCTTCGTCGCTGGCGCGGTGGCCAGTGGCCGGTTCACCCGCCACCTGGGCACCGATGTCCGTCGCTGGCTGTCGATCACGATGACCTTCGAGGTCGTCCTGCTGGCGGGGCTTTCGGTGCTCGCCGGGACCGGAGTGCTCGACTATCAGGACAACACGAAACTGCTCCTCATCGCCGGTCTCGCCGTCGCCTTCGGCGTTCAGAATTCCAGCGCCCAGCAGTTCGGCATCCAGGAGTTGTCGACGACGGTCTTGACGACGACCATCGTGCGGATCGGCTTCGACAGCCGGTTGGCCGGCGGCACCGGTGAACGGGAGAAGTTGCGCTACAGCGTGGTTCTGACGATGTGTGGTGGGGCGGTCGTGGGGGCGACGATGACCCGCTTCACCGTCGCGCCGATCATCGGGCTCGCCGCGGCATTGGTGGCCCTCAGCGGGATCTTGTTCTGGGTCGGGGACAGGCGCCGCCGCTAGTCTTGCCGTATGCCTTCGGTACTCGTCACCGGCGCGTCGCGGGGAATCGGCAGGGCCATCGCCGAGCACCTGGCCGCCCGTGGATGGCAGGTGATCGCCGGTGTCCGTACCGAGACGGACGCCGTGGCGGTCACCGCGCTGGATCCGCACCGGATCTCGGCGGTACTCCTCGACGTCACCGACGCCGGCCAGATCGCCGCGTTGGCCCACGTCTTGCCTGCGCGACTGGATGCTGTCGTCAACAACGCCGGGGTGGTCGTCAGCGGCCCCATGGAGGCGGTGACGTCCGACGAATGGCGAAAGCAGTTGGAGATCAACGTGATCGGCCAGCTCGCGGTCACTCGGGCGGTACTGCCACGGATGCGGGAAGCACACGGCCGGATCGTGTTCATCTCCAGCGTGAACGGCAGGGTGTCGATGCCGTTGCTCGGAGCGTATGCCGCGAGCAAGTTCGCGCTCGAGGCCGCCCTTTCTCCGGAGCACCGCGCGCTGTACGCCGAACACATCGCGGGGATGAAGAAGATGGTGCCGGTCGCCCAACGGATGGCCGTTCCTACCGAGAAGGTCTCCGCCGTGGTCGAGGAGGCGCTCACCGCGCGCCGCCCGCGACCTCGTTATGTGGTGGGGCTGGCGCCCAAGCTGCAGGTGGCCGTGGTTTTGAAGTTGCCGACCCGCGTGCGCGACGCAGTGCTGCGCCGGGTGTCCGGTCAGCCCTGACCGATGAGGGAGTTCGTCAAGCGCAACGCCTCTGCGCCCAGGGGCTTCTTCGCGTGTGAAGCCGCTGGGCTGCAATGGCTTTCGGCCGCCCACGACGGTGTTCCGTGTGCGGCTGTGCTCGGTCACGACGACACCAGCCTCAGGTTGGAAGAACTGCAGAGCGTAGCCCCGACCCGATCCGCGGCGCGCGAGTTCGGATGCCGACTCGCGCACACGCACGACGCAGGCGCCGCGGCCTTCGGAGCCGCGCCGGACGGATGGGAGGGGCCAGGGTTCTTCGGGCCGATGCACGAACCGCTGCCCATGTCGTTGACCGGACATGAGCGCTGGGGCGCCTTCTATGCACGGGAGAGGTTGGCGCCGATGGCCCGCGCCGCGGCCGATCGACTGGACGCGGAGTGCCGCGCGGCGATCGACACGGTGATGGCCCAGTGCGAAGACGGCGACTTCGACGACGACGATCCGCCCGCCCGCCTGCACGGCGACCTGTGGAGCGGCAACGTGATGTGGACACCGGACGGCGTGGTGCTGATCGACCCCGCCGCCCACGGCGGTCACCGCGAGACCGATCTGGCAATGCTCGCGCTGTTCGGCTGTCCCCACTTCGACGAGGTGATCGACGGCTACCAATCCGTGCGGGAGTTACGGGCGGGATGGCGCGGCCGAGTCGGATTGCATCAGCTCTATCCGCTGTTAGCCCACGTCGTGTTGTTCGGCGGCGGTTACGCACGGCAAACATCGGTGGCGGCGCGCAGCACCCTCACCGGGTTCTAGAGCGAATGCGCTGGCTGACCCGTCTACTTCGATAAGTTAACTTATTTACCGAGCAAACAAATTTGCTGAAAGCGTAGTCTCGTGAGAGCCTGCCTGTTACGGTCACGTAAATTGCTGTTTCGTTCGAAAGGACCGGATCAGTGGCTGGCAGACACGGCAGGCATGGCAAACGCAGCCGCACCTCCAAGAAGATCGCGGCGATCGGCGCGGCCACTGCGACGGCGACGGCGCTCACGGTCGGCGCCGCACCCCTGCCCGAGCCGAGCGACGACGCGAAGACTCTCGTAGATACCCACGTCAACCTGGCCGCGGCGGTGAATCAGTGGCCCGGACCCGATGAGATCCCCGACCTCACGTTCGGCCTCGGTCCGGCGGTCTACGACCTCGGCCAGGTCGCCGCAGAGGTGCTCATCCGGCTGGTAGTCGAGAACTTCAACCTCGCCGTGCTGGCACAGGCGGCCGGCGCCGACCCGGAGTCGGTGCTGAACAACCTGCTTGGCGGGGTGCTGGGTGAGATACCGCCAGGTTTGCTCGCTGACGTTGTCGGCGCGATACCGATCGACGTACCGGGAGTCGTGGGCGCACTCATCGATCCCCTTGGGATACTCACCCCCGACGTGGAACAGCAGCTCAGCAACCTGCTGGCAGGCTCGCTGCCGGAAACCATCGGCGGCCTGTTCGGTCTGCTCGGCCTCGACCTCAGCGATCCGTTCAACCTCTCCAACCTGCCCGGACCGGTCAACGTGATCACCGCGGGCCCGGTGTTCACCGTGCTCAAGCTGTTGGGAGTCGACCTCGGTTGGGTGCCCGGCCTGCCGCGCGCTATCGCCGAGGAGGTCAACAAGACCCCGTACCTCGACGTGGAAGTCAGCCTCGAGTCAGTGCTGCGCGAGCTGGAGATCCTGAATCCGGTGTTGGACCTGCTCGACATCCCCATCCCCGACATCGACGCCGTCGAGGTCCGGGTGCCGGTGGTCCTGAGCATGGGGCTCGGCGCCTTCTCCGCCGGGGCGGCATACGAGCGAATCGTCGCCGACCTGGTCAATCAACCGGGCGGGGACAACGCCGCCGAGCATCCGCTCCTGGGTAGCATCACCATCCTCCCGATGATCCTGCTGCGCAATCCCGGGCGGGCCAACGGCGGAATGTTCGCCCGCTTCTATCCTCTGTTCGGCCTGGCGGGCATCAAGACGGTGACCCCAGAGACCGAAGCCTCCTACAGCGGGGGCACCCCGCTGCCCGGCACCGGCCTCTCCGTCGGCGGTGCGAACCTGATCCCGATCAAGCTCGACGCGACGGTTCAGTACGACATGCTGAGCGACTTCGCCGCGTGGCCGAACCCGTTCTCGTTGGCCAACAACCTCTTTGCGGGCCTGCTTCCGACCTACATGCTTCGCGGCGTCACGCTCGACCCCCAGCAGCTGCTGGAGCTCGACGATCTCGCGGAGCGCATCCGGAACGGCGATCCGCTCGCGGTCAACCTCTATCTCACGCTGCGCTCGGCAACCCTGCCGCTGCTCGAGCCGCTGTATCTTGCCGCCGACGTGCTCAACCTCGTCACGCTCGGAGGGGTCGCGCGCTACAACCCGTTCAGCATGGTGGCCAACGCGCTTGCGCCGGCGTTGACCAGCCTGGTGAACCTCGGCTACACCGACGTCTATTACAACCCGCAGACGGGCGGTTACGAGCGGTCACTGGACGAGGCCGGCGACCCGACGCCGTTCATGTCGTTCCCCAACGTTGACTGGGCCCAGGTGCCGGGCGTCATCTTCAACCAGTTGGTTCAGGGCATCTTCAAGGAGTTCTTCAGCGGCAACCCGACCGTAGGCACGCCGAACGTCCTGACCAGTCTGCTCGGGTTCCTCACGGGCGGATCCCTCTGGGGTACAACGCCAACCAGTGTGCTGACCGACATCGTCGATGAGGCGCTGGAGGAGGCCACCGAGGAACTCCTCCCCGACACCGCGCAGGAGGAGGGCGAACTACCCTCGCCGACCGACCTGCCCGATTCCGGCGCGCGGATGCTCACCCTCGTGACCGACGAACCGGAGGGCGAGGAGGCAGTCGACGACGTCGTCGCAAACGAGGCCGACGACAAGGTCGCAGACAAGCTCAAAGCCGAGGCCGTCGTTCAGAAGCCCGTAGAGGAAGCGGTCGGCATTGAAGAGACCGCGACCAAGGACGTGAAGGCCGCCGAGGGCGACGGCGAAACCACGGTGAGCGAGACGGGCACCAAGATCCAGGACTCCAAGACCTCCGAGACCCCTGCCGATAAGACCACCGCCGATGACACCAAGGTCGGAGAAACGAAGGCCGGAGAAACGAAGGCCGGAGAAACCAAGACCGGAGAAACGAAGGCCGGGGAGACCACGACCGGCGACAAGGACGATGACACGAAGAAGGGCTACAAGCCGGGCAACAAGTTCAGTCCGAACACCGGCGCCAAGTCCGGGCCGAAGCACGCCAAGCCCGACAACGGTGAGCCGGTCAAGGCGGTACCGGGATCGTCACCGCGACATGCCAAGCCGGACAACGACTCTCCGAGCGCGACCACCGGAGACGCCGGCAGCAGCACGTCCGGCACCACCTCCGGCACATCCGGTGAGGGGTCCAGCAGCGCCGCGGCTTGATGTGGACGGTTTAGTTGAACGCGAGCCAGCTCGGTAGTCCGCGTTCGCGTGAATCGCACAGCACCTGCCGGGTGTCACAGGATCCGCGGGGCACGCCCGCGCCGGTCCACATGCCGCCGGTGTCTCGACGCAGCACGATCGACGACGAACCGCCACCGTCGAGCAGGATCGCCGTGTCACTGCCCAACCCGCGGAACAGATCCTGGATCTGGTCGGGGGTGTAGCTCCCGCCCTGGAAGACGTACATCTCGTCCTTGTCCTTGGAGTATGCGAGCGCGGTGCGCGCCGCGCTCGGTCCGCCGTCGTTGAGCTGACCGGTGTCGCCCGGCGCGAGCAGGCCGATACCGGCGACCGCGACGAACCGCACGCCGTCGTCCACCAGCCGCTGTACCACCGGCGAAGCCGCGTCGTAGTCGTCAGGGCTGGCGGGCGGCACCACATACGGCGCACCGCCCACCGGAAGGATCATGGTGGACAGCGCTTTCCAGTGCTCGTTGCCGCCGGACAGCCCCTGTTTACCCGCATAGGCGACGGTGCCGGTCACCGCCACGTTCGCCTTACCCTGGCCGCGGGTGTTGTCGACGTAGGCGCCCAGCGGTGAACTGCATCCGGTGGACTTCCACGAGCCGCCTCGTTGGCCGCGCACGTCGAAGAAGTTGGCGTTGATCGCGATCGTCGGCTGTCCGAGCGCCTGCCAGGCCTGCAACGGAGTGAAGATCTCCGACGCCTGCAACAGCCCCTCCCCGGTGCGGGCGCGGGGATCGCGTTCGCAACGCGCTTGATAACCCCGGTGCGAGTCGACCAGCAGACGCGGCGCAAGCCGGGTGGAGGCCGCCTTGATGATCATCAGGCGCCCGCCGCTGGTGGTCTCGTACCAGCCGCCGCCCGCGTTGAGCATCGGGGCGGGATGGCCACCGCCGAAGTTGTAAACGAGATAGGACCCTCGGGTGTTGGCGATCGCGGTGGCGAGTTTCTCGCGTGCGCCGGCGGCATTGGCGGCGGGGGCCATGGACAAGACCGCAGACAGCACCGCGCACAGCAACAGCGCCGCGGCCGCTGCCGCGAAGCGTCTGATGTTTGCTGTTCGCGCCGACACGTGAGGCTCCCAAATACGACGATGAAACGGTGACATCATCAATCTCACCTTGAACACCGTCAACTTGCGTCACAGCGGCATCACGATCCGATCTCATCGTGCCTGCGCGTTGAAACCGGGGTTAACGGGTAATCGGCCTGCGGCAGACAACGAACAGGGAGCAGAAATGATCGGAACCATCCTCAGCGCGCTCATCGTCGGTCTGATCGTGGGTGCGCTCGCGCGGCTCATCATGCCGGGCAAGCAGAACATCGGTGTGATCATGACGATCGTTCTGGGTGCCCTCGGCTCATTCCTCGGGTCCTGGCTGACCTACTCGCTCGGCTATACAAACGCGAACGGCGGGTGGGAGGTCATCCCGTTCCTTGTCGGCATCATCGTGGCGATCGTGCTGATCGCGATCTACGTCGGAATTACCGGCCGGCGGTCGGGGACCACGCGCGGCACGGCGGTCCGCTAACGCCCCGGCGGGGCCAACCGGTAGACCGCGTCGGCGTAGTCGTCGGTGATGTAGACGGCGCCGTCGGGCCCGACCACCGCGGCGACCGGTCGGCCCCACCGCGAGCCGTCTTCGGACTGGAACCCGCCGACCAGCCTCTGCTTGTCGGCGAGTTCGCCGTTGCGCCAGCCGAAGAACGCCACCTCGGGGGCATACGGCGGCTCCCGGTTCCACGACCCGTGCACGCCGACGAGGGCGCCGCTTGAGTACGGGGCCGGTAGCACGCCGTCGGTGAAGCTCATTCCGAGCGGGGCGGCATGCGCGCCGAGGCTCTGTTCGATCGGCGGCAGGGCCGCACAGTCGAGGCGGCTGCCGTCGGCGTTCGTCTGTACGTCGCGGATCAACGGCAGCCGCGCCGGGCCACCGTCGGGATTGCAGAAGGGCCAGCCCAGTTCGCGCCCGGGCGTCAGTCGCGCCACCGATTCGGGCGGATGCAGGCTGACGTAATCCTGGCGGACCTCGCCGGTCTGCGGGTCGGCGATGTTGTCGCGGTTGTTGACGGCGGTCCACACCGCTCCGTCCGGCGCGATCGCCAGGCCGGTCCCATTGCGGACCCCGGTCGCGAACGGCTCGGCGGGGCCACCGCCCGGCGGGACCCGCATGATCGTGGCGCGCGGCGGATCGGCGTCGCGATCGGCGGCAGTGATGTTGCCCGTCGAGCCAATCGAGAAGTAAACGCTGCCGTCGGGGCCGATCGCGACTGATTTGAGGGCGTGGGCATACGCGCCGCGCAGGTCCGGACTTCCCGCGTCCGGTAGATCCCCCGCCAGGGTGCGGCGATCGGTGGCCGCGCCGTCGGCGTAGGTGTAGGCGTCGACCTGGTCGCTTTCGGCGACGTAGAGCGTGTCACCTTCGAAGGCCAGCCCGTGCGGTTGGTCGAGTCCTGAGAGCAGGGTCGACTGGCGGGGTTGCGCATCGGTGGGCTGCAGCCGCAACACCACGCCCGTGCTGGGCTGCGACACCAGAAGCGCGCCGTCAGGTGCCCAGGCGGCCAGCCTCGCCTTCGGGACGCGCGCCCACACCGCCATCGACCAACCGGCGGGAACGAGCGCCTGACGCGGCTCATCGAACGGCGCCTGCGCCAGGGCAGGGTCCACGGCGACGGTCACCTCGGACAGCTCCGAGGTCGCTTCCGCGGTGGCCGAGCGTTCAGCCGGGGGCGGGTCCGGCGCCGGCGCTCGCCCGGAATCCGACGAACAGCCCGTCGCCAGCAGCACACCTGCCATGCAGGCGATCGCGTTATGCCGCAGCCAAACTCGCATGCATCTCCCAGACCAGAATTTCGGCCGACGTCGTGGCGGTGACGCGCTGGCCACCCGTACCCGTGAAACGAACGGCGTCGCCCTCACCCAAGGGGCCCGCGCCCTCGAGCGTGACCTCGCCGCGGGGCACGAACAGGTGCAGATACGGGGCGTGCGGCAACTCGACGCTGTCACCGGCCTGCATGCGCGCTCCGTGCAGGGCGGCGTACTTGTTGCGGATGAAGATCGCGGTCTGGTCCCGGTGTTCAGGAATACCGCTGGCGATCGTGATCAGACCGCCGCACAGCAGTTCGTCATCGATCTCGAGTTGCTGATAGCCGGGCTCGATTCCCGACTCGTCGGGGATCACCCACATCTGGACGAAATGCACAAGCTCACTGGGGGATTCGGTGCCCGTCAAGGTCCATGAGTCGTTCTTCTCGGAGTGCAGGATGCCGCGACCGGCCGACATCCGTTGTGCCAGACCGGGATAGATCACGCCGGAGTGGCCGGTGGAATCCTGGTGCACCAGCGATCCGCGCAACACCCAGGTGACGATCTCCATGTCCCGGTGCGGATGGGTATCAAATCCGGTACCCGGTTTGACGATGTCGTCGTTGTTGACCAGCAGCAGGCCGTGATGGGTGTTGTCCGGCTCGTAGTGGCTGCCGAAGGAAAACGAGTGCTTGGAGTCCAGCCAGGAGATCGCGGTCTTCGCGCGGTTGTCTGCCCGGCGGATGTCGACGGTGGGGGCGGTCATGGCTTACCTCTCGCTCGGCGCCCAGCCTAAAGGGGGCTACTGGACGCGACAACATAGATGATGTGTCATGTATTCCGTGTGGCTGACGAGGCGCGAACAAGAGGTGTGGCGGAAGTACCTGACGGTCACGAGCCGTCTGCAGACGGCCATGCACCGGCAACTGCAACGTGACTGCGAGCTGTCGCTGGCGGACTACGAGGTCCTCGTCGCGCTAACCGAGCGCGGTCCGCAGCGCATCAACGACCTGGCCGAGGCGCTCGGGTGGGAGCAGAGCAGGTTGTCACACCAGCTGCGGAGGATGCGCGGGCGCGCACTGCTCGAGCGGCACGGCAGCGACGACGACCGGCGGGGCGCCAGCGTATCGATCACCGACGGTGGGCTCGGAGCGCTGCAGAGGGCTGCTCCGGGGCACGCAGAACTCGTGCGCAGCACGGTGTTCGAGGGTTTCACACCACAACAGCTTCAGGCGTTCGAGGACGTTTTGAACGCGGTGCTGGACCGGCTGGCTACCAGTCCGCCTCGTCGTAGGTGACGACGCCGCGGATGTTCTTACCGTCGAGCATGTCCTGGTAGCCGGAGTTGATGTCCTCGAGGCGGTAGGTCCTGGTGACCATGTCGTCGATGTTCAGCAAGCCCGACTTGTACAGGCCGACCAGCTTCGGGGTCTCGATGTGCGAGCTGCCGCCGCCGAAGATGTTGCCCTTCAACGTCTTCTGCAACATCGTGAACAGGAACAGGTTGAGCTTGACGTCGACGTCCATCATCGAGCCCATGCCCGTCACGACGCAGGTGCCCGTCTTGGTGGTCAGCGTCAGTGCCTCTTCGATGTACTCGCCCTTCATGTCCCCGACGGCGATGATCGTCTTGTCGGCCATCACGCCATGGGTGAGGTCGATGACCGGTGCGATCGCCTCGGCCATCGACGGGTAGACGTGGGTGGCGCCGAACTTGATCGCCTGTTCGCGCTTCCACTCGTTGGGGTCGATCGCGACGACGTGGCGGGCCCCGGCGATGACGGCGCCCTGCAGTGCGCTCATGCCGATGCCGCCGACGCCGACGATCACGACGGTCTCACCCGGGTTCACCTCGGCCACGTTGGTGGCCGACCCGAAGCCCGTCGGGACCGCGCAGCCCAGCAGGGCGGCCGACTCGAACGGAATGTCCTTGTCGATCTTGACGACGGAGTCCTTGTGCACCGTCATGTGGGGCGCGAACGTGCCGAGCAGGTTCATCGGCGAGACCTCGGTGCTACCCACATGCACCCGGGAGGTGCCGTCGGCGATCGCCTTGCCGCCGAGCAGTACCGCGCCGCGGTCGCACAGCGAGCGGTGGCCCTTGAGGCAGGGTGCGCATTGTCCGCACGCCGGGATGAACGCGAGGATGACGTGGTCACCCTCCTCGAGACCGGTGACGTTCTTGCCGACCTTGGTGATGACGCCGGCGCCCTCGTGCCCGCCGAGCGCAGGCAGCCCGATCGGGGTGGCGCCGGTGGTCAGGTGGTAGTCCGAATGGCACATGCCGGCGGCGTGCAGGCGGATCTGTACCTCGTCGGCGACGGGGTCACCGATCTCGATCTCGTCGATGGAAAACGGTGAGTTGAGCTCCCACAACAGCGCGCCCTTGGTCTTCATGGCCGCTGACTATAGAACACGTTGCAGAACAGGTGTCAACTCCGCTGTGAACTGCGCAGATGAGGGCTTCGGCCCATCGCAGGCACCGCTGTCGGCCGGCCGGCTGCGCGTCGAGCCGCTTTGGGGCGCACCTTCGTAATACGCTGCCCGCGATGAGCACACCTTCGCCGCGATGGCGCGCTGTGCGGGCGTTTGCGGTCTTCGCTGTGGCGCTGGTGCTGCTGATGGCGGGCAACCTCGCGCTGTACGCGTCCAGCAGGCACTGGGCCGAGGACGGTCTGCAGCTCGGCGACTTCGACAAGCCCGACCGGATCGACCTCACCGTGTGGGTGAACCGGGTGGACACCGAGACGACGACGGTGGCGGCGACGATCACCGACGTCGAGGCCAACGGGAAGTACGCCGATGAAGACGGCCATCTGAACCTGGACACCAAGCTGCTGAGCAATTCCTTCACCAACCCCTCGGTGAACCTGCCGAGCGGAGAGACCGTGCCCGTCATCGAGCAGAAGTTCGGGATGGTCGGGATCCCGACCGACTACCCCTTCGATCGCTACAGCGCCTTCCTGGGGCTCAACATCGCGGCCGACGACGGCACCGCGCTGCCCACGACGCTCACCGTGTTCAACAACGACTCGTTCTTCCGGGTCGCGCTGGGCGCCGACCCGGACGTCGAAGGCGACAGCGTCGACGCGGATCTCTTCATGAAGCGCAGCACCCCGACGCTGGTGTTCGCCGTGTTCGTGATGGTTCTCATGCTCGGGTTGGCCGCGGCGGCGGTCACGGCGTCCTACTACGCGCTGCGTTGGCGCAGAGGCCTTGTCCTGCCGGCCTGCTCGATGATGGCGGCGATCCTGTTCGCATTGATACCTCTTCGCAACGCCGTGCCCGGCGGGCCGCCGATCGGCTCGCTGATCGACTTCGCGGCGTTCTTCATCGCCGAGGGCGTCATCTCGATCGCACTGATCACCAGCGTCGTGCTCGGCTACCGGCACGACATCGCCTATGAGCGGGCAGAAGCGGCCAAGGAGGGCCTGAGCATCGACGAGTACGCGCTGGGCCGCAAGCCGTAGGTCAGGCCGTGTCGGCCAGCCCGAACGGGGCGAAGGTCGTGGCGTGGAACGCCACGACATGCGCGATTCCGCCGGCCGTCACGTCGAGCACGTGTAGTTGGAAGGCCTCGTGCACCCCGGTCTCCCGGTTGAGCAGGTACAACGCCGCGGCCGGCTGACCGTTGGCCGTGGTCCGGATGAACCGCATATCCCCGGGCCCTTCGGCAGGGCAGTGCGTTTTCGACAGAGCCACGATGTTCTCCGGGCCCTGGTACCAGCCGTCGAACGGCGGCATCTCCCACACGGCATCCGCGGTGAACAACTCGACGAGCTTGTCGACGTCGTAGCTCTCGAACGCTGCGATATAGCGCGTCAGCAGGTCTTGGGCCTCCGGCGACTCCGGCGCGCGCAGCTCGTCGTCCTCCCTCGGGCCTACGGCGTCCAGCTGCGCACGCGCCCGCTGTAGCAGGCTGTTCACCGCTGCCGTCGACGCGCCGACCGCCTCGGCGACCTCGGACGCCTTCCACTGCAGCACGTCGCGCATCACCAGAACGGCGCGTTGCCGCGGTGAGAGGTGCTGAAGAGCCGCGACGAATGCCAGCCGCACGGATTCGCGAGAGCCCACGATGACCGACGGGTCGGCCGGGTCAACCGCCTGATCGGGCAGCGGCTCGAGCCACGGCACCTCCTCGCGGGCGACGATGTCGTCGAGGGGATCGGAACTCGGGGCCCCGAGGCCCGTCGGCAGCGGCCTGCGCTGCCTGCTCTCCAGCGCTGTCAGGCAGGTGTTGGTGGCGATCCGGTACAGCCACGTGCGCACCGACGATTTGCCCTCGAAGCCTTTGAACGACTTCCACGCCCGCAGATAGGTCTCCTGCACCAGATCCTCGGCATCGTGCAGCGAACCGGTCATTCGGTAGCAGTGCGCGAGTAGTTCACGGCGATACCGTTGGGCATCGGCCAGGAAGGCATCCTCGGCGCTGCTGTCGTCGACATCGTGGGCCAGGACCGTCACGCCGCCGAGCTTAATCAGTGGGTCCGACAACGGATAGTCTCGCTGCGTGGCCACGACCCGCAGCGAACGCAGCTTCGACGGTATCGGCGGTGTGCGCATCGTCTACGACGTGTGGACTCCCGAGGGTGATCCGCGCGGCGTGGTCGTGCTGTGCCACGGATACGCCGAGCATGCCCGCCGGTATGACCACGTCGCGCAGCGGTTCGGCCAGGCCGGCCTGCTCACCTACGCGCTCGACCTGCGCGGCCACGGGCGCTCCGATGGCAAACGGGTTTACCTGCGCAACATCGGCGAGTACACCGGCGACTTCGAAACCCTGGTGACGATCGTCGCCGACGAGCACCCCCGGCTGCCGCGCATCGTCCTCGGCCACAGCATGGGCGGCGGCGTCGTCTTCACCTACGGCGTCGAGCACCCCGACGACTACACCGCGATGGTGCTGTCGGGTCCCGCCGTCTACGCCCACGAGGCGGTGTCACCGGCCATGATCACGGTCGCCAAGGTCCTCGGCAGCATCCTGCCGGGCCTCCCCGTCGAGCAACTGCCCACCGAAGCGGTGTCGCGGGACCCCGACGTGGTAGCCGCGTACATGGCCGACCCGATGGTGCACCACGGCAAGCTCCCCGCCGGGGTGGCCAAGGCGCTGATCAAGGTCGGCGAGACGATGCCGCAGCGGGCGTCCGCGCTCACCGCGCCGCTGCTGGTGGTGCACGGCGAACAGGACAAGCTCATTCCCGTCGCGGGCAGCCGCCATCTGCTGGCGTGTGTCGCATCGACCGATGCGCACCTGAAGGTCTATCCCGAGCTCTACCACGAGGTGTTCAACGAGCCCGAGCGTGACCTGGTACTCGACGACGTCACCTCGTGGATCGAGGCCAAGCTTTGAAAGCAGTTGTCGCGGGGGCGCTTTCACTGATCGTCGTACTGTCGGGATGTTCGGCCTCGGGCGACGTGCAGTGGGTCGACGAGGACGTCACCTTCACCGCCGACGACCTGACCATCCACGGCACATACCGGCACGAGACCGGCGACACGGTGGGGCCCGCCGCGCTGCTGATCTCCGAGAGCGGCGCCACGGACCGAAACGGCGACAACCAGGTCGCCGGGCCGGTCGGGAACATGCGCCAACTCGCCGAACTGTTGTCGGACCGCGACGTGGCCAGCCTGCGTTACGACAAGGTCGGCACCGGCCAGACCGGCCTCGGCCCGTACGCGCAGCGGCCCACCGAGGTGGTCAGTTCGGTCTACACCACGGGCGCGAAGGCCGCGGTGCGCTACCTGGCCGATCAGTCGCGGACCGACGACTCCCGCATCTCGGTCTATGCGGTGGGCGAAGGCACCATCCACGCGATGACGCTGGCCGGCGACACCGACGCCGATGCTCCAAAGATCCACGCGCTCGGCCTCTTTCAGCCGCTGCCCGGCCGCTACCTCGACATGATCACCAACCGGGTGCGCGCCGGCGGCGCTGCAGAGACCCTGTCCGCGTGGCTGGCGGCCGTCGAGCAGGTCCGGACCACGGGGACGGCGCCTGCGAACCTGCCCGAGGGCCTGGGCGCGATGCTGAACCCGGGCAACGTCAACGCGGTCGTCGAAGCCGACAAGATCGACCCGCTGACGCTGGCAGCCAAGGTGCCCGCGGGCACACCGGTGCTGTTGACCTGTTCGGACTCCGACGCGCAGGCGTCGTGCGACTCGATCCGACCCCTCGCGGACGCGCTTGGGCACACCGCGCTGACGGTCGTGGAGCTCAAGGGGGTCAACCACGTGCTGCGTGACGACCCGAGCGACAACGTCGCCAACTACGCCTCCCAAGATCCGCTTTCTCCACAGGTTGTCGAAGCGGTGGACCGCTTTGTCGCCGAGCAGCCCTAATCTGGCGCCATGAGTGACGACAAGATGCTGGCCCGCATCGCCGCACTGCTGCGGCAGGCCGAGGGCACCGACAACGCGCACGAGGCGGAGGCATTCATGGCCGCGGCGCAGCGGTTGGCGACGGCCACCTCCATCGACCTGGCGGTGGCGCGGTCGCACTCCGATCAGCGCACGAAGGCGCAGATGCCGGTGCAGCGCACGATCACGATCGGCAACGCGGGCACCCGAGGGCTGCGGACGTATGTGCAGTTGTTCACCGTGATCGCGCACGCCAACGACGTGAAATGCGATGTCGCGTCGAACTCGACATTCGTCTACGCCTACGGATTTCCCGAGGACATCGACGCCAGCCATGCGCTGTACGCGGGCCTGGTCATGCAGATGGTCAGGGCCTCGCAGGCCTACATCGAGTCGGGCGCCCACCGTCCCACGCCGACCATCACCGCGCGAATCAACTTCCAGTTGGCGTTCGGCGCCCGCATCGGCCAGCGACTGGTCGAGGCGCGGGAGGAAGCACGCCGGGAGGCCACGAACAGCCGCGACAGCCGGCCGGGCACCGCGATCGCGTTGCGGGACAAGGACCTCGAGTTGCGCGACTTCTATCGCGAAACCTCCGAGGCGCGCGGGACGTGGCGGGCGACCAGCGCGACGGCCGGCTACTCCTCGGCCGCCCGCCGTGCCGGTGACCGCGCGGGCCGCAAGGCCAGGCTCGGGCCCAGCCCGGAAATCGCCAATGCGCGTTCGGCGCTGCCCGGGAATGGGCGCCGCGCCTCCGGGGAGACGTGACGCCGCGCGACACCCAGAGGGCGAAGGTGTACGCCGCGGAGGAGTTCGTCCGGACGTTGTTCGACCGGGCCGCCGAGCACGGCAACCGCGCCATCGACTTCTTCGGGACCTCGTTGACCCTGCCGCCCGAGGCACGGTTCGCGTCGGTGGAGTCGGTGCAGCGTTATGTCGACGAGGTACTGGCGATGCCCGCCGTGCGGCGACGCTGGCCGCGGGTGGCCCCGCTCGGCGTGCGGCCCAGGCGCGGAGCCAGCGCCGCTCACTACGAACTCGATGACGACGGCGCCGTCATCGCGGTGCCCGAAGTCCGGACCCGTTGGGCGCTGCGCGAATTGGTGGTGCTGCACGAGATCGCACACCACCTGTGCGAGGCGGCGCCGCCGCACGGGCCGCAGTTCGTGGCCACCTTCTGTGAACTCGCCGACACGGTGATGGGGCCGGAGGTGGCCCACGTGTTACGCGTGGTGTACGCGAAAGAGGGTGTACGTTAGCGGTTCCCGTCGGTGATGTCGGCGACGGCGGCGTCGATCCGGTCCCGGTCGGCCTCCAGCGACGCGGTGGCCGCGGCCGTCGCGGAGTCCAGCGCCTCGTTGAGCCGCTTCTGGACCTCCTCGACACCCAGACCGAGCAGACCGTCCTCGATGACCACGCCCGTCAGCTGGTGGTGACCGTCCAACGTCACTCGTACAGTGTCGAATTCGTCAGTGCCGGTGAAGGTTTGAGAGTTCATCCGGTCCAGCTGGTCGTCCATGAGCGACTGCAACTGCTGCGCCTGCCGCAACACGGCGGCGACGTCGGGGTGCATATCGTCGCTCACGCGTCGTCTCGGCTCTCGCCGTCGGTGATCGCCCTGCGCCTGCGATTGCCGACGACCGCCTCGGTCCACGGCCGGTCCTCGGTGTAGAGGTCCTCGTCGGGCGTGACTCGGGGATCGCGCCGCTTTTCCTTGCCCTGTTGGGCGCCGGCACCGTGCGCCATCGGGGCCATACCGCCGGCCATGGGCGTACCCGCGCGGCCGTTCGTCGATGATCCCGGTGCGCCGCCCGCCGCGGCAGGCACGGTCGGGGCGGGCGCGACCGTCTCCGCGGTTACCGGGGCCGACATCGGCGTCGCAGGCATGCCACCGCCGCCGGAGCCACCGCCTCGCCCGCCGCCTGCTCCGGCACCGCCGACAGCAGCGGGGCGCACTCGCGGATCGGTCGACTTCGGGCCCGATGCGGCAGCCCCAGCCGGCGCACCGCCGCCCGACGGCGTACCACCGCCCGAGGGCGCACCGCCACCCGCCGGCGCACCACCGCCGGCCGGCGCGCGACCTCCGGCAGAAGCGCCACCCGGGCGCGCCGCACCCTCGGCCCGGTCCGCGGTCCCGGACCGCTGCGGGCCGTACGACGCCATAGCCGCGCGACCGCCGCCGGTTTGCGCACCGGGGCCACCGACGATGGCGGCGCTGTCGGCGTCGGAGCTGGACGGCATCGCGGGCCGCACGGGTGAGAAGGTCGCGCCGCTCGCATAGTCCTGGCGCACGTCGTCGGACCGCTGCTGCAGCTCCTGCAGCCGCTTCTGGATCGTGGCCATCTCGTTGGAGGTCGCGACGGAGTTGCCCACCGTCGTCTGCGCCGCGAGCTCACGCAGCCGGGTCTCCAACTCCACGTACTCGGTGTGGATGCCCGCATGCTCGGCCTTCGCGGCATCATGTGCCGCAATGATTTTCGCCGCCGCTTCCGCGAGGTCGTGCCAGCCCTCGGCGAGTTGTTCCAGCCAGCCGCTGAATTCGGCCATCCTGGCGTACGCGGCGTCGGCGGCCCGGCCCTCCCAGTCGCCGCTGGGCGGCCGCGGCGCGGCGTCCCTCACCCGGGTACTGGCCAGACCCCATTGCAGCATGGCCATTTTCAGCGATGCACCGTTGTCCCCGGCGACCAGGTCAGCCTGCGTCTCGTGCACGTCGCTGTAGCCGGCCGCATCGAGTGGCTGCGGAGTGCCGACCGGATGGGGAAGCGCGGGCGGCGGCGTCGCCGGGGCGGGCACCGCGATCGCCTCGACCGCTGCCCGTCGGTTGGGGTTCTCGATGGCTCGCCCGCAGGTTTCGTCGACCTCGGTGTAGGCGTCGGCGGCGATCTGCAGCATCTCGGCGATGCGCTGGTTCTCCGTCTCGGCCCACCGCTGAAACTCCATCAGCGACTGCGCGTTCGCGTTCAGGTTGGCGACCGCGGCGGCCGAGGACGGCAGCGCATCCGGCGGCACCACCGCTTCGGCTACGGGGTTGTGCCACTGCGTCCCGTGCATCTCTGCGGACTGCTTGGTGAGCTCCGCCGGTTCGACCCGCTGGATCTCGCCCATCGCTACCCCTGCGCCCGCATGTCGGCTCAGCCCTCGAGGACCATCTGGTAGCGGCTTTCCTCGCGCGGATTGATCAGCCTTATCGGCAATTGGCGATGACGGGGCGTCTCGATGTAGTTGTTGCGCAACATCACCCGGCCGAGGCCGGGGTGCGGGCTCAAGTACGTCGTCGCATGCGGCCACGCCACCTTGGCCTCGTTCCCGATCCTGGCGTTGACGTATCCGGCGAACTCGTTGAACTGCGGCGTCAGGGTGACCACGGCACCTGCCGCCGCCGACCGCACGATGAACTGGGTGAACAGCCGGGAGTCGCCGAGGTTGATGCTCACGTCGACGTCGTCGAACGGTATGTAGACGGGGTAGCGGTCGGCGGTCTCACCGACCAGCACCCCCGCCGACCCGATCGGCAGCTCGTAGTGGCGGTCGCCGACCGGGCTGATGCCGTGCAGAGCCGCCCGCTGCCCACCGAACAGACACGAAAAGCCGCGTGGTGTGGCGGGATTGGCCAACGTGGTCAGCAGCACCGTCGAGCGTGGGGCCTCACCGGGCCGAATGCGGACCCGGGTGATCGTATGGTCGGCGCGCGCCGACCACCACACGTCAGGTCCGCCCGGCGCGGTGTAGGCCGCGGTGAACGTGCTGCGGCCCTTGATCGCCGACCACGTCTCACGCTCGAAACTGATCTCGGTGGCCCGGTCGAGATCGTCGAAACTGCGCGCAGGGCGAGCGTCGATTCCGTTGCCGGCCAACTGATCCGCGATCCGGGTGGCCGAGGACACCAGGTACCGCGCAAGCCCGGCAACCCCGGACTCGCGGCGCTGCGACGACTTGCGCGTGAACTCGGGGTCGGCGCGCAGCACGATCCAGGTGCGCCGGTTCGCCGGAGCCGGATACGGACCGACGACCTGTTCGTACAGCGAAATCAGCGTGGCGGGAGCGGTTTTGCCGACGCGATACCCCGACGACACCACGTCGGCCTCGACGTCCGGGCAGTGCGCGGCCACGAGTTGTTCGACGAGCCGGGTGTCGACGACGTCGTCGGTGAACGCCGCGCCGTTGACGATCACCGTCGGGGTGAACGGACGCGGCACCAGTTCGATCGCCGCGGTCAAGTACTCGTCCTGCCATCGCACGGCGACGTGATCGCCCGGCATCACAGTCGCGCCCACCGCGGGTTCCGACGGACGCTGCGGAACGTCGCGGTGCCTGCGCCGCCACGCGAACACCGCCGCCACCCAACCGGTGATCCGCAGCCCGCGGATGGTCACCACCGAGCCCAGCGCGATCAGCACGGCGAGCGTGATTCCGAGCCACAACAAATTCAGCTCGGCGAACACCAGAACGGTCGCGGGGATCAGCGCCGCCGCCCAGATCGCGTGGCCCGTCGTGAAGCGCAGGCCGAACATGCCGAAGAGCCTGTTCATCGGCGCCTCAGTGCGCGGCGGGCCAGCGCGCCGAGTCCGAGCGCGGCCGCAAGCCCGGCTCCGGTGACGACCACCGCGGTGATCGGCCCCCGATCCGGCGGCGGGGTGAACACCGGCGCCGGAAGCTCCTTGACCCGGTACTGCACCTGCTCCGGGCCGGGAGGCACGTCCCACGTCAACGCGGCGACGGGGTCGACCGCCCCGGCGCCCACATAGTTGTCGACGCCGCCGCCCGGGTGCCGCGCCGTCGCGGTGATCCGGTTCATGATCTGGGCGGGCGTGAGCGCGGGGAAGCGCTGTTTGAGCAGCGCCGCCAGCCCGGAGACGTAGGCCGCGGCGAACGACGTCCCGCTGATGGGGATCGGGCCGTCCTGGCCCTGCAGCGCGTTGACCGGATTGCCGTCGTAGCCGAGCGCGACGAGGTTCTCGGCAGGCGCCGCGGCGCCGAGCCACGGACCCGACATCGAGAACGTGCTCGGCTGGCCGTTCGGGGCGATCCCGCCGACCGTCAGCACCAGCGGTGAATACCAGGCGGGGCTGACGATCGTCTGCACCTGCTTCCAACCGCGCGGATCGGTCGGAACCGCGGGATCGGCTGGCGGGTTCTGCGCGCAATCCTGGCCGGTGTTGCCCGCGGCGACGACGATGACGGCGCCCTTGACGTTGACCGCGTAGTTGATCGCGGCGCCAAGGCTGGTCTCGTTGATCGGGCGGGTGACCTTGTAGCAGGCCGCCTCGCTGATGTTGATGACCTGCGCGCCGAGATTGGCCGCGTGCACCACCGCGCGCGCGAGGCTGCGCAGCGATCCTGCGGTCTGGGTGGCGTTCGGGTCGTTGGGGTCCTGGCGCGTCCCCACCGTCTGGAACGCCTCGGAGGTCTGGCGCAGCGACAGGATGCGGGCGTCGGGCGCGACGCCAACGAAGCCGTCGTTCGGCGCGGGCCGACCCGCGATGATCGACGCTGTCAACGTGCCGTGCGCATCGCAGTCCGACATGCCGTTCCCGGCCTGGTCGACGAAGTCTCCGCCCGGTTCGGCGGGCACCCGCGGTGAGCCGACGACGCCGGTGTCGATCACCGCGACGGTCACGCCCGCGCCCGTCGCGAACTTCTGCGCCTCGGACAACCGCAGGTAGTCGTTCGCCCAGGGCCGGTCGGCGAAGTTCGCGTTCGGAAACACCGTCGGCGCAGAGCAGACCCGGCGCTGCTCCATCGGCTGATCCGGCCCGGTCTCATCCGGGGGCACGGCCGCGGGATCGATCGTCGGCGGCTCGATCGCCGTCGCCGGAGGGGCGGCGATCAAGGCCAGCAACAGCACCGCCGTCAGCACGCCGACGCGTTCGAAGAGGCGCCGCACGCGCTACGCACCTCCCCGGCGGCCGGACTGGTCGGCGGTGTGCCACCACACCGGCAGCAAACTGAAATCCGCCCGTTGCGCAGGGCAAACGCTCACGTCACGCCGATGGGCCGATTGCACGCAGCCAATCTTAAGGGGCCGCTCGGGGGAGTCATTCCACTATCTGGTGGCGCACGCCCGTCACCAGGGGCTGCCGCGTCGGTTACCGCAGCGCCTGCGGCCTAGGTGACCGCGATGTCCAGACCGTCGACGTCCAGGGTCAGCGCCCCCGCAGGGTCGGCGCGGAACTTCCCGTTGCCCGCCGCTTCGGCCAGCCCGCCGGTGCCCGATGCGATCCGCACCTCTCCACTGGCCACGCCGTCCCGGTAGGCGCCGTCGTGCAGCAACACCAAGCCGCCGGTCGCGCCCGCGATGGTGCCGGTGACGTGCTCGATGCCGACGAACAGCGCACTCTTGTCCGGTCCGTAGGCCAACAGCCACTTGGTCGTCGACGTACCCTGGATGTCACCTTCGTAGCGTTTCGAGACCAGGGCCTCGGTGAGCTTGGTGGCCTCGTCGCCGTTCTCGAACGGCGTCTCATCCCAGCTGGCGATCTGGAAGGTCGCCTCGATATGTCTGCTCATGACCGGCGGATACCCGGTCACCGGACCGCGGAACCGAGAGGCCGACGGGCAGCACCGCCGGTCACTGTGATAGTCAAGGCATCACGGCCGCGTTGCGTCCGCTAGCACGTCAAACTATAGTCTGGACACATGTCCAGAAGGTTCGGAGTTGTTGCGTGACACGATTTGTCCAGCTCACCGGCCCTGGATTCAGCCGCTTCTGCGCATCGTCTTGAGTTGACCATGCGCATCGCACTTCTGTCCTACCGGAGCAAGACCCACTGTGGTGGGCAGGGCGTCTACGTCCGCTACCTGTCCCGCGGCCTCGCGGACCTGGGCCACGAGGTCGAGGTGTTCTCGGGCCAGCCCTATCCGGAGGAACTCGATCCCCGCGTTCGGCTGACCGAGGTGCCCAGCCTGGACCTCTACCGGGAACCCGATCCCTTCCGGATCCCGTGGCCCAACGAGATCAAGACGTCGATCGACCTGCTCGAGCTGCTGACCACGTGGACGGCGGGCTTCCCCGAACCCCGCACGTTCAGCCTGCGCGCCGCGCGGGTGCTCGCCGAACGTCGCAACGAGTTCGACGTCGTGCACGACAACCAGTGCTTGGGCACCGGGCTGCGCAAGATCGCCGGCCTCGGCCTTCCGGTGGTCGCCACCGTGCATCACCCGATCACCCGCGACAAGGTGGTCGACGTCGCGGCCGCCAAGTGGTGGCGCAAACCGCTGGTGCGACGGTGGTACGGCTTCGCCGAGATGCAGAAGCAGGTGGCCTGCGAGATCCCCGAACTGCTGACCGTGTCGTCGACGTCGGCGGCTGACATCGCCGAGGACTTCGGCGTCGCGCCCAGCCAGCTGCACGTCGTGCCGCTGGGCGTGGACACCGCGATGTTCAAGCCCGCCGAGCGACGGGTGCGCAACCGCATCATCGCGATCGCCAGCGCCGATGTTCCCCTCAAAGGCGTCAGGCACCTGCTGCACGCGGTGGCCCGGCTGCGCGTCGAACGCGATCTCGAACTGCAGCTGGTCGCCAAGCTCGAACCGAACGGTCCCACCGAGAAGCTGATCGCCGAGCTCGGCATTTCCGACATCGTGCACAGCTCCAGCGGGTTGTCCGACAGCGAGCTGGCCGACCTGCTGGCCTCGGCCGAAGTCGCTTGCATCCCATCGCTTTACGAGGGGTTCTCGTTGCCGGCGGTGGAGGCGATGGCCAGCGGCACGCCCATCGTCGCCAGCCGCGCCGGTGCGCTGCCCGAGGTGGTGGGTGCCGACGGCGATTGCGCCCGGCTGGTCAAGCCCGCCGACGTCGACGAATTGACCGCGGTGCTCGGCGAACTGCTCGACTCACCGCGTGAGCTGGCGCGCCTCGGTGCGAACGGACGCAAGCGCGCGGTGGAGGTGTTCAGCTGGCAATCGGTTGCGGCGCAGACGGTTGCGGTCTACGAGAAGGCGCGCGAACGGGTCGGCGCATGCTGACGGTGGACTTCGACCGGCTCGGCGTCGGCGAGGGCACGAAGGTGATCGACGTGGGCTGCGGCGCGGGCCGGCACAGCTTCGAGGCCTTCCGGCGCGGAGCGGACGTCGTCGCGTTCGACCAGAGCGCCGCCGACCTCAACGACGTCGACGAGATCCTGACCGCCATGCGCGAGCAGGGTGAGGCGCCGCCGACGGCCAAGGCCGAGGCGGTCAAGGGCGACGCGCTCGATCTGCCTTATGCCGACTGCACTTTCGACTGTGTGATCGCCTCGGAGATCCTCGAGCACGTGCCCGAGGACGAGAAGGCGATCGCCGAGCTGGTCCGGGTGCTCAAGCCCGGCGGAACGCTTGCCGTCACGGTGCCGCGGTGGCTCCCCGAGAAGCTGTGCTGGGTGTTGTCCGACGAGTACCACGCCAACGAGGGCGGGCACGTGCGGATCTATCACGCCGACCGGCTGCGCGACAAGGTGCTCGCCCATGGCCTTCGACTCGAGCACACTCATCACGCGCACGCCTTGCACTCCCCGTACTGGTGGCTCAAATGCGCGGTGGGAACCGAGAATTCGGATCACGTCGCGGTGAAGGCGTACCACCGGATGCTGGTGTGGGACATGATGAGCCGCCCGTGGCTGACGCGGACGGCCGAGTCGCTGCTCAACCCGCTGATCGGCAAGAGCGTCGCGTTGTACTTCACGAAACCGGTGGGTGCCGGTGCTGACACCTAAACTCGACGGCGTCCCGGGCGTTCCCGGGGTGCTGACACCCGAACAGTGCCGTCAGACCGCGAAATCGATTGCTGCTACCCAGGAGTCCTCGGGTGCGCTGCCGTGGTTCGACGGTGGCCACACCGATCCGTGGGATCACATCGAGAACGCGATGGCGCTGACGGTCGCCGGGTTGCTGGAGCCGGCCCGTGCGGCGTTCGAGTGGTCGCGCACGCACCAGCGCCGCGACGGATCGTGGCCCATCCAGTTGCGCAACGGTGTCATCGAGGACGCCAACAGCGACAGCAACTTCTGCGCCTACATCGCTACCGGCGTGTGGCACCACGTGCTGGTCACCGGTGACCGCCGCTTCGCGGAGACGATGTGGCCGGTGGTCACCAAGGCGATCGACTTCGTGCTCGGCATGCAGCTCAGTGGCGGTGAGATCGCGTGGGCGAGAAGCCCTTCGACCATCGAATCCGAGGCCCTGATGACGGGGTGCGCGAGCATCTACCACAGCATCCGGTGCGCGCTGGCGCTCGCGGACTACTTCGACGACCCGCAGCCGGAATGGGAGGTCGCGGTCGGCAGGCTCGGCCACGCGATCGCCCACCATCCCGAGGCGTTCACGGTGAAGGACCGCTGGTCGATGGAGTGGTACTACCCGGTGCTCACCGGCGCGGTGCGCGGTCCCGCGGCGCGGATGCGGATCGACGAGCGGTGGCACGACTTCGTGGTTCCCGGACTGGGTATCCGATGCGTCGACGACCGGCCGTGGGTGACCGGGGCCGAAACCTGCGAGCTGGTGCTGGCTTTGGACGCGATGGGTGACGCGGTGCGCGCCAGGGAGCAGTTCGCCGCGATGCACCATCTGCGTGAGGACGACGGCTCCTACTGGACGGGTCTGGTGTTCGCCGACGGCAAGCGCTGGCCGGAGGAACGTACGACGTGGACCGGCGCGGCGATGATTCTGGCCGCCGACGCGCTGTCGTCGACGTCGGCAGCCAGCGGGATCTTCCGGGGAGCAGACCTTCCGCGCGGCCTCGAAGGCGAATACGACTGCGAGTGCGCGACCAGCGACCGCTAGCCCAGCGGCTCGCCGGCGACGCCGTCCGTGCGCTCGAGCACCCGCATGGATCCGGTTGCCGAGACCTCGCGAAAATGGTTGGTGTTCAACGCCCGCTGGTAGATGTGGAACGGCGCCTGCCCGCCCTCGTCGGGGTTGGGGAACACGTCGTGGATGACGAGCGCCGCGCCCACCTCCACCCATCTGGCCCAGCCGTCGAAATCGCGCTGTGCGGCTTCCTCGGTGTGGCCGCCGTCGATGAACAGGAAGCGCAACGGAGTTCGCCATCCCCGCGCCACCACCGGTGACCGGCCGACGATCGCGACGACGTGGTCGTCGAGGCCCGCGGCGTCGAGCGTGTGCCGAGCCGTCGGCAACGTGTCGAACAGGCCGGTGACGGGATCGACCATCGACTCGTCGTGGTACTCCCACCCCGGCTGGTGTTCTTCGGAGCCGTGGTGGTGGTCGACGGTGTAGATCACGCCGCCGGTCTGCTGTGCGGCGGCGCCGAGTAGCACGGTGGACTTGCCGCAGTACGTGCCGATCTCGACGCCGATGCCGTCGCCGAGATACTTCACGGCCGCGTCGAACAGGGCCCGGCCCTCGTCGGCTGGCATGAATCCGATGACCTGCTCGGCAAGGGCGAAGAGTTCGTCTGTGGTGCGCATCGGTAACGAACCTACTCGGCGCGGATCGTTGCTGGTGCAGGGGTGTTGTAGTAGCGTCCGGACATGTGTCCGACACGGCCTTGGAGTCGACTCGGCGCCGTCTGACCGCCAAACAAGCCGACACTGTCGACCGCCTCGGCCGCGCCGCGGTGGAACTCCTCAACCGCGAGGGGTTCGCCGGTCTCACGGTGCGCCGCGTGGCCGCCGATGCCGGTGTCGGGGCGGCTACCGCCTACACCTACTTCTCCTCCAAGGAACACCTTGTCGCCGAGGTGTTCTGGCGCAGGCTCGCGGCATCTCCACCGGCGGCGCACGAGTCCGAGGACCCCGCAGCACGGGTCATCGAGGTGCTGCGCCACATCGCCCTGCTGGTCGCCGACGAGCCCGCCTTCGCCGGTGCGGTGACGACGGCGCTGTTGGGTCGGGACCCCGATGTCGAGGTGCTGCGGCTGCGCATCGGCCGCGAGATCCGCGACCGGCTGGCCGCGGCGTTGGGCGCCGACACGGATCCCGACGTCATCGACACGCTGGAGATGCTGTACTCCGGTGCGCTGGTGCGCGCGGGCATGGGATATGCGTCGTACACCGAAATCGCGGAGCGACTGGAGAAATCGGCGCGGCTGATCCTGAACTGATCCTCAGCGCGAGCCGAGGATCGCCACCGACGCGGTGATCGCCGGCTCGATGATGCCGCCCAGATCGTGGCCGTCCTCGACGAAGAGCGCGGTCAGCTCGCGCAGGCCGCCAAGGATGATGAGCGCCAACGGACGCGATATCGGAGTCAGCGAAGCGCGTTCGAAGCCCGGCGTGCTGCTGATGTCGACCAGCATGTCGGTGAAATTCTCCATGGCCTCGCGATGCAGCGGATGTGCGACGGCGCCCAGTGCCGGCGCCTCGCGGATCCACGCCAGCGTGATGGCCGGTCGCGCCGCGATGTGGTCGACGTAGGCGGTCACCGCCGAGCGGATCTGGGCCCGCCAGTCGGCATCGGGGTCCGCCGCTGCACGCACCCCGGCGATCATCGTCTCGTTGTTTCGCCGCAGCAGCTCGATCAAACATTCCTCTTTGCTCGCGAACTGTTCGTAGAACGTGCGCTTGGAGGTTCTCGCCTGCCGCACGATGTCGGCGACGGTGGTGTCGCGATAGCCCCGTTCGGTGATCGAGGCGGCCATACCGTCGAGCAGGCGGTCGCGGAACGCCCCGTCGGCCGCGGTATGCGCGCCGTTGTCCAGCGCAGTGGTCATACCGCCTCCTCGACAGCCTTGCGCCTGCTGGTACCAAGCGGTACCGTACTACACGAACCTACGGTACATCGTAGTACCGGGGAACAGGCTGGGAGCGTCATGAGCGAAGCTTTGGTCGTCGATACGCCCACACCCGCGGCGCCATCGCCTGCCGCGGTCAGGCTGCCGCCGAAGGCGCCGATTCCCAAGCCGCTTCTGGGCCTGGCCTTCGCGGTCTCCCGGCGCTGGACCGTCGCCCAATTCGCCCGCGTCTACGGCCCTGTCTTCACGATGAACGTTCCGGTCTTCGGGCGCACGGTCGTCGTCGGCGACCCGCAGTTGGCAAAGCAGATGTTCATGGCCAACACCGACGACGTCGGCAACATTCAGCCCAACCTGTCGCGGGTGCTCGGCCCCGGTTCGGTGTTCGCGCTCGACGGGTCCGAACACCGGCGCCGACGGCGGCTGCTGACACCGCCGTTCCACGGTAAGAGCGTCAGGAACTACGAGGCGATCTTTGAAGAGGAAACCCTGCGCGAATGCGCGAACTGGCCCGAGGGCCAAGCGTTTCCGACCCTGGAGCCGATGATGCGAATCACCCTCAACGCGATCCTGCGTGCGGTGTTCGGCGCCGACGGTGAGCAGCTGGACGACCTGCGCCGCATCATCCCCCCGTGGGTGACGCTGGGTTCGCGGCTGGCGTCGTTGCCCGCGCCGTCGCGTACCTATGGTCGGTTCAGTCCGTGGGGACGGTTGGCCGAGTACCGCAGGCAGTACGACGAGGTCATCGACAAGCTGATCGACCGCGTGACGGCCGACCCCGGCTTCGACGAGAGGACCGACGTTCTGGCGCTGTTGCTCGGCAGCACCTACGAGGACGGTACCGCCATGTCCCGCAAGGACATCGGTGACGAGCTGCTGACGCTCCTTGCCGCCGGACACGAGACCACCGCCTCGGCACTAGCTTGGGCGTTCGAGCGGATCACCCGCCATCCCGACGTCCTTGCCAAGCTGGTGTCCGAGGCGGAGACCGACGGCAACGACTATCGTCAGGCCGTCCTCGCGGAGGTGCAGCGGTCGCGCACGGTGATCGACTTCGCAGGCAGACACGTCTACTCGCCAACCTTCGAGCTGGGCGAATGGGTTGTCCCGCAGGGCTATACGATGCTGGCGAGCATCTCGCTGATGCACGACAGGGCCGCTGAGTTTCCCGATCCCGAGGGCTTCGACCCCCAGCGCTTCCTCGACGAGCGACCGCCGACGTTCGCCTTCATCCCATTCGGCGGAGGCACCCGCCGCTGTGTCGGCGCCGTGTTCGCCAACGTCGAGATGGATGTGGTGCTGCGCACTGTATTGCGCCACTTCGTGATCGACACCACCGCGGCGCCTGCGGAGAAGACGCACTCGCGCGGCGTGGCTTACACCCCGAAGGACGGCGGCCGCATCGTGGTGCACCGCCGCAAGACACCGCTCGCGCAGGAGGAGTGAAGGAACCGATGACGAACGCCACCGCCGCCGACCAGCAAGCACCGGTCACACCCGGCAAGTTGCCGCCGGCGGTACCGCTGCCCAAACCCGTTCAGATGGTGCTGATGGCGGGCTTCCGCCGCTGGTTCCTGGGCAAAGCGCTCAAGCGATACGGTCCGGTGTTCGCGATCAACGTGCCGTTCTTCGGTCGCAGCGTGGTGATCGCCGATCCGGCGCTGATCCGCACCGTGTATCTCGCGAGCACCGACGACTTGATCAACGTGCAGCCGAACCTCAGTCGGATCTTCGGCCCCGGTTCGGTGTTCGCGCTCGACGGCGTCGAGCACCGCAAGCGCCGCAAGCTGCTCGCACCGCCGTTCCACGGCCAGAGCATCAAGAACTACGAGAAGATCATCGAGGAGGAGACGCTCCGCGAGACCGCGACCTGGCCCGAGGGCGTCGAGTTCGCGACGCTCGAACCGATGAACCGGATCACGCTGAACGTCATCTTGCGCACGGTGTTCGGGGCCGACGGGGCCGAACTGGACTATCTGCGCGAGATCATCCCGCCGTGGGCCAAGCTGGGTTCGCGCATGGCGACGTTGCCCGAACCACCCTTCAAGACCGGGCCCTACACCCCTTGGGGTCGCCTGGAGACGTTCCGGCGCAACTTCGATCGCACCGTCTTCGCGCTGATCGAGAAGGCCGAGGCCGACCCCGCCCGCGAGGAGCGCACCGACATCCTGGCGCTGCTACTGGGCAGCACCTATGAGGACGGCACCCCGATGTCGCACCAGGACATCTCCGACGAGCTGCTCACCCTTCTCGGTGCCGGCCACGAAACGACCGCGTCGACGCTGGGTTGGGCGTTCGAACGGTTGCGCCGCCATCCCGCGGTGCTGGCCAAACTGGTCGAGGAGAACGACGCCGGCGGCAACGAGTACCGCCAGGCCTTCATCAACGAGTTGCAGCGCAACCGGACCGTCATCGACTTCTCCGGGCGCCACGTGCTGGCACCGCATTTCGACGCCGGCGAGTGGCGAATCCCCCACGGCTACACCGTGATGGTCGCGCTGGCGAACATGCACGCCAACCCGGACGTGTTCCCCGACCCCGAACGCTTCGATCCCGACCGGTTCCTGGGCAAGCGTCCGCCGACGGCGTGGGTGCCGTTCGGCGGCGGGACCCGCCGGTGCATCGGCGCCGCGTTCGCCAACGTCGAGATGGATGTCGTCCTGCGAACAGTCTTGCGCCACTTCGTGATCGAGACCGACAATGCGCCCGACGAGAAGGTGCACTTCCGCGGGATCGCGTTCACCCCGAAGGACGGCGGCCGCGTCGTGGTGCGCCACCGCACCTAGCGCGCTACTGGTTGGCCGTTTCGCGCTTGGGCAGCTTCCAGCCCGGGCGCGGGAAGTGGCAGGTGTAACCGCTCGGGTACCGCTCCAGGTAATCCTGGTGCTCGGGCTCGGCCTCCCAGAACTCGGCCGCCGGGGACACCTCGGTCACGACCTTGCCGGGCCACAGCCCCGACGCGTCGACATCGGCGATGGTGTCCAGCGCGACGCGCTTCTGCTCGTCGTCGAGGTAGAAGATCGCCGACCGGTAGCTGGTACCGACGTCGTTGCCCTGACGGTTCTTCGTGGTCGGATCGTGGATCTGGAAGAAGAACTCCAGCAGCGCGCGGTAGTCGGTCCGCGCCGGGTCGTAGACGATCTCGATCGCCTCGGCGTGGCCGGGGTGGCTGCGGTACGTGGGGTTGGCGTTCTCGCCACCGGTGTAGCCGACCCGCGTCGACACCACGCCCGGCTGCTTACGGATCAGATCCTGCATGCCCCAGAAGCAACCGCCCGCCAGGATGGCCGTCTTGTGGTCGCTCATGCTTGCGCCTCCTCATTCACGAACAGCTTCTTGTAATCGCCATACCCCTCGGCCTCGAGGTCGTCGAGGTGGATGAACCTCAGCGAAGCGGAGTTGATGCAGTAGCGCAACCCACCCTCGGCGCGGGGGCCGTCGGTGAACACGTGGCCGAGGTGGCTGTCACCGTGCGCCGAGCGCACCTCGGTGCGGATCATCAGGTGCGACAAGTCGCGCTTCTCGACGACGTTGGTCGCATCGATCGGACGGGTGAAACTGGGCCACCCTGTCCCGCTGTCGAACTTGTCGACCGAGGCGAACAACGGCTCGCCGGAGACCACGTCGACGTAGATACCCGGCTCGTGGTTGTCCCAGTACTCGCCGGTGAAGGGCCGCTCGGTGCCGTTTTTCTGTGTGACCTGGTACTGCTCCGGCGACAACGCTTTCACCGCGGCCGGATTCTTGTGGTATTGCTTTGCCATAGTGCCTGTATAACCACCGAACCGACCGCGGTGTTCCTGCCTCCCATTACGGTTGTGTGATGCGCGCATTCCTCGCCGTGGTGGCCGCTGCGTTGGCCCTGTGGGCGGCCCCTGCGGCATCGGCGGAGACGGCCGTGCTGCCCGAACGGCCGGGCTATCCGGGCCTGCTGTTCATCGACAACCCCGCGATCGTCGACCCGCAGCCGATGCGCGCCGAGTCCTTCAACCGCGTCGCGGGCGACCGCGCCGTCGGCGTGCACTTCACCACGGGGACCCCGCAGTGCTACGGCGTCCACGCGACCGTGCAGGAGACACCCGAAGCCGTCACCGTGGAACTCTTCGGCGGCACGCTTCACGAAGCCGTGGGCCGGCCGTGCATCATGATCGCGGTATCGGGGATCCTCGACGTCCCTCTACAGAATCCGCTGGGCAGCCGCCAGGTGCTCACCGCGTTCTGACCCTCGACAAGCTCGGTAGAACGTGTTCTAGTTCTGGTGTGACGGGCAGCACCTTCAGCCGCGAGGAACTCGCCGCGGCGTTCCATCAGTTCGAGGCGACGGTCGACCGCGCCGCGCAGACCCGCGACTGGGATCCCTGGGTCGACCAGTACACCGACGACGTCCTCTACATCGAGCATGCGGCAGGCACCATGCGCGGCCGGGAACAAGTGCGCCCCTGGATCTGGAAGACGATGGAGTCGTTTCCCGGTAGCTACATGACGTCGTTCCCGTCGCTGTGGACCGTGATCGACGAGGCCACGGGCCGAATCATCTGCGAGCTCGACAACCCGATGCGCGACCCCGGCGACGGCACCATCATCAGCGCCACCAACATCTCGATCGTCACCTACGCCGGCGACGGACTGTGGCGCCGGCAAGAGGACATCTACAACCCGTTGCGGTTCGTCAAGGCGACCGTCAAGTGGTGCCGCAAGGCAGCGGACCTCGGCACCTTGCCGCCGGAGGCCGAGGAGTGGATGAAGCAGTACGGAGGAGGCAAGTGAGCAAGCTGGTCATCGGGGCCAACGGTTTCCTCGGATCCCATGTCACTCGACAGCTGGTGGCCGCCGGTCACGACGTCCGCGTCATGGTCCGCCCGAACGCGAACACCAAGAGCATCGACGATCTGCCGGTACAGCGCTTCCTCGGCGACATCTGGTACAACGACACGCTGCGCGCGGCCATGACCGGAGTCGACGACGTGTACTACTGCGTCGTCGACACGCGCGGCTGGCTCAATGACCCCACGCCGCTCTTCTATACGAACGTCGAAGGCACCCGGAACGTGCTCGAGGTCGCCAAGGACATGCGTCTGCGGCGGTTCGTCTACACCAGCAGCTATGTGACGGTCGGGCGCAGGCGCGGGCACGTGGCGACCGAGGACGACGTGATCGTCGACAAAGGTCTGACGCCGTATGTGCGGTCGCGGGTGCAGGCCGAGACGGTGGTGCTGCAATATGCGCGCGAGCACGGCGTGCCCGCAGTGGCGATGTGCGTGTCGACCACCTACGGCGGCGGCGACTGGGGCCGCACCCCGCACGGCGCGATCATCGCCGGGGCGGCGTTCGGCAAGCTGCCGTTCGTGATGCGCGGCATCGAGTTGGAGGCCGTCGGTGTCGACGACGCGGCGCGCGCCATGATCCTCGCCGCCGAGCACGGCCGAGTCGGCGAGCGGTACCTGATCTCGGAAAAGATGATCAGCAATGCCGAGGTGGTGCGCATCGCCGCCGAAGCCGCGGGGATGCCTGCGCCGACGAAGTCGCTCCCGCTGCCCGTTTCCTACGCGATGGCCGCCCTGGGCACCGCCAAGGCGCGGGTGACCGGCAAGGACGAGAAGTTCTCGCTCGGCTCGCTGCGGCTGATGCGTGCGGAAGCACCGGTGGATTGCAGCAAGGCCCGACGTGAATTGCGTTGGAGTCCAAGGCCTGTCGAGGATTCGATCCGCGAGGCCGCGAGGTTCTGGGCGGGGCTGCGGGACGCGCGGCGTACAAGCAAGGCAGGCTAGCCCGCGAGTAGAGATGCCCGACAAGCTTTCCGTCGATTTGTCCGGTGCGCCGCAGACCATGCTTGCGACGTTCTACGCCAAGGCGCTCGACGCTGACCTGCCGAACCCGATCCTGGGTGACCGGTTCGCCAAGGACATCGTCGAGCGCATCGACTATGACTGGTCGAAAACGACGATCACTGCGGCCAATTCGGCATCGGTGACCACCCGCAGCGCGCACTTCGACAGGTGGACGCGCCAGTTCCTGGCCGTGCACCCGCGGGCGGTCGTGCTGCATCTGGGATGCGGGCTGGACGCGCGGGCGTTTCGGGTGGACGCCGGTCCCGGGGTCGACTGGTTCGACATCGACTATCCGGAGGTCGCAAGTCTTCGCACGCGACTCTATCCGGACCGCGACCACTACCGGGTGATCGGCGCCTCGGTCACGGATGCATCGTGGTTGCCCGAAATCCCCTTGGACCGGCCGACTTTAATGATCGCCGAGGGCCTCACCATGTACCTGACGGAATCCGATGGTGCGGCGCTGCTGCGGCGGGTGGTCGACGGGTTTCCCTCCGGTGAACTGCAATTCGATGCGTTCAGCCGGCTCGGCATCCGGTCGCAGGTCCTGAACGCGGTGGTACGGCGCTCGGGGGCGACGCTGCAGTGGGGGATCGACGGTCCGGACGATATCGCCGAGGCGGTGCCCGGTGTGCGGTTGCTGGCGTGGGTGTCGCCGTTCGATTCGCCAACGTTCCGCGACGTCGCCTGGTATTACCGGGCGATGGGGCGGGTGATGTCGGCGCTGCCGGCGTTGCGGTACATGGCGCAGTATCACCGTTGGGCGTTCTGAGCTGTTGCACTCGAAACTGAAGCTATGTATGAAAATGCCGGAACATCGTGCAGATGTTCAGTTTCGGCGGCTAACGCACCTTCAGTTCGGCGATCACTTCCGCGTACAAGCGCGCCTTGATCGTGCCGAACACCGCGCCGGCTTTGGCGGCCAGCGCATCGGCGCGGTCGACCGCTGCGTTGAGGACGTCACCCTCCCCAGCGGTGGCCGCGGCGATTCCTGCCGCGAGGGCGTCCTCGCCGCCGTACCGTCGCGCGGTGGTCATCGCCTCGTGTGCGGTCGCGATCGGCAGGCGGGACCGGATTAGGGCGTTCATCCCGGCCGTGAACGGGATGCCGAGGTCGACCTCAGGCAGGCAGAAGAAGCCGCGATCGGCGCGCATCACGATCTGGTCGTGGGCCAGCGCCAGCATCGCGCCCGCGGCGAACGCGTGCCCTTGCACCGCGGCGATGATCGGTGCCGGGAACGCCAGCACGCGCGCCAACAGCGCGTGCACGTCGGCCAGATTGGCCTCGGCCGCATCGGGATTGGCGGCCATGAAGTCCAGGTCCAGGCCGTTGGAGTAGAACTTGCCGCTGCCGGTCGTGACGACGGCCCTCGGCCCGTCGGCGGCCTCCACCTCGTCGAGTGCCGAGTTCATCGCGGTCAGCCGGTCGGGGTGGAAGCGGTTCTCGTCCTCGCCGAGGGTCAACACATACACCGCGCCGTGCCGTTCAAGTTCTGCCATCAGCCGATTACACCACCTGCTTAAGTCCGGACGGCGTACGACTTGAGTAAGACCGACCGACCGCACTAGCCGGTTTCCGCTCTCAGAACGGTGCGGGGTCGACATTGCGTGCCCGCTCGGCTCTGATCCGTGCGGCGAATTCGGCCGCGCGAGTGCGTCTTCGCTTCGGCATCTTCGCGGCGCGATCGGTCACGGGCGGTGGAGTATCCGGTGGCGGTGGCAGGTTGGCCGTGGTCGTATCCCATTCGAAGAACAGCTTGCTACCGGGGTGGGTGGTATAGGTGAGGCCGCTCGGCGCGGTCCAGATGACAGTCCCATCCGGAAGCTGTATGTCGCGCCAGCCGTCAGGGCCGCCGCAGAATGTCTTCATCAGGTGGTTCTTGCGGCACAGGCATTTGAGGTTCGACGGATGCGTGGGTCCCAGGGGCCACGGGGTCGTGTGATCGATGTCGCAGAGGTCGGCGGGCACGTCGCATCCCGGTGCGCGACAGTACATATCCCGCATGCGCACGAATTCGGCCAGCGCCGCTGACGGCTGATACCGCGACTCGGCTTCCGACCCCGGCATCTTGATCGGGCGCACCTTCGCCCCGCGGCTGATCAGCCAGGGCAGTAGGAACGTGGGCAACGCCCCGTGGCCCAGCAGCACTGCGGTGCCTCGTTTCTGGGGCTTTTTTCCTTCCGCAGGGGGTGAGGCGTCGCCGCCTCTGTCGCCTATGGTGGTGCGGTCCGCGTTGCCTTCGGCAGCGTGAGCGGCGGGCCCGTCGGCAGCAGGAGCGGCATTGTGTTCGGCAGCGGCCGCATTTTCGCGGGCAGCGGCAGCGGCAGCGGCACTGTCGATCGCGGCTTGGTCGGCGATCACGTGTATTTGGACGTTCGACGCCTGCACACTGGCAGCGGCGCATGTCGGCGATCCGCACGCACAAGCCAATTGGGTTTGGCCGGCGCCCAAGGCGCCGATCGCGTCGGAGCGCCGCTCGCCCATACTGCGCGGATCGTTGTCGCACAGGCCCTTCATCATCTCGGCGAGGCGCCGTTTGAGGGCGGCGGCGTCGGTGGCCAACAACCGGCCCCACACCGAAGTCGTGCCGGCCGGGTCGTCATCGTCACCGAAGTGGAAGTCTCGGCTGCGCGCGGCTGTCTTCGACTTCCGCACCGCGAGCGGGTCGAACCGGTGGACGAGCGCGTCGACTGCGTCGTCGAGTCGCCGCTCCGATAGCGGACTCAATCGAGACGCCCGTTGTGCGAGTGCGGTGTCGATGAGTGCCAACGCCTCAGGATCTTCGATCAACGTGGTGCGCCAGGTGATCGTCGAGACGATCCGCGCATTGATACCGCCCTGCTCGAACAAGGCGGCCACCTGTGGCAGCCGCTCGCGCAGCGCCTGCGCGATGCGCATCTGCCCCGAAGCGCGCCGATGACCGACCGTCATCGCCGCAGCCACCTCGGCGGCGACGCTGTCCCACGGATCGAACGCGGACCGCTGCCGCTCGTCGTCATCGCACACCTTGCGCCGGACCAACTCTGCAATGGCCGCGAGCCGGCGTGCGGCGGCTTGCGCCTCCGCACGTGCACCCTCGGCGATAGCGGCGACCACAGCGGCGTCGTCCGCCTCTGCGAAGTCCGATCCGAACTTGTGTTCGACTATGCCACCACCCACCGACACGTCCGGAATTCCGACCGGCACCTCGTGCGTTGGCCATGACATGAACGATCGACCCGTACTCGAGCCCACCGCGGAGCACCCGATCACCGTCGAGCCGACCGGCAGACACGTCACCGTCCGGGTGAACGGCGAGATCGTCGCCGACACAGATCGGGCGTTGACGCTGCGGGAGTCGACCTATCCGGCGGTGCAGTACATCCCGCACAACGACGTCATCCAAGACAAACTCAGGCCCAGCGACACCCAGACGTACTGCCCGTTCAAGGGCGACGCCAGCTACTACGACCTGGTGACCGGCAGCGGCACCGTCGTCGAGGACGCCATCTGGACCTACGAGAAGCCCTACCCCGCCGTCGCCGCCATCGCCGGTCACGTCGCGTTCTACCCGGACAAGGCAGAGGTCACCGTCGTTCACGCATAACCCGTAGACCCGGCATAACCTTGGCCGGTGCACACCTCGGTCAGGGTCGTCTTCGACGGCCCGGTCAGCCCCGCGTTGACCTTGGCGCCGCTGCGGCGTGGCCGAAAGGACCCCTGCTACTTCGACGCCCCCGACGGCGCGATCTGGCGCACCAGCCTGATGCGTAGCGGCCCGGTCACCGCGCGCCTCACCAAATCGGCACCCGACACCGTCGACTGCGAAGCGTGGGGTGACGGCGCGACCGAATTCGCCGAGACCCTGCCCGCCCAACTCGGCGCGTACGACGACAGCGTCGGCTTCGCGCCCACGGAACCGACCATCGCCGCCGCACATCGACGCGTGCGGCATCTTCGGCTGGGCCGCACCGACCGCGTGCTCGAAGCCCTGATTCCCGCGGTGCTCGAACAGCGGGTCTACGGCAAGGACGCGCGCCGCGCGTGGCGGCTGCTGGTCACCAAGTACGGCGCCCCCGCACCCGGACCGGCGCCCGCGCACATGCGGGTGCCACCGCCCGGTGACGTCTGGCGCCGCATCCCGTCGTGGGAGTTCCACCGCGCCAACGTCGATCCGCGCCGCGCGCGCACCGTCGTCGTGTGCGCTCAGCGCGCCGACTCGCTGGAACGACTGGGCGCCCGGTCACCGGCCAGGGCGCGTGCCGCCATGGCGTCGCTTCCGGGGGTCGGTGAGTGGACCGCCGCCGAGACGAGTCAGCGCGCGTTCGGTGACGCGGATGCGCTCTCGGTCGGCGACTACCACCTGGCGAAGATGGTCGGGTGGAGCCTGCTGGGCCATCCGATCGACGATCCCGCGATGGTCGAGTTGCTCGAACCGCTTCGCCCGCACCGTCACCGCGCTGTGCGCTTGCTGGAAGTGAGCGGTCTTGCGGTGCTTCCGCGGTTCGGCCCGCGCATGGCGATTCCGAATCTGATCGAGATGTGACGCCTGTGACGTGGTGATTACCTCGCCGACGCAGCGGGTAGTCGAAGCCTCGACACCGTATGCGTGCAAAGGAGCTTTCCCATGCCTAAGTCTCAGTACACCGTTCCGGGTATGACCGACAAAGACGCGGCCAAGATGGCCGAGCTGCTGCAGAAGCAGCTGAGCCGGTACAACGATCTGCACCTGACCCTCAAGCACATTCACTGGAATGTGGTGGGCCCGAACTTCATCGGAGTCCACGAGATGATCGACCCGCAGGTCGAGTTGGTGCGTGGCTACGCCGACGAGGTCGCCGAGCGCATCGCGACTCTGGGGTACTCGCCGAAGGGCACGCCGGGCGCGATCATCGGCGACCGCTCCTGGGATGACTACTCGCTGGACCGCGACACCGTGCAGGCACACTTGGCCGCACTCGATCTCGTCTACGACGGAGTCATCGAGGACACCCGAAAGAACATCGAGGACGCCGAGGATTCCGATCCGGTCACCGAGGACATGCTGATCGGCCATGCCGCGGAGCTGGAGAAGTTCCAGTGGTTCGTGCGTGCGCACCTGGAGAATTCCGGTGGCCAGTTGGCCAACAAGGGCGCGTCGACGGAGAAGGACGCCGCCAGCCAGGCCAAGAAGAAGGCGCCGGTCAGGTAGTCGTTTCGGGCGGAGGTGGCCGGCGTCCGTCGGCGCCACGCGCGGCGTCGGCGGCGTCCCGGTCGAGGCGCTGCGCGCGGTAGATCGAGACGTCGGTGCGCGACATCAACATGTAGGCGATACCGACGGCGACCATCGCGCACGGGATCACCGAGAACGAGCCGGTCATCTCCGCCACCATGATCATCACGGCCAGCGGCGCGTGCGCGACACTGCCGAAGCACGCCATCATGCCGACGACGACGAAGGTGGCGGGGCTGTCGGGGATTCCAGGGGCGTCGACCAGATCGCCCAGCCGCCACAGCGCGGCGCCGACGAAGGCGCCTACCACGACACCCGGCCCGAAGATGCCGCCCGAACCGCCGGTGCCGATCGACAACGACGTCGCCACGAGCTTGGCGAGCGGCAGGAGCAGCACGATCCACAGCGGTATCGCCATCAGGGTGTCGGTGGCCGTGGCCTTCTGCGCCCATCCGTATCCGCTGGCCAGAACCTGTGGGATCGCCAGGCCCAGCAGTCCCACCGCCAGCCCGCCGACCGCGGGTTTGAGCACCTTGTGGCCGGGCAGCCGACCGGTCAGTGCGACGGTTCCGTAGAAGATGCGCGCGTAGAGGTAGCCGACGCCGGCCGCGACGACGCCGAGCACGACGAACCAGCCCAGATCGAGCGGGCTGTCGAAGCGGTAGTCGGCGGCGACGAATCCGAACAGCGGGTCGAAGCCGAGGATCGAACCCAGTACCGAGTAGGCGGTCGCCGAGGTGATGAATCCCGGTATCAAGGCCCGGTAGTCGAAATCTCGGCGGTACACGATCGAGGCCGCAAGCACCGCGCCGCCGAGCGGGGCGCCGAAGATCGCCCCGATACCCGACCCGATGCCGAGCGACACCGCGATCCGCCCGTCCTCGTCGGACAGGTTCAGCCAGCGGGTCAGCATGGATCCGAAGCCCGCGGAGATCTGCGCGGCGGGGCCTTCGCGGCCGCCGGAGCCGCCCGACCCGATGGTCAGGGCGCTGGCGATGGTCTTGATGACGATGGCTCGTCCCCGGATGGCGCGGGGGTCGGTGTGCACGGCTTCGATCGCGCTGTCGGTGCCGTGCCCTTCGGCCTCGGGCGCGAACTTCGCGACCAGCCACGCCGATACGAGAGCGCCGCCGCAGACCACCAGCGGGATGGCCCACGGCCGGTCGAAGCCCGCCGAGCCGGGATCGCCGCCGTCGCCGACCGGTTTGGGGATCCGGTAGCCGGCTAGGTCACCGAGCAGGAAGTCGCCCGCATAGTCGAGCGCCAGATAGAACACCACCGCGCCGAGGCCGGCGATGACGCCGATCGCGATCCCGAGAATCAGCCACTTACGGATGTAGCCGGAGCGTCGAACGAATCCCCCGAGGCCGCCGCCGGTTTCACGGGTCTCGGCCATGGTCTCCAGATGCTAGTGCGATTGTCAGCGGTACGCGGTCAGTCTGGCGAGGATCGCCACCCCTCCCCCGGGGCCGACGGCTTGCCCCTCGGCGACGCCCGTCCGGCGCCCGACACGCAAAGCGGTTCCCACATAACGAGATTCGGGTCCACTGTGGAAGGGCCGCATGAAGTTGACCCGCACCGACGCGGTCCGCAGCGGCCGGTCTGAACCATCGGTGTCGAGTGCCGCCGACGCCACCAGTTCCAGCGCCATGGCCGTCACCCCGCCGTGCACGATGCCGATCGCGTTGTTCAGCACGGGGTCCTCGTCCTGCAGCAGAACCCGCCCCGCGCCGCCGCTCTCGGCGACGCGAACCGCCATCCGGTCGGCGAGCGTGCCCGGCGGCAGCGGGCCGGACGGACCGTCGGGAAACGGTGCGATGTCGGCGGGTGAGTGGATGTAGAACGAACGCACGGTGGCCGTGGCGAGCACGGTGTCGCGATGAGTCAGCTCGCACAACGCCAGCGCGACGTCGCTCTTGGCGCCGAACGGTCGGGCGGTCGCGACCACCGGTACATCCGGGGTGCCCGCGATGATTTCGGCGGCGTCGGGATCGGCTTCCAGAGACAGCTCGCTGGACACCGTCCACTCATCGTCGGCGCGGCGCCGGTGGTTGACCAGGCCACACGCGTGGTCGACGAGCATCGCCATGGGCGCGATCGTCGGGGCGCCCGTCAGCGGGTTCACCATGCCGCCCACCGGGATCGAGGCCACGCACTCACCGGGCGCGTCCGTGGACGTCACGATGCCGAACCGGCCCAGCGGAGTGTTCAGTGGATGCGACATCGAGGTACAGCGTGACCGAACAAGCCCTGGCCATATACCCCTAGGGGGTATAGCATGGCCGCTATGACGCACGCCGGCCATGGCGCCCAGCACCCAGACACGGCCGCGGTCGGTCATTCGGGGCACGACCATCCGCAGGGCCAAGACCACTCGGGCGGCCACGATCATTCTGGCCACGTCGCCGAGTTCCGGCGCCTGTTCTGGACCATGCTCGTGCTCGCCGTCCCCACGGTCACGCTGTCGGGGATGTTCTCGATGATCCTCGGCTACTCGCTGCCCGACATCCCCGGGGTCCGATGGGTGCCGCCGGTGCTCGGCACCGTGATGTACGTCTGGGGCGGGCGGCCCTTCCTGTCCGGGGCCGTCAATGAAATCCGTTCCCGCGCACCGGGAATGATGCTGCTGATCGGGCTGGCTATCACGGTCGCGTTCCTGTCGTCCTGGGGTGCGAGCCTCGGTGTCTTGCACCACGAGCTGGACTTCTGGTGGGAACTGGCACTGCTGATCGTGATCATGCTGCTCGGGCACTGGATCGAGATGCGCTCGCTCGCGCAGACCACATCGGCGCTCGACTCCCTGGCGGCGCTGCTGCCCGACGAGGCCGAGCGGGTCGTCGACGGCGGCACGGAAATCGTCGCACCGGCCGAGTTGCGTGTGGGCGACGTCGTGCTGGTGCGCCCCGGAGGCAACATCCCGGCCGACGGCGAGATCATCGCCGGTACGGCGGACGTCGACGAGTCGATGGTCACCGGCGAATCGCGGCCGGTTCGCCGCGAGGCGGGCGACCACGTCGTGGCCGGCACGGTGGCCACCGACTCAGGGCTGCGGGTGCAGGTCAGCGCGGTCGGCGACGACACGACGCTGGCCGGTATCCAGCGGTTGGTGACCGAAGCGCAGAACTCGTCGTCGCGGGCGCAGCGCCTGGCCGACAAGGCGGCGGGTTGGCTGTTCTGGTTCGCGCTGTCGGCGGCGATCGTTACGGCCGTGGTGTGGTCGTTCGTGGGTTTGCCCGCCGCGGCCGTCGTCAGGACCATTACCGTCCTGGTGATCGCCTGCCCGCACGCTCTGGGGCTGGCGATACCGCTGGTGGTCTCGATCGCCACCGAACGCGCCGCACGCGGAGGCGTTCTGATCAAGGACCGGCTGGCGCTGGAGAGCATGCGGACCGTCGAAGCCGTGCTGTTCGACAAGACGGGCACGCTGACCAAGGGCGAGCCGACGGTCACCGCGGTCGCGACCGCACCCGGCCGTTCCGCCGAGGATGTCCTGACGTGGGCGGCGGCGGCCGAGGCGTACTCCGAGCATCCGCTGGCCAAGGCGATCGTCGCGGCCGCGCGCGACCGCTCGCTGAACCTGCCGCCGACCACCGACTTCAGCTCGTCCCCGGCGGTGGGCGTCAAGGCCATGGTCGAGGGCAGCACCGTTCAGGTCGGCGGGCCGCGGATGCTGGCCGAAGCGGGGCTCGCCGACCTGCCCGAAACGGGACAGTGGCGCGACGAAGGGGCGATCATCCTGCACGTCGTGGTCGACGGTGAGGCCGCCGGTGCGATCAAGCTGGCTGACGAGGTGCGACCGGAGTCCCGCCAGGTGGTCGAGGCACTGACCAAGCTGGGCATCGAAGTGGTGATGATCACCGGCGACGCGGAGGCCGTCGCGCAGTCGGTGGCCGCCGACTTGGGCATCGAGCGGGTGTTCGCCGGGGTACGACCGGAGGACAAGGCGGCAAAGGTGGCCCAGTTGCAGCGGGACGGGCGCAAGGTGGCGATGGTGGGGGACGGCGTCAACGACGCCCCCGCGCTTGCCCAGGCCGATGTCGGCATCGCGATCGGCGCGGGAACCGACGTGGCGATCGGCTCGGCCGGGGTGATCCTGGCCGGCTCGGATCCGCGCTCGGTGCTGTCGGTGCTGCAGCTCTCTCGGGCCGCATACCGCAAGATGCAGCAAAACCTTTGGTGGGCAGCGGGATACAACTTGGTGTCGGTGCCGCTGGCCGCGGGGGTGCTGGCGCCGGTCGGCTTCATCCTGCCGATGTCCGTCGGCGCGATCTTGATGTCGGCGTCGACGGTCGTGGTGGCGCTCAACGCTCAACTGCTGCGACGGCTGGACCTCACCCCCGAAGCCAGCCTGAAAGCGCTTTCTTAAGAATCTGGCTAGGCTTTTCGCAAACCCGTACGCAGCGGTCTAAGCTGGAAAAAGCGCCGAAATAGCGCCCTTCAGCAAACGCCAGGCGGCGTCGGGAGGCAAGTGTGACGTGTACCGCACCCCGCTGGAGAATCGCTGATCGCCTTGAAAATCGCAGGGCCGCAACGATGTTGGGTGCAAAACCGAGTGGTGGCAAGCGAGACGGCCGCACCGTCCCGCCGATGTAGTTAGGGTCTACTAAGTTGGCATGTCACCCGGTGTTTGTCATATCGTTTTCTCCACTCGGGGCAAGTGGATACAGGCCGGCGTTCGATGCTGCACGAAGGCACTCCATGGCCGGACCGGCTAACCGCCGCTGTCTACGGCTGTCAGGCAGAAGCTTCATAAGACGTGCAGGAAAAGGGTAGGTGCGAATGGCGCCCAGGATGCAAGGGCTGTACAACCCCGCGTTCGAGCACGATGCGTGCGGCGTCGCGATGGTGGCCGATATGCACGGCCGCCGCAGTCGCGACATCGTCGACAAGGCGATCACCGCCCTGGTGAACCTGGAGCACCGCGGCGCGCAGGGTGCCGAGCCGAACACCGGCGATGGTGCGGGCATCATGTTGCAGGTCCCCGACGCGTTCCTGCGCGAGGTGGTCGACTTCGAGCTGCCGGAGCCGGGTAGCTACGCCACCGGAATCGCGTTCCTGCCGCAGTCGTCGAAGGATGCGGCGACCGCGTGTGAGGCCGTCGAGAAGATCGCCGAGGCCGAAGGACTCGAGGTCCTGGGCTGGCGCGAGGTGCCGATCGACGACTCGCCGCTGGGCGCGCTGGCCCGCGACGCGATGCCGACATTCCGGCAGGTGTTCATGGGCGGTGCGTCGGGCATGGATTTGGAGCGTCGCGCGTACGTGGTGCGCAAGCGCGCCGAGCACGAGCTGGGCACCAAGGGCCCGGGCCAGGACGGGCCCGGGCGTGAAACCGTCTACTTCCCAAGCCTTTCCGGGCAAACCTTCGTCTACAAGGGCATGCTGACCACCCCGCAGCTCAAGGCCTTCTACCTCGACCTGCAGGACGACCGCCTCACCAGTGCGCTGGGCATCGTGCACTCACGCTTCTCGACCAACACGTTCCCGTCGTGGCCGCTGGCCCACCCGTTCCGGCGCATCGCCCACAACGGCGAGATCAACACCGTCACCGGCAACGAGAACTGGATGCGCGCACGAGAGGCGCTCATCAAGACCGACGTGTTCGGCCCGAATCAGGATCTCGACAAGATCACCCCGGTGTGCACCCCCGGGGCGTCGGACACCGCCCGGTTCGACGAGGTGCTCGAACTCCTGCACCTGGGCGGGCGAAGCCTTCCGCACGCGATGCTGATGATGATCCCGGAGGCGTGGGAGCGACACGAGTCGATGGACCCGGCGCGCCGGGCGTTCTACGAGTTCCACGACTCGCTGATGGAGCCGTGGGACGGCCCGGCATCGGTCTGCTTCACCGACGGCACGGTGATCGGCGCCGTGCTCGACCGCAACGGCCTGCGTCCGTCGCGGATCTGGGTCACCGCCGACGGCCTGGTGGTGATGGCGTCGGAGGCAGGCGTGCTCGAACTCGACCCGTCGACCGTCGTCAAGCGGATGCGTCTGCAGCCCGGCCGCATGTTCCTGGTCGACACCTCCAAGGGCCGCATCGTCTCCGATGAGGAGATCAAGGCCGAGCTCGCCGCCGAGCACCCTTACCAGGAGTGGCTCGACGCCGGCCTGTTCGACCTCGATGAGCTGCCGCCGGGCGACTATGTGCGGATGCCGCACCACCGGGTCGTGCTGCGCCAGCAGATCTTCGGCTTCACCTACGAGGAGCTCAACCTGTTGGTCGCGCCGATGGCGCGCTCCGGCGCCGAGGCGCTGGGCTCGATGGGCACCGACACTCCGGTCGCGGTGCTCTCGCAACGCCCGCGGATGCTCTACGACTACTTCCAGCAGCTGTTCGCCCAGGTGACCAACCCACCGCTGGACGCCATCCGGGAAGAAGTCGTCACCAGCCTGCAGGGCGCAGTCGGACCGGAGGGCGACTTGCTCAACCCGGGGCCGGAATCCTGCAGACAGATCGTGCTCTCGCAGCCGATCCTGCGCAACGCCGACCTGTCCAAGTTGATCTGCGTCGACCCCGACCACGAGATCCGCGGGCGTAAGCACGGCATGCGCGCGGCCGTCATCCGCTGCCTGTATCCGGTCAACCGAGGCGGGCAGGGTCTCAAGGAGGCGCTGGACAACGTGCGCGCCAAGGTGTCGACCGCGATTCGCGAGGGAGCCCGCATCATCGTGCTCTCGGATCGCGAATCCAACGAGCAGATGGCGCCGATCCCGTCGCTGCTGTCGGTCTCGGCCGTGCACCACCACCTCGTCCGGGAACGCACCCGCACAAAGGTCGGGCTGGTCGTGGAGGCCGGCGACGCCCGCGAGGTGCACCACATGGCTATGCTGTGCGGCTTCGGCGCGGCTGCGATCAACCCATACATGGCCTTCGAGTCGATCGAGGACATGGTCGACCGCGGCGTGATCACCGGCATCTCCAGCGACCAGGCCAAGGCCAACTACGTCAAGGCCGCGGGCAAGGGCGTGCTGAAGGTGATGTCGAAGATGGGCATCTCGACGCTGGCCTCCTACACCGGCGCCCAGCTGTTCCAGGCCATCGGCATCAACCAGCAGGTGCTCGACGAGTACTTCACCGGATTGACCTGTCCCGTCGGCGGAATCGACCTCAACGACATCGCCGACGATGTCGCCGCCCGGCACGCGTTGGCTTATCTCGACCGGCCCGACGAGTGGGCGCACCGCGAACTCGAGGTCGGCGGCGAGTACCAGTGGCGCCGGGAGGGTGAGTACCACCTGTTCAACCCGGACACGGTGTTCAAGCTGCAACATTCCACTCGCACCGGCCAGTACGAGATCTTCAAGGAATACACCAAGCTCGTCGACGATCAGAGCGAGCGGATGGCCTCGCTGCGCGGCCTGCTCAAGTTCCGCGACGGGTTGCGCCCGCCGGTGCCGCTCGAGGAGGTGGAGCCGGCCAGCGAGATCGTCAAGCGGTTCTCGACCGGCGCGATGAGTTACGGCTCGATCTCCGCCGAGGCGCACGAGACGTTGGCCATCGCGATGAACCGCCTTGGCGGACGATCGAATTCGGGCGAAGGCGGCGAGGCGGTGTCGCGTTTCGACCGCGACGAGAACGGCGACTGGCGCCGCAGCGCGATCAAGCAGGTGGCCTCGGGGCGGTTCGGCGTGACGAGCCACTACCTGAGCAATTGCACCGACATCCAGATCAAGATGGCTCAGGGCGCGAAACCCGGTGAGGGCGGCCAGCTTCCGGGTGGCAAGGTCTACCCGTGGGTCGCCGAGGTGCGGCACTCGACGCCCGGCGTCGGCCTGATCTCCCCGCCACCGCACCACGACATCTACTCGATCGAGGATCTCGCGCAGCTGATCCACGACCTGAAGAACGCCAACCCGCAGGCGCGCGTGCACGTCAAGCTGGTATCCGAGAACGGCGTCGGAACGGTTGCCGCCGGTGTGTCCAAGGCGCATGCCGACGTCGTGCTGATCTCCGGCCACGACGGCGGCACCGGCGCGACCCCGCTGACGTCGATGAAGCACGCCGGCGCGCCGTGGGAACTCGGCCTGGCCGAAACCCAGCAGACGTTGCTGCTCAACGGTCTTCGCGATCGCATCGTCGTCCAGGTCGACGGCCAGCTCAAGACGGGCCGCGACGTCGTGGTCGCCGCACTGCTCGGCGCCGAGGAGTTCGGCTTCGCCACCGCGCCGCTGGTGGTCTCGGGTTGCATCATGATGCGCGTCTGCCACCTCGACACCTGTCCGGTGGGCGTGGCCACCCAGAATCCGGTGCTGCGCGAGCGGTTCACCGGAAAGCCCGAATTCGTCGAGAACTTCTTCATGTTCATCGCCGAAGAGGTACGGGAAATGATGGCCCAGTTGGGCTTCCGCACCGTCAACGAGATGGTCGGGCAGGTCGGCGCGCTGGACACCACGAAGGCCGCCGAGCACTGGAAGGCCTACAAGCTCGACCTGTCGCCGGTTCTGCACGAGCCCGAGTCGGCGTTCATGAACCAGGACCTGTATTGCAGTTCGCGTCAGGACCACGGCCTCGACAAGGCGCTCGACCAGCAGCTGATCGTGATGTGCCGCGAAGCGCTGGATTCACAGACCCCGGTGCGCTTCTCGACGACGATCGCCAACGTCAACCGGACGGTCGGCACGATGCTCGGCCACGAGGTGACCAAAGCCTATGGTGGGCAGGGTCTTCCGGACGGCACCATCGACATCACCTTCGACGGTTCGGCGGGCAACAGCTTCGGGGCGTTCGTGCCGAAGGGCATCACGCTGCGGGTCTACGGCGACGCCAACGACTATGTCGGCAAGGGCCTCTCGGGTGGACGGATCGTGGTGCGGCCATCGGACAGCGCACCCGAGGGCTACGTCGCCGAGGACAACATCATCGCGGGCAACGTGATCCTGTTCGGTGCGACGAGCGGCCAGGTGTTCATCCGCGGCCAGGTCGGCGAGCGGTTCGCGGTGCGCAACTCCGGTGCGCACGCGGTGGTCGAGGGCGTGGGCGACCACGGTTGTGAGTACATGACCGGCGGCAAGATCGCGATCCTCGGTCCGACGGGGCGCAACTTCGCCGCGGGCATGTCCGGTGGCATCGCCTACGTCTACGACCCCGACGGCGCATTGGCGGACAACCTCAACGCCGAGATGGTGGAACTGGAGGGCCTCGACGAGGAGGACCTCGATTGGCTCGCGGGCATGATCCAGGCCCACGTCGACGCCACCGATTCCGCTGTCGGAGCACGGATCCTCAACGACTGGGACAACAACGTGAAGCACTTCACCAAGGTGATGCCCCGCGATTTCAAACGGGTGCTCGAGGCGATTGCCGAGGCAGAACGCACCGGCGCCGACGTCAACGAGGCGATCATGGCGGCCGCCAGTGGCTGATCCCCGCGGTTTCCTGAAATACACCCAGCGCGAGACGCCGCAGCGGCGGCCCGTGCCGATTCGCCTGCGCGACTGGAAAGAGGTCTACGAGGACTTCTCCCACGACACCCTGCGTGAGCAGGCAACCCGCTGTATGGACTGCGGGATTCCGTTCTGCCACAACGGTTGTCCGCTGGGAAACCTGATCCCCGAGTGGAATGACCTGGTGCGCAACGACCGCTGGCGCGACGCCATCGAACGGCTGCATGCGACGAACAACTTCCCGGAGTTCACCGGCCGGCTGTGCCCCGCTCCGTGCGAGGGTTCCTGCGTTCTGGGCATCAACCAGGATCCGGTCACGATCAAACAGGTCGAGGTCGAGATCATCGACAAGGCCTTCGACGAGGGGTGGGTGACGCCGCTGCCGCCGGAGGTCAAGACCGGCAAGAAGGTCGCCGTCGTCGGCTCGGGCCCGGCCGGGCTGGCCGCCGCCCAGCAGCTGACCCGCGCCGGGCACAGCGTCACGCTGTTCGAGCGCGACGACCGCATCGGCGGGCTGCTGCGTTACGGCATCCCCGAGTTCAAGATGGAAAAGCGCCACATCGACCGTCGTCTGGAGCAGATGGCGGCCGAGGGCACCGAGTTCTGCACCGGGGTCAACGTCGGCATTGATATAACAGCGCAGCAGCTTCGCAAGGAGTTCGACGCGGTGGTGCTCGCCGGCGGCGCGACGGAGCGGCGTGACCTGCCGATCCCGGGTCGCGAGCTCGACGGCATCCATCAGGCGATGGAGTACCTGCCGTGGGCCAACCGCGTGCAGTTCGGCGACCCCGTCACCGACGAGAACGGCCTGCCGCCGATCCACGCGAAGGACAAGAAGGTCATCATCATCGGCGGTGGTGACACCGGCGCCGACTGTCTGGGCACCGCGCACCGCCAGGGCGCGGCCAGCGTGCACCAGTTCGAGATCATGCCGCGGCCGCCGGAGACACGCGCCGACTCGACGCCGTGGCCGGTCTACCCGTTGATGTTTCGGGTGTCCTCGGCGCACGAGGAAGGCGGCGAGCGCGTCTACTCGGTCAACACCGAGGAGTTCATCGGCCGCGACGGGCATGTCACCGGACTGCGCGGCCACGAGGTCAAGATGAACGCGGGCAAGTTCGAGAAGGTCGAGGGCACCGAGTTCGAGATGGAAGCCGATCTCGTGCTGCTCGCGATGGGCTTCACCGGTCCCGAGCGCAAAGGCCTGCTGACCGACCTCGGCGTCGAGATCAACGAGCGGGGCAATGTCAGCCGAGACGCCGACTTCGCCTCCTCGGTGCCCGGCGTCTTCGTCGCGGGCGACATGGGGCGCGGGCAGTCGCTGATCGTGTGGGCCATCGCGGAGGGCCGCGCGGCCGCGGCGGGTGTGGACCGCTACCTGATGGGCCGGTCGGCGCTTCCGGCGCCGATCAAGCCGACCGCCGTACCGCAGCGGTAGGTCCCGGTAGGTTCCGACGCGACACGCCGCGCAATGTGCGGCTTTTGCGCCTGAGCGCGCGACAGTAAGGGCGGTGATCGGCCGCTCCCCAACCGCCGGCGCCGGGCTGAGACTCAACCGGCGCAACTTCGTCGCGGCCCTGTCCGTCGCCACCCTCGGCGCAGTGGGCCTGAGCCGCTGCGCGACCGCGGCACAACCGCGAGTCGCTGGTGTGGCGGCGCAGGTCCCACCCGCACCCTCGGTCGGCCTGTTGCCGCCGCCACCGGCGTCGGCGCGGATCGCGCTACCCGGCGGTGGCGTGCTGAGCAGCCTGCCCGGCGACGGGGACCTGTTGGCGCTGACCGTCGACGACGGTGTCAGCAGTGAGGTCGTGCGGGCTTACACGCAATTCGCCAAGGACACCGGGATACGCCTGACCTACTTCGTCAACGGGATCTACCGGTCGTGGACCGATCACGCCGACCTGCTGCGTCCGCTGGTCGACGACGGTCAGATCCAGCTGGCCAACCACACGTGGTCGCACCCCGACCTCACCAAGCTGTCACTGGTCGATGTGGCCGAGCAGTTCCGGCGTAACCACGACTTCCTGTGGAAGACGTACGGCGTGGACGCACGTCCGTACTTCCGGCCGCCCTACGGCGCGACCGGCCCCCACGTCGACAAGGTGTCGGCCGATCTCGGCTACACCATCGACACGTTGTGGTCGGGCACGCTGGAGGACCATGTCTTGATCCCGGCCGCCGAGGTCGTCGCAATGGCCGACAAACACTTCACCGCGCAGACGATCGTGATCGGCCATCTCAACCATTTGCCCGTCACCGAGGTCTTCGGGGAGTTGGTCGACATCATTCGGGCGCGCGCGCTGCGGACCGTGACGCTGGACGACGTGTTCCTGCGAACGTGACGGCATAAGGCGGGAGACCGAGCGATTCGGAAACCGAGTCACATGCGTCACTTCAGCAACTCTAAAAACATCAGATGATTTACCGGCGCGCCTACCACAGTTTGCCGACTGTCGGGTTCTAATGACTTCATGGGGGCACTGCGGTAAGGTTGGGCCCCGGTCAGCTATCGGTTTCGACACAGGAGTCAGTTCCGTGTATGTCAACCCGCTATCCCGGTCTCGGGTCAGCCGAATCGCCTGGTCACTCCTCCGTCATCCGCTGAAGAGCCGCGAATTCCCGGCCAAGGCCGAACGCCTCATCACTGCCGACGAGCTTCGTCTCTACGGCGTCTAGCGAACTGGAAAGCGCGAACTCCCTCGCGCTGAAGCGCTGCCACCGCGCGTTTGCCAAATCGTTATATTTTCGTGACCGTCAGAAACGACGGCTAACGCCGTAGGCCCGACGCGGCGATCGCGTCGGCCAGCGGTTCGAGCACAGCCGGATCGTGCGGCGGCGGCAGATAGATGATCGCCAGATCCAGACCCTCCCGTCCCAGTGCCGCGGCCTCGGACAGCGCCTTGTCGTAGTTGAGGTCGGGGTCCAGCCGCACGTGGGCCGACAGCACGATCTCGGCCGGATCCCGTCCGATGTCGGCGCAGTGGCCGGCCAGCACGTCGCGCTTGCGGGCGAATACCTCCGGCGTTCCGCCGACGAAGTTCCAGTGCTGGGCGTATCGGGCGGTGATGCGCAGCGTGCGCTTCTCGCCGTTGCCGCCGATGCAGATCGGGGGATGCGGCCGCTGCGGGCCTTTCGGCTCGTTACGAGCGTCCTTCAGTTGAAAGAACTTCCCGTCGAACGACGTGGTCTTTTGGCTGAGCAGGTTGGTGAGCACCTCGCACGCCTCCTCGAAGCGGTCGAACCGCTCACGGATGGAACCCAACTCGATCCCGTACGCCTCGGACTCCTCCTCGTTCCAGCCCGCGCCGATACCGAGCTCGAGTCGGCCGTCGGACACGATGTCCAACGCGGAGGTCATGTTGGCCAGCACCGCGGGGTGGCGGTAGTGGATGCCGGTGACGAGCACACCGAGGCGCAACCGCTCGGTCGCCTGCGCGAGCGCGGTGAGCGTCACCCAGCCCTCCAGGCACGGGCCGGTGGAGTCGGAGAAGATGGGGTAGAAGTGGTCGAACGTCCAGCCGGATTCGAACACGTCGATCTGGTCGGCGGCCTTCCACACCGCGAGCATGTCGGCCCACGTGGTGTTTTGCGGCGATGTCTTGAAAGCGAACCTCACTGAACCGAGGTTAGTCCCGAGTGCCCGGCAGCGAGCTGTGCGCCGAGTCCTCCGCGCGGCTAATCGGTTTCGCCGAATTCGTCGAACCAGTACGCGAGCTTGCCGCGGCGGCTCACCGCACGCAGGCGGCGTTCGGCCACGGCACGCGTCTTGGTGGTGGTGACGATCAGCAGCTCGTCACCGATCGCGATGCGGGTGTCGGGCTGCGGCACGAAGGTGCGGCCGTCGCGGATGATCAACGTGATCACGCTCGGATCGGGTAGCCGTAATTCCAGCACCGTCACGTTGTGCAACCGTGACGGCGCCTGCACCGTCATCGTCAGAAGTTCCGCGTCCAGCACGTCGAGGGGCGCCGACTCCACCTGGATCTCCCGCGTCGCCTCCTTCGAGATCAGCCCCAGCCGATGCGCGACGAAACGCAGACTGGGGCCCTGCACCAGTGTGAACACCACCACCAGGATGAACACGATGTTGAGAAGGCGGACGCTGTCGGGCACACCGCCCACGATGGGGAAGGTGGCCAGCACGATCGGGACGGCGCCGCGCAGACCCGCCCAGGAGACGAAAATCTGTTCGCGCCAAGGGATCCGGAACCACACCAGGGAGACGAACACCGACAGCGGCCTGGCGACGAGCAGCAACACCAGACCCGTCACGATGCCCGGCACCACCTCCGCGGCCAGGTCACTGGGGTCGACGAGCAAGCCGAGCAGGACGAACAGTCCGATCTGAGCGAGCCAGCCGAGACCCTCGGCGAATGACCGCGTCGCCGACCGGTGAGGCAGCCCGGTATTGGCGAGCACGACCGCGGCCACATACGCGGCGAGGAACCCGCTGGCGTGTGCGGTGCCGCCTGCCGCGAACGCGACCATGCCGAGCCCGAACGTTGCCAACGGATACAGTCCCGACGCCGGAAGCGCGATGCGGCGCAACGCCATCGAGCCCAGATAGCCGACGCCGATCCCGATCGCCGCACCGACCACCAGCTCGTAGACCAGTTCGGTGAGCGCGTGCACGGGCGACAGCTCGAGCGGGGCCACGCTGAACATCAGAACGAGGATGACGGCGGGGGCGTCGTTGAAGCCGGACTCGGCTTCCAGCAAGCCCGCCACCCGGCGGGGCAGGGGCACCACGCGCAGCACCGAGAACACCGCCGCGGCATCGGTGACGGAGACGACCGCGCCGAGCAGCAGCGACAGCTGCCAGTTGATACCCAGCAGCAGGTGCGCCCCGGCGGCCGTGATGAGCATGCTGACCGCGACGCCGACTGTCGCGAGCAAACCGGCAGGCGCGAGGACGCGCCGGATGTCGGAGAACCGGGTCGTCAGGCCGCCTTCGACGAGGATGACGGCCAGCGCCACCGTGCCCAAGTGGTCGGCGAGCAGATAGTTGTCGAAGTCCAGCCCCAGCCCGTCTTCGCCGACGATGACGCCGACGAAGAGGAAGAGCAGCAGGCTGGGCAGCCCGACCCGGCTGGCGGCCCTGGTGGCGACGATGCTCGCCAGCAGCACCACCCCAGCGATCAGCAGCACAAGATAGAGCTGCTCGAGGGTCATTTTCATCCCCGTTCGGGACCGGGTGGGCGGTGTGAGAGGCAGTAAAACACCTACCACGGGCGGTGACCGGGCAGTCTGACCCGTTAGCTGCGCCCAAATCCGCCGCGATGGGTAAGTATGAGTGCGTGATACGGCTCCGCTGGCGGCAACTCGACGCATCGCAGCGCGTCGAGGAGCGGACGATGATGCGGGTCGGCATCGCCGGTGCCGGGGCAGTCGGCCGATCGGTGGCGCAGGAACTGATCGACTACGGCCACAAGGTGTTGTTGATCGAACACGACGTGCGGCACTACGAACCGCGGACGGTCCCCGACGCCGAATGGCTGCTCGCCGACGCGTGCGAGTTGTCCTCGCTCGAAGAGTCCGGGCTGCAGATGTGTGACGTGGTGATCGCGGCGACCGGCGACGACAAAGTGAACCTGGCAGCCGCGTTGTTGGCCAAGACGGAGTTCGGGGTCACCCGCGTGGTGGCTCGGGTCAACGACCTGCGCAACGAGTGGTTGTTCACCGAGGCGTGGGGCGTCGACGTCGCGGTCTCCGCACCGAGCGCGCTGGTGGCGGCGATCGAGGGCGCCATCGACATCGGCCACGTGGTGCGGCTGATGCAGCTACGGCACGGGCAGGTCAGCCTGGCCAAACTGACGCTGCCCGAGGGTGATCCGCTGGTCGGTCAGCGGATGCGCGACCTGCCGTTGCTGGAGAACACCGCGCTGGCGGTCATCATCCGCGCCAGCGGGATCGTCTTGCCCCGGCCCGACGACGTGTTGGAAGCCGGTGACGAGATGCTCTTCCTGGCCGGCGGCTCCACCCACGGCGAAGTCGCCGCGCTCGTGCACGGCGCGATCCACCAAGCGGCGGTCAAAGCACCCGAGCGCTGACGTGCGTTCGCGCGTGATCGATCGCCTCGTCGAGCGAGTCCATCAAGTGGTTCTCGTGCCGGAGTGAGTCGAAAACGCCGACGTTGGCGAGCAGGCTCATGTGTTCGGGCCGGACACCTTTGATGATCACCGTGATGCCGCGTGACTCCAACTCGGTTGCGATATGAGCCAGAGTGTTCGCGCCGGTCGCGTCGAGCATGCCCAGCTGGCTGAGCCGAATGATCACCACCGAGGTGCGCGCCTCGCCCGTATCGGTGATCTCGTTCGAGATGCGCTCGGCCACTCCGAAGAACATCGCTCCATCGAGGCGCAGAAGCGCGATTTGCTCGTCGCCGGGGCGGCTGGGGCCCGGAAGCTCCTCCCGGGTGACGCTGCTCCGGCGCGCGACGCCGCGCAGCGCGAAGAACGCCGCGACGACGACGCCGATCTGCACGGCCTCGATGAGGTCGAAGCACACCGTGATCGCGGCGGTGAGCGCGAACGTCACCGCGTCCGAGCGGGTGGACCGCAGAATCTTGCGAATGGTGGACAACGAGATCATCCGGAACGAGGTCACCATCAGTACGCCGGCCAAGGCCGACAAGGGTATTGCGGAAACCGGTCCGGTGGCCAGGTAGACGACTGCGAGCAAAACCAGCGAATGCACGATGGCCGCGACCCGGGTACGCGCGCCGGAACGAACGTTGACCGCGGTCCGGGCGATGGCGCCGGTCGCAGGCATCCCACCGAAGGCGCCCGATGCGACCGAAGCCAGGCCCTGGCCCACCAGTTCGCGGTCCGGATCGTACGGACCCGTCGCGGCCATCGTGGCGGCCACGCGCGCCGACAGCAGGGACTCGATCGCGGCCAGCGCGGCGATCGCCAAAGCGGCACCGACGAGGGTCCGCATTGCGGCGGGGTCCACCTGCGGTAGGACGGGTGCGGGAAGATGCGATGGGAGCCCGCCGATACTCGCAGCCGGAATGTCAAGGGCTACAACGGTTATTGTCACGACGATCACGGCCGTCAGTGACTCCGGGATGCTGCGGTGCAGACGCGGCAGCGTCACCATGAGGGCCGCGACAACGGCCACCACCGCCAACGTCGGCGCGGCTGAGGACCAATCCGCTTGTTGGACAACGTTCCACGCGACGGACAGTGTGCGGCCGCCGGCGGGGCTCGCTTGGCCGAACGCGGCGGGTACCTGCTGAAGGAAGATGATGGCGGCGATGCCCAGGGTGAACCCCTCGATAACGGGCCAGGGGATGAACGTGACTGCCCGGCCCAGACCCGTGATTCCGGCGGCGAGCACGAGCAGCCCGGCCAGCACGGTCACGAGGGCGATGCTGCCCAGGCCATACTGGGCCACGATCGGCGCAAGCACGACGGCCATCGCGCCGGTGGGTCCGGACACCTGCACGTGCGACCCGCCGAAGACGGCCGCGACCAACCCGGCAACGACGGCAGTGATCAGGCCGGCCGCCGCGCCGACGCCGGAGCTGATGCCGAATGCCAAGGCCAGTGGTAAGGCAACCACGCCGACTGTGATTCCGGCGAGGATGTCGCGCCGCCACGACCGAGGCAGCTCGGCATAGTCGCGGCGGCTCGGGAGCAGTCGGGTGAGGTTCACTTGCCGTGACCCAGCGGCGGCAGGGCCTCGAATGCCGCCAAGTGATCCCGGTGGGCACCGAGGACGTCAGCGAGAAAAGCCCTAGCGATGACCAGCAGTTCGGAGATCTTGGGGTGAGCGAGATCGTAGATGACCGAATTGCCGATGCGTTGCGCCGAGACCACGTGATGACGCTTGAGCACGGCCAAATGCTGAGACAGCAGCGTGGGTTCGAGGTCGGTTTCGGCGAGTATCTCGCTGACCGACGTCGGCCTGTCGTTCGCCGACAGAATCTCGAGGACACGGATACGCGCAGGGTGGGCCAACGCCTTGAAGAGGTTGGCCTTGATCTCGTAGAGCGGTAGCTCGGGGCTACCGGGGAAGCGGTGTGGCATGGATCCCAGTACTTGATGGATTGAACATATTCGCAATCCACTATATCGAGCTTCGGTTCGAAGGAGCAAAACGGGCACACTGGAGTGGTGGACCCCGTCATCGCCCTGCGGCAGATCGCCTATTACAAGGACCGTGCGCGCGAGGACCCTCGCCGGGTGATGGCCTACCGTAATGCCGCCGACGTCGTCGAAGCCCTCTCCGACGCCGAGCGTGACCGCCACGGCACCGCCAACAGCTGGCAGTCGCTGCCCGGCATCGGCCCCAAGACCGCGAAGGTCATCGCGCAGGCATGGGCCGGGCGCGAACCCGAAGTGCTGACCGAATTGCGGTCCAATGCAAAGGATCTCGGAGGCGGTGACGTCCGCGCCGCGCTGCGTGGCGATCTGCACGTGCATTCGAACTGGTCGGACGGCTCGGCCCCCATCGAGGAAATGATGTCGGCGGCAAGGGATCTGGGACACGAGTACTGTGCGCTGACCGACCATTCGCCGCGCCTTCGGATCGCCAACGGCCTGTCGCCCGAGCGGCTGCGCCAACAACTCGACGTGATCGACGAGTTGCGCGAGAAGGTCTCTCCGCTGCGGATTCTGACCGGCATCGAGGTCGACATCCTCGAGGACGGCTCTCTCGACCAGGAGGAGGAACTGCTCGAGCGGCTGGACATCGTGGTGGCCAGCGTGCATTCGAAGCTGGCGATGGACGCCCCGTCGATGACGCGCCGGATGCTCAAGGCGGTCACCAACCCACACACCGATGTGCTGGGCCACTGCACCGGCCGCCTGGTCACCGGAGGACGTGGGATGCGGCCGGAATCGAAATTCGACGCCGAGAAGGTGTTCACGGCATGTCGGGACCATGGAACGGCCGTTGAGATCAACTCTCGACCCGAGCGGCGTGACCCGCCGACCCGACTGCTCAAGCTGGCGCTGGAGGTCGGGTGCCTGTTCTCGATCGACACCGATTCGCATGCACCCGGGCAGCTGGAGTTTCTCGGTTACGGCGCGCAACGTGCGCTCGATGCCGAGGTGCCGGTCGACCGCATCGTCAACACCTGGCCCGCCGAGGAATTGCTGACGTGGGCCGGATCATGAGAATCGCCCGCGGTTAACTGCCCCGAACGGGGTACAGGGTCACTGTGAGAAAAATTATCGGTGAGACGGCCGCGGCGCTCGGCGCGCGTGCCGCAGAGCTCGCGACCGCTGCGGGCGAGACGGCCGGGCGCCTCGTGCGACGCGTCAGCGGCGAGCCCGAGGACCAGGCCGAGCAGATCCAACCGCCGTCCGCGCCACCGTCATCGGCTGCACCCAAGAAGGCACCGGCGAAGAAGGCACCGGCCAAGAAGGCACCGGCGAAGAAGGTGCCTGCCAAGAAGGTGACCAAGGTGCCCGCCAAGAAGGCGGCGACCAAGGCGCCGGTGAAGAAGGCTCCGGCAAAGAAGACGGCCGCGAAGAAGGCCGCCACCAAGACTCCCGCCAAGAAGACGCCGGCGAAAAAGGCTGTCCCGCCGATGAAGTCGGCGAAAACGGAAGCCGCCAACCCCCCGCCGAAGCCCGGCAGGGCGGCGAAGAAGACGACGGCCAAGAAGGCCCAGCCGCGCAAGGGCAGGCCCGGGTCAGTCGGGTAGCTGGGGCACTTCGAGACCGGTGTCGCGGCCCAGCAGTACACCGCGGGTCACCGCCGAATTGCCGTACCGCTGACGCACTTGGTCGACCGCTTCGTCGACCGCGGTCGTGTCGTGGCTCTCCTCGAACGGCAGCTCGAGCTGTTGTGCACCGTCGCGATCGATGTTGGACACGGCGAACCCGACGAGGGTCAGACCGCGCTCGGCGATCAGCGGCGCCGCCGCGGCGATGAGGCCTCGGGCGGCGTGCAGGATCACCTCGGTCGACGCGGTCGCCCGTGGCATCGTGTGCGACCGGGTGGCGCGGCCGAAGTCGTCGAAGCGCAGTCGCAGGACCACGGTGCGACCGGTCCGGCCGGCTTTGCGCATCCGCCGGGTGATGCGGTCGATCAGGTTCACGACGACCGCGTCGATCTCCTGCGCCGACATCGTGTTGCCACGCCGGCCCAACGCGCGCTGCGCGCCGACCGAGCGCCGGCGCACGCCGGTGACCACCCGACGGCGATCGATGTTGCGCGACAGCGCGAACAACCGGCTGCCCATCGCCGCCCCGACCAGGGATCCGAGAGTGGGCTCGCTGAGCTCGGCGACGTCGGCGACGGTCTCGATGCCGTAGGTGTGCAACTTCTCGGCGGTCTTGGCGCCGACACCCCACAATCGCCGAACCGGCAACGGGTGCAGGAATGCCAGTTCACGATCGGGCGGGACGAGCAGCAGCCCGTCGGGTTTGGCCTCCTGGCTGGCGACCTTGGCCAGGAACTTGGTCCGCGCGATCCCGACCGTGATGGGCAGCCCGACCTCTTCGCGGACCCGGTCCCGCAGCCGCGCGGCGATCTCGACCGGGCTGCCCGACACCCGACGCAGCCCCGACACATCGAGGAACGCCTCGTCGACCGACAGCGGTTCGACCACCGGTGTGGTGTCGTGGAACACCTCGAAGACGTCGTGGCTGGCCTGTGAATACGCCGACATGCGCGGAGGCACGACGATCGCGTGCGGACAGAGTCGGCGGGCTTCTCGTCCGCCCATCGCGGTTCGCACGCCGTATGCCTTGGCCTCGTAGCTGGCGGCGAGCACCACACCTGCCCCGACGATGACCGGCCGGCCGCGCAGCGATGGCTCGTCACGCTGCTCGACCGAGGCGTAGAACGAATCGAGGTCAGCGTGCAGGATGCTCGCCGCCGCTGCCCCGAAACCAGTCGACACGAACATATGTTCGCATCGATGTCCGACTAGTGGCCAGTGGTGCCGTAGATGCTGGTGACCCAGATGTGGGCGAGGGTGTCGACGAGCTGGTCGGGGCTGACCGCGGGCTGCTCGGACGCGAAGGCCGCGAGCATTGTGCGCTCGTTCATGAGGTTCAGCGACGTCGCGAGGTCCTGCGCCGGGATGGTCTCAGGCGCCTCACCCCGCGCGCGTTCACTCTCGATCGACGCGGTGGTGTGGTCGATCCACTTCTGCATGAAGCGCGACCAGAGCGCGCGCACGTCGGGATTGGTGGGCCGAGCGGCGGCGCCCGCAAGGGTCACGGCGCGGTGCGCACCGAACGTCCTGAACAACGCGTTGATGGCCTTCCAGACTCCGGCCGGATCCACCGCGGGACCCATGCCGCCCATCGCGTCGTCGGCGTTGCCGTCGGCCTCGGCGATGACCTGCTCGACGAGCGCACGAAGCACCGCGTCCTTCGAGGGGAAATAGAAGTAGAACGTGGGGCGGGAGATGCCTGCGCCTTTGGCCAGGTCGTCCACCGAGATGTCAGCCAGCGAGCGGTCCTCGAGCAGCGTCTCGAGTGTCGAGAGAATCGCGTGTTCGCGGTCGTCGCCGGAGGGGCGGCCGGAGCGACGTCCCCGCGGTCCGCGGGACTGGCTGACGGTGGTCACGTCGATTGACTTTACACGGTGTCGAGATTATCGACACCCCGTTGACTAACTCGACATACCGTTGATACGCTCCGGTACCATGAGCGAACACCTCGACGTCGTCATCGTGGGCGCCGGTATCTCCGGCATCAGCGCCGCCTGGCATCTGCAGGACCGCTGCCCGGGCAAGACCTACGCCATCCTGGAGCGCCGGGAGAATCTCGGCGGTACCTGGGACCTCTTCAAGTATCCGGGTATCCGCTCCGACTCGGACATGTTCACACTCGGCTTCCGGTTCAAGCCGTGGACCTCGGAGAAGGCGATCGCCGACGGGCCGTCGATCATGGCCTACCTCAAGGAGACAGTGGCCGAGTACGGCATCGACAAGCACATCCGCTATCAGCATCGCGTGCTGTCCGCGAACTGGTCGGATGAGAAGAACCACTGGACCGTGCGCGTCGAGCGCGACGGAGAGGAAGCCGAGATCACCGCGTCGTTCCTGTTCGCCGCGAGCGGCTACTACAACTACGACGAGGGTTACACCCCGGAGTTCGTCGGCCGTGACGACTTCGAGGGCACCGTCATCCATCCGCAGCACTGGCCCGAGGACCTCGACTACGAGGGCAAGAAGATCATCGTGATCGGCAGCGGCGCGACCGCGGTCACCCTGATCCCGGCGTTGGCCAATTCGGGTGCCGGGCACGTCACGCTGCTGCAGCGCTCACCGACCTATGTCGGGTCGCTGCCCGACGTGGATCCGTTCGCGGTTCGGACGAAAAAGACGTTGCCGGAAAAGCCCGCCTATGTGCTCAACCGTTGGAAGAGCATCCTGTTCCAGTCCGCGCAGTACCAGATCAGTCGCCGGTTCCCGAACTTCATGCGCAAGCAGCTGATGACCATGGCGCAGCGCCGGCTGCCCGAGGGCTACGACGTGCAAAAGCACTTCGGACCCCGCTACAACCCGTGGGACGAGCGGCTGTGCCTGGCGCCCAACGGCGATCTGTTCCGGACGATCCGCCACGGCAAGGCCGATGTCGTCACCGACACCATCGAGCGGTTCACCAAGACGGGCATCAAGCTCGCCTCCGGAGAGGAGCTCGAGGCCGACATCATCATCACCGCAACGGGTTTGAACCTGCAGCTGTTCGGCGGCGCGGCGATCATGCGCAACGGCGAGCCGATCGAGCTGAACGAAACCATGGCCTACAAGGGCATGATGCTGACCCACATGCCGAACATGGCGTTCACCATCGGCTACACGAACGCGTCATGGACGCTCAAGGCCGACCTGGTCTCCGAGTTCTTCTGCCGGGTGCTGAACTACATGGACGCCGAGGGATTCGACCGCTTCGAACCGATGCATCCCGGCAACAGCGTCGACGAACGCCCGCTGATGGATTTCACCCCCGGTTACGTCCTGCGCGCGCTCGACTACCTGCCGAAGGCCGGACATGTCCCGCCGTGGCGGCTCAAGCAGAACTACCTGCTCGACCTGCGGCTGATTCGTCGTGGCAAGGTCGACGACGAGGCGCTGGAGTTCACCAAACACCGTGCCTCGGTGAAGGCTTCGGCCTAACTTCGCTCGCGAGATGTACACCAGGGCTGTGATTCCCCAATATTGACGACCCTGGTGTACGGTTCGCGATCAGTCCGGTTCGGCGACCACGACGATGCCGTCGTCGTCGCTGTAAGCGATGTGGCCCGGCTGGAACACGACACCGCCGAACTCGACCGCGACATCGCGTTCTCCGGCACCGGTTTTCGTGCTCTTACGCGGATTGGTCCCCAGCGCCTTGATGCCGATGTCTAGGGTGCGCAACATCGCGGAGTCACGGACCGCGCCGTTGACGATCAGGCCGGCCCAGCCGTTTTCGACGCCGAGGCCGGCGATGACGTCGCCGACCAACGCCGAGTGCAGCGACCCGTCGCCGTCGATCACGAGCACTGCGCCGTCACCCGGTTCTGACAGCACGGACTTCAGCAACGCGTTGTCCTGGAAGCACTTCACGGTGACGATCGGGCCGGCGAACTCCGCGCGCCCGCCGAACTGGCGCAACTGCAGATCGCAGCTGCGCACGTCGGGGCCGATGTCGTCGACCAGGTCGGCGGTGGGGCGGGGTTCGATGCTCACCGGTCGATGTTAGCCACGATGATGTCGTGCACAAATCGTGCCAGCCCCGGCTCGACGTCGTCGTAGTACCGGGTGAACCGCTCGTCGGCCAGGTACATCTCGGCCAGGCAGACCTGCATCGTGTGGTCGCAGTCGTAGAAGCGCTCGATGTTTGCGCGATGCCAGGCGGCCAGCTCGTTCGCACGCTCTGAGCCGGGTACGACGCTGTCGCGGCGCGCCTCGGCCAGCGCGGCTAACAGCGCATCGTTGTCGGCCTTGAGCTCGATCCAGTCCTGCTTGGTCATTCGCGCGGTGCGCTGCTGCGACTGTTTCCACGCGTCGGTGCCTCCCCACCGCTCCTCGGATTCGGCGGCGTACTCGTCGAACACCGCGCTGCCGAAGATCTCGACCTGCTCGTCGGCGGTCAGTTGTATGCCACTGCGATGTGAGCTCATCAGTTCCTCCACTGCCTTGATCGTGTGCTGCAGCCGATCCGCACGGTCCAGCAACAGCCGGTGCTGGCGCTCGAGATGGTCGAGCACATCCCCATCCCCATCCAGCAGGGCGCGGATCTCCTCGAGGGGCATGTCGACCGACCGGTACACCAGCACCAAATGCAGCCGTTCGATGTCGGCGTCGGTGTAGCCGCGGTAGCCCGCCGCGGTGCGCACGCTCGGCACCACCAGACCGATGTGGTCGTAATGGTGCAAGGTGCGTACCGAGACACCCGTGAGGGTGGCCACCGCGCCGACGGTCATGGCGTCCATAGCGCCACTATCGACCCTGACGCGGCGTGAGGGTCAAGCGTTTTTCGTCAGCCCTCGTCGCTTCCCCGGCGGATCAGCAGCACGACGATGATCGCCAGCACACCCGCAGCGATGGCCGCCGCAACCGGCAACCGTGAGGGCTCGGGCCCGATCAACGGCGTCGGCGGCGGCCCGGCCACCGGATTGCTGGCAGCAGCGACCGTCGACTTCGCCTGCGCAGCAGTCACTTTCGCGGCAGACTCAACATCTTTGCCGGTAGCGGCGGGTTCAGTCGCGGGTGCTTTCTTCGCCGGCGCCTGTTTTACCGGGTCCTTCTTGGCGGGTGCTTTCTTGGCGGGCGACTTCTTCGCCGGTGCGGCCTTCTTCACCGCCTTCTTCGCGGGAGTCTTCTTGGCGGCCTTCTTGGCGGGAGCCTTCTTGGCGGGTGTCTTCTTCGCCGGCGGAGGAGGGATCAGCGGGTCGGGGGAGACGCTCGCCGACTCCGCGGCAGCGGGCTGCGGGGTCGACTGATCCGCCGGTGGTGTGCTGTGCGGCTGTTCGTCGGGTCGGCCCTGCTGGTCTGCCATCGGGCTGCTCCTTTGCAGTGTCTGGTCGCCAGGCCGGCCGAGCGTGCGGCCGGAAGTCGATCGGTCCATCATGCCAGGCCGGCTATGGCACTACCCCGTGACGGCCAGACCAGCGGCCAGGACCAGCGCGACGAGCATCACCGCGGTTTCGACCTGCGCCCGGGTTCGGGAGACCACCGCCGTGGCGCGATGCGACCGTGCGGCGGGCAGCCACATCGTGCGGTTTCGCCAGCCGAGGACGACGAGCGCGACCGTCACCGCGATCTTGGCCGACACCAGCCGCCCGTAACCGGTCGCGTACAAGTCGGCCGGTGTGCCCAACCGGAGCGCGGCGCCGACGCCCCCGCCGACCAGCAGCACCGCCACACAGACCAGCGACAGTGCGGAGAAGCGCGGCAGCATCCGGGCCCACTGTCCGCGGTGGTCGACGGTCAGCACCAGCGCCGCCAGCGCCCCGACCCACAATGCGGCGGCGAGGGTATGCACGGTGACCGCCACACCACCCAGCGGGCTGTTCGCGAAGTGCCCGGTCAGCTGGCGCGCGACGACTCCGACCGCCGCGGCGCCGATCACCGCGACATTCCACGACGCCGTCCGCGGTGCGACGAGCGCCGACACGGCTATGGCGGCCGCGGCGGCGAGCGCGAGCATGCCCGCCCGCCCCGCCGCGGTGGTCGTGGCGAAGTCGGCGGTGGTCTGCACGCCGAGGCGGAACACCGGTAGCGAGGCGGCCTGTGCGGCCGCGACGATCAGCCGGGTCAACTCGGCGAGCAGCCACAGCACCGAGGCGACTGCCAGCGGTCGCGTCGAGCGGGCCAACAACTCGCTGCGGTGCCGCTCACCGTCGAGTACCGGCACCACCGCCAGGCCCAGCGTGACGACGCCTGCGCAGTCGGCCACCACCCGCACCGCGGTCGCACCCACCGACCCCTGCGGGTAGGTTAGCCCCCAGGTCAGGCCTGTCGCCGCGGTCGCGAGCACCACCCCGACGACCACGGTGCGTCGACGGGTCACGAGCGGCGCCGCACCGCCCACACCGCGCCTGCGCCGATGATGACGACCGCTCCCGCGAAGAACGGCCATACAGGGATGCCGTCATCGGCCGGGGCCTGCGCCGGTGCGGCCGCCGACGGGCCCGGTGTCCCGGTTCCCGGCACGCTCAGCTCGAACGACCAGGACCCGTTGACCACGTGCCCGTCGGCCGACGTGGCCCGGTAGTTCACGGTGTAGCGCCCGGTCGGTCCGAGTGAGCGCACACCGACGCTGAGGACAGCGCCCTGGACCTGCGGTTCGCCGGTCGACCACAGGTTGCCGTCGGGGCCGACGACGGTCATGGCCGCGAACTGCGGCTGCAGTGCCTCGCTGAACGTGGCGGACACCGTTTCCGGTGCCTCCGTCAGCCGGCTGTTCTCCGCAGGGTCCGACGCGATGCGGGTCGCATGCGCGGACGCGGTGCCCGCGGTGGCCAGCATTCCGATCGTCAGCCACAGGAGCAGGGCCGCACCGGCGGCGACGGTGGTGAGGGCACGACGGGGCAACCTGGTGATGGTTCTCATCGAATGTGTCTTTCTCGAGCCGTTGGTATGTGGATCAGAACGCGGGGGCGACCGGCGGCCCGCGATCAGATACCGAAGCGGCGAGAAGCAGCGCAGAGCGAAGCGGTTGTTGGGCCCGCCGCACGATCGGACGGCCCTGCGGTGCGGCAGGCGGGCACACCACGCGCACCGCCACACGCACTACACGCGACAGCGCCCGGCTCAGTCGTTCGCCGGCCGCGATCAGCACCGCCCCCACGCAGACCGCCACGGTGTGGGCGACGATCATCGTCGCGGTCTGCGTCGCATGGATATGCCCGGAGGCGCCGAGCACGATGTGGCCGGCGATCTGACCTGACGCCAGAATCGCAAGCAGGACAGGCGTTTTCGAACCGGCGGAGAGGGTGGCGGTCGATGTGCCGACGGTCGCGGCGACGATGACCAGCGCCACGATCGCGGCACCGCCCGGCGGCTCTGCACCGCCGTAACCGTGTGCGGCCGACGCGAGCGTCGCCGTCAGCAGCCCCGCAACCGCGCCACGAAGGCGGGCTGCGGAGCCGGACGGCGACACTTTCAGCTCAGCTCACGCCGAGCCGAGCCATCAGGTCGGCGTCGATTCCGTCGAGTTGCCGTTCGATAGCGGCGTGCGCAGACCGGCGCCGCGACGGCGGCATGTGCTCGGCGGCGGCGATCGCGGCGGACAGGTCCCCGAGGCGCTCGGTGATCGCCCCGACGAATTGCTTGGTCTCGGCGTCCTTCGGCTTCTTATCGGAGACGAGCCGCAACGACTGTTCGGCACCGGAGATGCGCGCCGACAGCTGGGCGCCGTGACCGTTGAACTGGCCGACCTGGCTGAGCGGAACACCGAGCCGGTCCGCCCGGCGTTGATCGGCATAGCCGCGCGCGGCGATGGCCGCGCGGTAGCCCACGGGCACCACGATCGGCGCGAGTAGGCGGATGACGGTGAGCATGCGACGGATCCGGCCGGGGGCGAACAGCTTGCCTTCGCGGGCGGCCTTCAGCTGCGTCTCGGCCACCTTCAGGGCTGCGCGGTCACTGTCGCGCTGGGCCTTGAGCTGCGCCTTGAGCGCCCTGGCCTCGGCCCGGTGGGCAGACTTGATGCGACGAGCTTCGTTCTTGGCGGCCAGCTTGGCCTCCAGTTTCGCCTTCGCCTTGATCGCGCGGGCCTCGGCCCTGCGGGTGGCGCGAGTTTTGTGTCGCTTGAACGGGCTCATCCCGGCTGCCTCCCGGCGGTCTTCTCGGTTGCTGACGTCATGGCTGTGCAGGTTCTCGGTGCAGCACAACCCTATCGTTCGGAGCGCTCGGGCCGCGGGCGGCTCGGCGCCGGGAAACGAGCACCGGATCCGTCTTGGCTGCATGGCGTATTGAGGGCATGCTTATACAGACCGCAACGTTCGCGAACTGACTTCGAAGCCGCCCGTCAAGAGGGCGGAAAGCGCATAGTGAACGGGTCGGAAGGGGGATCCATGCCAGCTAACCGCCGTGTCACCCGTGCGGTCGGGGCCGTGCTCGAACTGGCGCCGCGGCACGGGGAGGTGTCGCTGACCCGACTCGTCGAGGCCGTCAGCGAAGACCGCAAGCGACCCATCGAGCTCAAGATGGCGGAGTTGCCGCCGGGGGTCTGTGGGCAGTGGCGTCAGTACAACGACCACGACGTGTTCCTGATCCAGAAGGGCCTACCCGCGTGGGACCGCACCCTCGCCCACGAGCTGGGGCATCTGGTGCTGGGCCACGACGGTATCCCCGTCGCGCAGGCCGCCGAACAGAGCACGGAGTTCGCCAGCTCCGATCTCATCAGCTACATGCTCAACCAGCGGACCGGTTGTATGGGTCCGGCGGGTGAGGAGGCCGAGCAGGAGGCGGAGGATTTCGCGGCCCTGCTGCTGTACCGCCTGGGCCGGCTTCCGTCGGACCGCTCGTCGATCGTGCAGGTGCGGCTCGGAGAGGCGTTTGGTTGATCGTCTGGGTGATCGCCGGTCTGCTCGGACTGGCCACCGGACTCCGCATCGGATGGGCGCTGGTCAATAAGCAGAGCCTGGTGAGCACCGCGATGATCGTCGCGCTGGCGAGCCTGGCCTTGATAGCCGCGCTGAACTGGCAACCCCTGACCCTGCTCATCGACCGGTTGCTGCGCTGGCCCAACATCTCCCTGGGGTTGTCCCAGGTGGCGCTCGTCGCGTGTGCCGCGGGCAGTTGCGTGATGATCACGACCGTGTCGTCGGTGCGCAAACCGGCGACCATCCGCAGGATCGCGGTGGCGCAGTACAGCGTTGCGGCGGTGATCGCCGTGGTGACCGGTGTGGCCTTCTTCTCCGCAGGCCGCCAGCCCGAGATGTCGCCCCAGGAATACCTGCAGCGCAACCTCAGCGGCGGTGGGAACACGCTGCCGTGGTTGCTGCCGCTGCTCTACGTGCTCCTGGCGTTGTCGTTGGTCTCGTGGGCTGGGCTGCGCTATTCGAACCGCAGCCGCCGCGGGCGCGCGCTATTCGTGTTCACGATCGGCATCGTGCTGATCGTGGTGGCGTCGGCCTTCTTCTTCCTGCGTGCTCTCGACCGCGGCGGACCGGTCGGCGTCGGGGCCGCGGCGACGCTCCTGGGCTGCGCGATGTTGGTCGTCGCCGCGGGATCGCTGCTACCCAGCATCGAGGACTGGTTCGGCGCCAGGCGCGAACTGCGGGCGATCCAGCCGATCCTCACCGAACTGGGCCGCAGGCACCCCGACATCGGCATCGGTGTCCGCCCGCGGGGACCCCTCGTCTTCCGGGTGGCGGAACGGATGTCGTTGATCTCCGACGCGCTCTACTTGGAAGCCACGGCCGCCGAACACCGGCGCAAGCTTCGAGTCGACCCGCGCGGTGCGGTGTCCGGCGACGGTTCAATTTCCGGCGATGATGCCGACCTGGACGAGGCGGACCTCGAGTCCCCGCCGGTTCCGCCGCAGGAACAGGCCCGGGCGATCGCCGAGTGGATCCATTCGGGAACCGCCGACCGCGCATCGGAGGACAAGCGCGTCGATTTTCCGGGCCTGGGCTGGTTGAACCAACCCAGCGAATATTCCGACCGCGAGTGGATTCTGGAGATCGCCGAGCAGTACAGAGCACTGACCCGTCGCGATGGCGCGACGGGTCAAGCGACGTAGCTGGTAGCGCGGCCCCGCTTCGCCAGCTATGACGCGGCGAGCCGCACCGGGCTAATCGTCCAGATGCTCGCGGCGACGCAGCTCATCGACCTTTTGGACGATGTCCTGCTGGGCCTCCGGCGACAAGCCGACGGTGCGTGCGGCAATACGCCGGACACCCTCGTCGCGCATGCTGGCGAGCCAGGTCAGCTCCTTGTCGAGCTTCTCGTAGTACTCGTCGTCGGTGAAGTAGGCCGGCTTGATCCGGAAGAAGTTGGCAAGAGCGGCCATGGTGGTGGCAGAGGGGTTGGTGCGGTTGCCCGAGCGCAGCTGCGAGAGGTACGGAGCGGACATGGTGACGCCCTCGGCCTTCAGTGCCGCGATCACCTCAGCAGAGGTGTGCGGGCCGCGTCCCGGCGGGTAGACCGTGTCAAACAGCCGGTTCAGGCGAGCGGCGAACGTCGTGCTCATCGATATGACCTCCACATGCATTGGACGAGCGGTGTACAAGCGGCGTATTTGCTGATCATCGTAGCGAGTGTTGTGGCAACAACCAAGTGCAAACCCGGGAAAAGTTGACCAGCCCCCGCGTTCAAGGCCCGCTACTTGCCGGCTACCGCGTGTTCCCCGTGCGCCGACGCCTCTACCATACGGTGCGACGAAGCAAACAACAGTCACTTCGTCGAGCTAGTTTTGCCATGTCGAGCTAGTTTTGCCATGGTGCCGTGCACCGCGTGCGCAGGAAACCCGCTGACCGCCGCCGGCAACGTCAGTTGTATGCATTCGAGCCGAACGCAGCGTTTGCCAAGTGCCGCGCGGATGGTCGCGGGAGCCCGCGCGAGCGGTCGCCGAGCGCGCGAATGGAGGTCAGGACGCCCGGGTCGACGGCTGGGGTGCCCCGGACGGTACGGGTGCACTGCGGCGGCGGATGAGCCAGATCACCAGCACCGCGACGGTGACGGAAGCGGTGACCGCCACCGCAACCCACCGCAACCCCAGCGCACTGTCGAACAGCAGCCACAGCCCGAACAGCAGGAACAGCACGCTGGCCAGGCCGTGCAGGAACCGCTCCGGCAGCCTGCGGTGCATCAGTCTGCCCGCAGCGATCGCGGCACCGTCGGCCAGAACCATGCCCGCAGTCGCGCCGATCCACACCCCCGCCCAACTGTGTTCGCTGGCCAGGGCGACGGTGGCCAGCATCGTCTTGTCGCCGAGTTCGGCCAGCACGAACGACGACACGATCGCGGGGACGACGAACCGCGGCTCTGCGATCCGGACCTCGTCGTCGTGCCCGTTTTCGCGCCACGTCCACACCGCGAACAACAGGAATGCGATGGCGGCGACGAACGCGATCGGGCGTTCGGGCAGCGTCACCCCGAGGAAGTGTCCGACCGCGACGGACAGGCCGTGAACCAGCATCGCGGCGATCCCGACCCCGGAGAGCACGACCCACCATCGGTGCCGCAGCGAGTAGGTCATGGTGATCAGCTGCGACTTGTCGCCGAGTTCGGCGACGAAGACCACGGCCAGGCTGACCACGATGGCGGCGAGCATTTAGACGACCCTTTCGACGCGTCGCCGACGTAGCGATGTTCATGCCCCGCCGGCTTCGGTCGAAGGTCTCGCCCACCACCTCGGATGTGTGGTTCGCCGGCCGGGCTTGCGCCAGTATGTCGACACGACGATTGGGGGCTACTCCCCTTCGCTTACTGACCCGACCATAGCTTCGATCGCGCGGATGTGCCAGTGTCACGTAGGGTTTCGGGCACCCGAATCCACCGTTCAGGAACCCGAATCAAATGCTTCGAAAGCCCTTATGCCGCAAGGAGCATCGCGAGGATCGCGGTGTCCGGGTGGCTGATCGGGTCCACGCCGACGCGGCTCACCATGGAGGTCACTGTTCCATCGGATTCGGCTTCCACCCATGCTGCGCGGTGCTCGAGGCCGAGATGGGGGAGGCCGGGCAGCAACACGCAACCGGAGGCCGCGCCGCTGCACTCCGGCAGTGACGGTGTGGTTTCCGACGGGGGATGCAGCATCAACAGGGCCGGCGGCTGGTGCTCGGCGAAATAACCTGGCGGTACCGCTGATTCACCGACCACGGTGCCCTCGGCAAGGACGAGGCCGACCGTATTGGGCTCAGGCTCGTCGGGCAGCTCTTCACGGGCACCGAAAATCGTTGTCGTGGACAACAACCCGGGAAGCGATGCCACGCGCACGGCGACCATCAGCAACTGAGCCCACTCTTTGGTCGAATCCGGCCAGCGACCCGAGATGACGAATCCCTTGAGTGAACCGCGTGAATGAAAGGGGGCGATCTCGATCGCCTTGCCCGACTCCCTCTCCATATCGCCTCCGCGCCATCGGTGTTCGGACGCCGGCCTCTGGCCGACTGATGGCCCGACACGCCAGTGGGTCGATTTGCTCAGCATGCGGCAGAACTCGGCTGGCACGCAAGTGGACACGACTGCTAATCACCGGAATTGGCTCGGGCAGTCCACAGCACGCGATACGAATCGGCCGCGGGGACCCAACCGAATTCGTGGGAGTCGACGGCACCGGGGGCGCCCGGATTGTCCGAGCGCGCTTCGAAGATCACGTCGCGACCGTCGGCGTAGACATCGCCGACCCGCTTGACGAGCCACCGTGTCGAACGCCGCGGATCCGGGAACACCCGTAGCTGCCCGCGCCGAATGCTCCCGCCCCGCAGGGCCAATAGGCCATCCCCTGGGCCGACCGTCGGGCGCATCGAGTCGTCGACCACTCGGAACAACCGCAGAGGCCAGCGTCGCGGTGTCTGGTTGCGGCGCACCTCCAAAGGGTAGGTTAGGTACATGCTGCATCGATTGTTGAACCACGCGACCCCTGCCCATGCCCACTGCGATCTCTACTGCGGCGTCTATGACCCCGCGCAGGCCAAAATCGAGGCGCTCTCGTGCCTCAAGACGATCCAGAAGTACCACGACTCGGACGATGAGCACTTCCGCGCGCGCTGCATCATCATCAAGGAGCGGCAGGCCGAGGAGGTCAAACATCACCTGATGGTGCTGTGGGCCGACTTCTTCGCCAAGGATCACTTCGAGCAGTTCCCCAACCTGCATCAGCTGTTCTGGGACGGCGTGCACGGCGCGGGCGACGTCAAGAAGTCGCTCGATGTCGCCGTCGCCGAGAAGCTGCTCAAGACGATCGACGAGATCGCCGACATCTTCTGGCAGACCGACAAGGGCAAGCAGATGGGTGTCTATCCGCCCGCCTGAAAACCTTCTCGACACCAAGAAGCCGCCGAGTCATAGACCCGGCGGCTTTGTCGTGTTGTCGCGAAGAAGTCGTATCCTCGCGAAGGAGTCGGCGGCTCGTCGTCAGAACAGGACGATCAGGGCCAGCACGACCAGGAGCACCAGCGCGATCACGCCGGCGCGCAGTAACGCCATCAGCTGGCTGCGGTTGTAGGCGGCGGGCGTCGAGGACTGCCACTTCGTGGGGGGCATCGCCGAACCCGATCCCATCGAAGATGTCATGAACCCCTCCTGACCTGCATGTTCCACGTTCCCCCGGGTGAGATCTATCACAACTGCTGGTTGTGACGCCGATCATAGCCCCTTGCGTCGAACCGGAAAAATCGGCTCGCGCGCACCACGGAATGTGGGTGCGGCCGGCTCAAGTCGCGGTTAGCGGGACTAGGGATTTCGCTCGCCGCCCGACCGCCTGTTGATGGGAGCGCCCAAACGTCGACCGCTTATCCACAGCGATCCTCAGGAAAAACACAGATTCAGCGGCTCAAGGCGGGTTCTCCGATGTCGCGGCTTGTGGATGAACCTGTGGAAATTGTGGATAGGTGGTCATTGCTGTCGCCGCGAGCCGGCCGGCGGCATGTCAGCATTGAGGCATGAACGAGGCTGAAATCGCGCAGGTCGATGTCGCCGACGTGCCGACGACCTTCGACGCCGGCGCGATCCTGCTCGACGTACGCGAAGACGATGAGTGGGCACGCGGGCATGCCCCGGATGCGCGGCACATCCCGATGGGACAGGTCCCAGCGCGTCTGGCGGAGATCGACGTCGACGCGCAGGTGTTCGTGATCTGCGCAGCCGGTGGGCGGTCGCAGAGCGTGGCGCAGTACCTGGCCAGGAACGGCTATTCACCGGTCAACGTCAGCGGCGGCATGTTCGCCTGGGCCGGTGCCGGCCGACCGATCGTGACCGACGACGGCGGGCCGGGTGTGGTCTGACGCATCGTCGCTACGCTGGTCGAATGGTCGGGCGAGGAGTGAAGTGATTCCGCGCGCGCGAGGAGCGAAATGATTCAGGTGTGTTCGGCGTGCGGAACCCGGTGGAACGTGCGCGACCGGCGCCGGACGTGGTGTCCGCGGTGCAACGGATCGCTGATGCCGCCATCGGCGTCTGCGCCGGACACCGCGAACGCCCAGTGGAGCGCACGGTCCGCGGCCGCAGCGCCCGGCCCACGGCCGCAGCTGCCACCGGGATACCGCTGGATCGCCGTGCGGCCGGGCGCACCGCCGCATCCGCGGCGCCCGAAGCGCGCGCTCGGCCCGACACCTCGCTACGCGACCATCCCGCGATGGGGACTTGTCGACCAGCCCGCGCCGGTTGACCAACAGCAGGAGGCGCCGCGCCGCGGCCCGTCGCCGGGCATGGTGACGGGCACGCTGCTCCTGACGATGGCGGTGCTGGGCGCCGCGGCGCTGATCCACCTCGCGCGCTACGTGCTGCTGATCATCAACCGGTCGGTGTTGCTGCCCCCGTGGATCGCCGCGATCGCGACCTGGTTCGGTGTCGTACTCAGCGTCGTTGCCGCGTTCATGGTGGTGGCCAGCCTCATCGTGCTGACGAACTGGCTCATCGCCAGGCGGGCCGCCGCCTACACCTACCGGGGAACGACGGACCCTCGATCCTCCTGGCGACTCCAGGCCGGCTGCCTGCTCCCGTTCGTCAATCTGTTCTGGGCGCCGGTGTTCGTCCTCGAACTGGCGGGCGTCGAGGAGCGGCTCAGCTATCTGCGCAGGCCGATCGCGGTGTGGTGGCTTGCGTGGGTAGCCAGCTACGCGGTGTCGATCTGGTCGATCGCGACCAGCTTCACCCGCGATGCGCAGGGAATCGCCGACAACACGATGACCACGATGATCGCCTATCTGCTGGCGCTGACCACCCTGCTGCTCGCCATGAAGGTCGTTTCCGGTTTCGAACGGCAGCCGGTCGAGCGCCCGAGCAAGCGCTGGGTGATCGTCCCCGACGACAGCAGGCCGGCGGAGGATCGACCCGAGCCCGAGGCTCCGGTTGAGTCGCACGGGCAGGACCCGGCAGCATAGGCCCTATGACAGGCGACTCCGAAGCCGCCGAGAACGCGACTTCCGGACCGACGCCCGGGGGCCATCCCTTCGTCGTGGCGCACCGCGGCGCGTCGGCCGACCGTCCCGAGCACACGCTCGCGGCGTACGAGCTTGCGCTGCAGCAGGGCGCCGACGGCGTGGAATGCGATGTGCGGCTCACCCGCGACGGCTACCTGGTGTGTGTGCACGACCGACGGGTCGACCGCACGTCGAACGGAACGGGGCTCGTCAGCGACATGACGCTCGCCCAACTGCGCGAGCTCGACTACGGCGGTTGGCATCCAAGCCGCAATGCCGTTGAGGTGCAAGGTGATACGGGCTTGCTCACCCTCGAAGGGCTGATCTCTCTTGTGCTCGATTGGAACCGGCCGGTCAAGGTGTTCATCGAAACCAAGCACCCTGTCCGGTTCGGTGGGCTGGTGGAGAGCAAGGTGCTGGCGCTGCTGCACCGGTTCGGGATCGCCTCCCCGGCATCGGCGGACCTGTCGCGCGCCGTGGTGATGTCGTTCTCGGCGGCCGCGGTGTGGCGAATCCGACGCGCGGCCCCGATGTTGCCGACCGTGTTGCTCGGCGAGACGTCGCGCTACCTCGGCGGCAGCGCCGCCACGACCGTCGGCGCCACCGCGGTCGGGCCGTCGATCGCCACACTGAGGGAGCATCCGGAGTTGGTCGACCGGGCGGCCGCGCAAGGCCGCGCGCTGTACTGCTGGACCGTCGATCATTTCGAGGACGTGCAGTACTGCCGCGACCTCGGTGTGGCATGGGCCGCGACCAACCACCCCGGCCGCACCAAGGATTGGCTGCAGAACGGTCTGGCCGGCGCCGCCGGTCGCGATTAGCCGCGCTCAGATCCGCGCGACGCTCAGAGGCTGCCTCCCGCGACCTTCGGTGCGCCGACGTCCTTCGACGTCGAACCGAGCTCGCGCGCTACGAAGTCCTCCAGGCGGAAAAGGTCGTCGCCGGCCCGGTCGGCGATGCGCACCAACGTCGTCATCTGCGCGACTTCCTCGATCTGCTCACCGAGGAACCATTGCATGAACTGCTCGCCGAGGTAGTCGCCCTCGTCGCGGGCCACGCCGGCCAGCCGGCCGATCTGCTCGGTGACGGTGCGCTCCAGATCGAGGGCCAGCACGAGCGCATCGCGCGGAGCATCGAAGGCGTTGCGCACCGCGTCGACCCCGGGGATCTCGAATTCGACGTCGCGGTCGAGGAGGTACTGGACCAGCATCATGGCGTGATTGCGCTCTTCGACCGACTGCCGGTAGAAATGCTTGGCCAGCTGCGGAAGGTCGGCTCCGTCGAAGTAAACGGCGATGGCGAGGTATTGCTGCGCGGCGCCGAACTCGTTGCGCATCTGCTCTTGCAGCAGGGCGTGGAATTTGGTGTCGGATGCTTCAGCAGTGGTCATGGACGCCACGATATCCCAGCTCAGAGGCCATAGTCAGCGAAGGTCGACCTAACAGAGGTCAGGTTTACCTAAATGAGTCGACCCTGTGTGACGGCGGTTACGCGCCCGGATGAATGTTTGCTGAGGTGCGTCAGGGCTGCGCGTCGAGAACGTCCTGCGGTACCGGGGAGTCGGTCCGCAGCGCCTCGAACAACTGGCTTGCCAGGGCGTCGTCCCAGACCACGACCGAGCCGGCGTCACCGCTGGAGTACTCCCCGATGGGGACGGTGGTGGTGAGGACGTCTCCGTGCATCGCCCAGGCGAGCCGGGCCAGGTTCCACACGTGATCGTCCTCGTTGACGGTGAAGGTGTGGCCGGCGGCTTCGGCCATCGGATACCAGCGCAGCGGGTTGAGCAGCACCGACGGGCTGGTGGCGCGGTGCAGCAGCGCGGACATGAACTCCTGCTGGTGAACCATGCGGTCGAGGTCCGCGCGCGGGGTGGCCCTGGTGCGGACGAACCCCAGCGCGCTGCGGCCGTCGAGCTTCTGGCATCCGGCCGGCAGGTCGATGCCGGCAAGGGGATCGCTGATGGGCTCGGCGGGACACATCGTCACACCACCGACCGCGTCGACCATGGTCGCGAACCCGTCGAAGCCGATCTCGGCGTAGCGGTCGATCCGCAGGCCCGTCGCCTCTTCGACCGTCTGGGCGAGCAATTGCGGGCCGCCCACCGAGTACGCGGCGTTGATCTTGTCGCTACCGTAGCCCGGGATCGACACGTAGGAGTCACGAGGTATCGACACCATCGTCGTGTCGGTGCTCGAGGCGATGCCGGGGATGTGCACAAGCAGGATCGTGTCGGTGCGGCCGTTACCCATGTCCCCGCCGGTGGTCAGCTGCGCCTGTTGTTCAGGGGTCAGGCTCTGACGGCTGTCCGATCCGACGAGCAGCCACGTGGTGCCCGCGCCCGCGGCGGGCCGGCCGGCGTAATCGGCCAGCGCGGGGATGCGCTGCAGTGACGAGTCCATCCAGATGCCACCGGCCACGACCGCCGTCACGGCCAGTAACAGCACCACCAACAGCAGTCGGCCCCAATGCCGTTGGCGCCGAGTGCGTTTCGGCTTCGTCGGGGCTGCAGGCGGCGGTGGCGGTTGGGGTCGTGGTGCCGGTCCGCGGGCGGCCGTGGGGCGAGCGCCTGCCCGAGGTGGCGGCGGAGGCGGTGTGCGTCGGGGCGTGGGGGGTGGCGGGGGGGGGTG
>NZ_LQIR01000010.1:0-79290 GCF_001499925.1 Mycobacterium lehmannii
GGCAGGGTGATGCGGTAGGTGGTGGACTGCTCGCCGACGGTTTTGGTCAGCGACGGTTCGGGGGAAGGTGCGGGGCGTTCGGGCTCAGGGCGCGGTTCGAGTTTGGCTGCAAAGCGCAGTTGGCTGACGGTGGCCACCGACGCCAGCTGCGCATAGTGCTCATCAGATCCGGTGGCGGCGTGTTGGGCGATCACCCCGACCTGATCGGCCGACAACTGTCCCTGGCGTAGTTGTTCGGTGCAGCGGGGAAACTCCTCGATGCGATGCGCGATGGCGGTGATCGTTTTGGCGGTGGTATCGGACAGGCCCAGCTTCCAGGCCACCAACGCTTTGACCGAGCGCGCACCGGTAGCCCCCCACGCCCCCTCCCGCTCGATCTGGGCGACGATGTCCACGATGCGCCCATCGATGGCGTTGCGTTGACCCGCCAACTCCTCCAGCGCAGCGAACTGCGCGCCCAGCCGCTCATCGGGCGACAACTCCTGGGCCTGCCCGGGTGCGGTCAACGTCATAACCGCATCATGACACCACCCACCGACAAATCTCGCCGCCCACCGTCCACCCAGCCAAGATTGGGTCTCGAATGCCGAAAACTTCCGCCACCGACCCGATTCCGGCAAAGCCGTACGCGCCGATGCGGATCTAGCTTGCGGCGCTCAACCCGGCGAGCTTCTGGATGAAACGGATCTCGTTGTCGTCGTGCGCCCGACCGTCGGGGTGGATCAGATCGCTGAACCACGTCTCCGGAAGCGTCGTGTACGGATCGTTCCAGGAGTCCCACGGAAGGTACGTCTGCGTCCGCCCCGCGACGAAGCCCCAGTTGTAGGCACCGACGTTGCGTCGCTTGGCAATCGGCAGGATGCCCTCGACCGTGCTGCCAAGGTTGCGGGCGAGGTACTCGGTGCACAGGATCGGCCGGCCCAGCGGGGCGAGCTCGTCGATGCGGTCCTCGAACTCGGACGGTTCAGCGTAGCTATGGAAGCTGATGATGTCGGAAAGCTCGAGCTGCAGGCTGGCGATCTCACTGCGGCTGCCGGGGTCGCGCCAATGGCCCTGCCACACGCCACTGGTCAACGGCTGAATCGGCTTGACCGCTCGCACCCACTGGAACACGTGCGGCAGGAACGCCGTGACCAGCTTCAGCTTGTCCGCGTGCTCGACCTTGCGGTAGTCCTTCGCGGGGTTGTCCGGCTCGTTCCACACGTCCCACCCGAGAACACGCGGATCGTTGCGGAACTGGCCGACCACGCCGGTGACATAGCTCTGCAGCACGCGGGTGTAGGCCGGGTCCTCCAGGCGGTGAGCGCCGGGGCTTTGCACCCAGCCCGAGTTGTGCACTCCCTTGATCGGCGCGCGTTGGGGGCCGGCCTTGGGCAACGGATCCCAGCACGAGTCGAACAGCACGAACAGCGGTTTGATGTTGTGGCTTGCCGCGATGGAGACGAACTGGGACAGCCGCTGGCTGAATCCGGCTCGGTCCGCCGCCCACAGCTGGTCGTGCAGGAACACCCGCATGGTGTTCATCCCGATCCGCCTGGCCACGCTGAGCTCACCGGCGATACGGCGCGGATCGTAGGTGCCCGCCTGGAACATCTCGAGCTGGTTGACTGCATTCGAAGTGACATAGTTGGCGCCCAGCAGCCAGCCCTGCTCCCCATACCAGGCGTTGGCGCGGTCAGCCGACCACCGCCCCGTCTCGGCCGCAGCGGCGGACGGCAGCTTGGTCAGCGCCGCGGCGGCTGCGAGGTACAGCGGGAGTTTGAGGGCGGTTCGCCGGCGCACCTTGTGAACATAGTGTTCACACCCGAGCTGTTCGGTCCTCGTGTCTCATCTTGCAACGCAACAGGTTTCGAATCGTTATCAATCAGGTGACGCAAGTCACCCTGACGAGACAGGCTCAGACGGTCAGCCCGTCGGCAACCCGTGGCACCCGCTCGGCCTCCGCGCCGTCGAGCACCATCGCCGCGACCCGGTCCCTGTGCTCCTCGGTGCTGCCCAGCAGAACCGCGTTCGTCGCGGCGCGCTTGTAATAGAGATGGGCTTGGTGTTCCCAGGTGAACCCGATGCCACCGTGCACCTGAATGGTGTCGTTGGCGACGTGGGTCAGGGCGCCCGAGCAGACCGCCTGGGCGATGCTGGTGGCCAGTGCAGGATCGTCGGATCCGTCCGCCAGCGCCCAGATCGCATGATAGGCAGCCGACCTCGCGTGCTCGACGTCGACGAGCAGGTTCGCGAGCCGGTGCTTGACCGCTTGGAACGACCCGATCGGCCTGCCGAACTGCAACCGCGACTTCGCATAATCCACTGACAGGTCGAGCAGATGCTGAGCCGCGCCCACCTGCTCCACGGCAAGCAGCGCCGCACCGACCTGCAGCGCATGGTCGATGACCCGGGTGGCTTCCTCGGCCCCGGCGATCACGCGGGCAGGCGCATCGGTGAACGCTACGTTCGCCTCGGAGCGGGTGAGGTCGAGCGTGGCCAGCGGTGTGCGCTGCACTCCGTCGGCGGTGCCGTCGACGGCATACAAGGCGACGGCGTCACCGTCACGCGCGGCGACCAACAGGACGTCGGCGATGCCGCCGTCGACGACCTGAGTCACCGTGCCTGTCAACGCATCTCCGGAAGCCGACACCGAGACGGCGTCCGGATCGAACGTGCCGGCGCGGTCCACCACGGCGAACGCCGCTGTGCGCCGACCCTCGACGAGGTCGCCGAGCAGCTCGTCGCGCACCGGCCCTGACGAGGCGGCCACGAGGGCCGGGATCGCCAGGTACACCGTGCCGAACAGCGGCCCACACGCCAACCGTGCCCCGAGCTCCTCGATGGCCACGGCCTGATCGATGAGCGTTCCGCCGACTCCTCCGTCGGCCTCGGGCACCGACAGACCGAGCACGCCGAGCTCGCCGCCGAGTCGGGCCCAGACCTTGGGATCGAACGGCGGGTCGGACTCCATCAACCCGCGGACGGTCTCTTCGGAGAAGTGTTCGGCGCTGAACTTGCGCACCGCATCGCGTAATTGGCCCTGTTCTTCGGTGAATTTGTACTCGGCCTGCGAGGCTGGGCTGTCAACCACGGGGAATCTCCTTCCATGGCATGCCGGCGTCGGCACGCAGGTCGCCGGGCAGTCCAAGGATGCGTTCCCCGAGGATGTTCCGCATCACCTCAGACGTACCGCCTTCGATGGTGTTGGCCCTGCTTCGCAGGTACCGCTGCTGGATGGGCCCCTGCCAGTCACTGTCCCTTTTTGCGACCGTGTGCCCGCTACCCTGCTGATAGCCGTGGTACAAAATCCCCTCGGGGCCAAGGAAATCCATGCACCACTGGTAGATGTCCTGGTTGAGCTCGGCGCCGACCAACTTGCCGACCGACCCCTCCGGGCCGGGTCCGCCGACCGTCGCGGCCGCGCGTGAGCGTTCGGAGGTGAGCCGTTGCGCCTCCGAGCGCAGCCACAGCTGTGTGAGCCGGTCCCGCAGCACCGGGGTGTGGCGCTCGGGTCGCGATGCCCACAGCCCGGTCGCATCGGCGATGGTGCCTGCGCCGCGCCTGCTGCCACTGCCGCCGAGTGCGGTGCGTTCGTTCATCAGCGTCGTCATCGCGACGGCCCAGCCGTTGTCGACCTCGCCGAGGCGGTGCTTGTCCGGGATGCGGGCGTCGCTGAAGTAGACCTCGTTGAACTCGGCCTGGCCCGTCATCTGGCGTAGCGGTCGCGTCTCGACGCCGGCCCCGTGCATGTCGATGACGAAGTACGTCAGGCCCTTGTGCTTGGGCACATCGGGATTGGTGCGCGCGAGCAGCAGTCCCCAGCGCGCTCGGTGCGCGAGGCTGGTCCACACCTTCTGACCGTTGATGACCCAGTCGTCTCCGTCACGCACGGCCGATGTCGCAAGCCCGGCCAAGTCGGAGCCTGCGCCCGGCTCGGAGAACAACTGGCACCACAGGTCGTCGGTGGTTGCCAACGGGCGCAACCAATTTCGTTTGACGTCCTCGGTCTGGGCGTGTTCGCGGATGGTCGGCGCGGCCATGCCGTAGCCCATCGGGTTGAGCCCGAGGGGCACCGGGCCGCCCGCGCCCTGCAGGATGCGGTCGGCGACGGCCTGCAGACCGCGGGACACCCCGAGCCCACCGAGGCCTTCGGGAAAGTGCACCCAGGTCAGACCGGCGTCATAGCACGCGCCGAGGAATTCGGGAATCGGCACGCTCTTCGGGTCGTGGTCGGCGACGACCCCGCGCGCCAGTTCGGCGACCCGACCGGCATCAGCGTCATTGCTCATGCAGTCACGATAGAAACTCGACGCGCGTCGAGTATCGGCGGGCTCCTCAATTCGGGCTCTGCTTGGGCGCTTGGCGTGTGCGAGCGACCGCCTTTGTACCTCTCGTTACGGCGTGTCGCCGTGCAGACGCGGTCGCTCGCGCTGACTTAGCCGTGCTGACTTAGCCGCGGTACTTGGCGATCTTGTCCGCGTAGTCGTCGAGCAGCCGCAGCGACTCATCGTGCGGTTTGGTGGGTAGCAGCAGGTTTGCCTGCCGGTAGCCGAGGTCCTCGAGCGCGCGCCAATAATCCGGATTCGCAGGCGTCCCGAAGGTCGTCAACGGGACGTCGTGGCCCGCACCCTCGCGCATCTGGTCGATGCGTTTGGCGAGCCTCTCGACCGGCAGTGGATTGGAGATCCAGCCGGCTCCATGACGGATCACCCGCTTGACCGTTGCATCGGAGTCGCCGCCGACCACGATGGGTGGATGCGGTTTCTGCACCGGTTTGGGACGCAGGAATGAGGAGTCGAAGTCGACGAAGCGTCCGTGATACTCGGCGGGTTCATTGGTCCACAGCGTTTTGATCGCCTCGATGCGTTCATCCAGCAGCGCACCGCGGGTCTTGGGGTCGGTGCCGTGGTGGCGCAGCTCCTCGATGTTCCACCCCGCGCCCACACCGAACACGAACCGGCCGTCCGAGATCACGTCGATGCTGGCCGCCTCCTTGGCGGTGGTGATCGGATCGCGCTGGATCAGCAGCGCAATCCCGGTGACCAGTTGGATCTTCGTCGTCACCGCGGCTGCCGCGGCCAGCGTCACGAACGGATCCAGGGTCCGGTAGTAGACCTTCGGCAGGTCCCCGCCCATCGGATACGGCGACTGTCTGCTGGCCGGTATGTGGGTGTGCTCGGCGACCACGAGTGCGTGAAAGCCCCGCTCCTCGATGGCGCGGGCCAACGACACAGTGTCGATGGTGTCGTCATTGACGAATGTCGAAATCCCGAAGTCCATGCCGCTCTCGCTTCCGTCGATGCGCATGCCAACACCGGCGAACGACGCGGCTATTCCTCAGGCCAGCGGTTCACCGAACTTGGTAAGCACATGCCATTCCCCGCCGAACATGTCGAGACCCTGCCCGTTGGCGTCCCTGTCGGTCTGATCGCCCGCATAGCGATAGAGGGGATGGCCGCGGTACGTCACCTGCTCGCGGCCGTCGCGACGCGGCACCGTCCTGGCCGACGCCACGTCGATGCCGACGCCGCCGGCCGGATCGGCGTCCGCCAACAGTGGCAGCCAGGTGTCGGCGCATTCGCCGTAGCACGTCGGTTCGTTCGGAGCGTCCTGCGAGAAGACGTACAGCGTGCGCCCGGTGCTGTCGACGATGATCTGCCCGAGGTCGCCGCGGTTGTCGATCCCAAGCGAGACATCGCCGATCGGCAGCTTGCGCTCGACCGACGGGGGTGGATTCGGTGCCGGGGTGCGCGGCTCGGTGCGCGGAGCGGCCAACGGCGTCTGGATGCCGGACTCTGCCGTCGCCGTACTGTGGGTCTCCTTGTTCTCGAGCGCGGCGCATCCGGACAGCACCATCAGGCTGACCATCAGGATCGAGGCGCACGTCGGCAACGTTCGTGGCGAGGGCATGATCAATCCATTTCCTTCGTTGTCAGCGCTCAAACGTGTCAGCGGCCCGCGTTGCGCGCCAACTCGATCACGTACTGGTTGACGAAATCACCGGCGGGCGGGTCACCCTTGCCGCATGTCCCGTCGGATTCGCCGGGCCGCTTGACCCACAGATAGGCGTCGGCGTGCGGACCCGCAGTGGCCGTAGTGGGCGCGACGCCCAGAGCCCGTCCGCTGGGATTGCACCAATAGAGCTCGCCCTCCGCCGGACCGTTCCCATTGCGGGACGTGTCGATCACGTAGTGCTTACCGTTCGTCAGGCCCGAGATCGCTTCGCCGTAACCGATTTCATCTTCGGTGGTGAAGAAGTTCGCAACGTTGAGGCTGAATCCCCGCGCGCCGGCGACGCCGGCCTGGTTGAGCCGAGACGCCATCTCCTCCGGGCTGTGCCAGCGCAGGTGGCCCGCGTCGACGTACACCGCGGTCGACGGGTTACGGGTCAAGGTGTCCACGGCGTAGCGGATCAGGTCGAAGCGTTCCTGACGCTGATCCCCGGACAGACAGTCGGCCATGGCGAGCGCGTCGGGTTCGACGATGACCGCCGCGGGCACCGGGCCGATGTCGGCGGCAATGCCGTCGATCCACTGCCGATACGCCTCACCGGATCCGTGGCCTCCCGCGGCGAAACTTCCGCAGTCGCGGTGGGGAATCCCGTAGATGGCGAACACCGGTAGGGCACCGGCGGCCTGCGCATCGCCCGCATACTTCGCCACCGTCGACGCCGACGAGCCCGGCACCAGCCAATAGGCCTGCGGTGTGTTGGCGACCGCGGACAGCTCGGGGCTGGGCGGGTCCGCAGCTTGCGCGGCGCGCATCGCCTTGGACGTCGGGTTGACGTAGAAGGGCTTACCCGCCAAGGGGTTGCCCTCGCTGGCCAAGCGCACCGTCGGCGCCGGGCCCTGCGACACCGGGCCGGCGAGAAGCCCCGCGGAGGCGACGACCGCCAGGGTGAGCACGGGTGCGGTCAATCGCGAGACGGCGCGAACAGCTGAGGACATCACCCCAGGGAAATTAATGGCTCTTGATCGGCCTCGCCAATCCGGCCCTGGTAACCGACTGTGCAGCCTGCGGCCATGCTCGCGAGGGTTCGAGGTTTGCGCGCGTTAGTGTGCTGGGGTCGGCCTTACCGACAAACCGGCAGAAAAGATGAGCAGATCTATGACCGCAGCACCTGAAACGTCGGCTATCGAAGCGCGGATCGGCCATTGGTACCGGATGGCCGACCCCTATCTCATCGGCCGCGAGAAGGTGCGCGAATACGCCCGCGCTGTGCAGGACTACCACCCCGCGCACTGGGACGTCGAAGCGGCCGCTGAGCTGGGATATTCGGGTCTGGTGGCACCGCTGACGTTCACGTCGGCCCCGGCCATGTCGTGTAACCGCCGCATGTTCGAGCAGGTGGTCGTCGGTTACGACACCTACCTGCAGACCGAAGAGGTCTTCGAGCAGCACCGCCCGATGGTGGCCGGCGACGAGCTGGTCATCGACGTCGAGTTGACGTCGGTGCGCAGGATCGCAGGGCGGGATCTGATCACCGTCACCAACACCTTCACCGACACCGCAGGCGAGCGGGTGCACACCCTGCACACCACCGTGGTAGGGCTGACCAGCGAAGACGTGGATCCGGACATCATGACCGCCGTTCACGCCAAGATGATGCACGACGTAGACATCTTCGCGGTCAGCGGAGCCGACGGCACATACGAGAAGACTGTCCGGCCCGAGGGCGAGGCCCGAATCGCCGACGGTTCGGACCGCCCACCGGGCACACCGTCGTTCGACGAGGTGAAGGTCGGCGACGAGCTCCCGGTGCGCCACACCCGGTTGTCCCGCGGCGATCTGGTCAACTACGCCGGCGTCGCCGGGGACGCCAACCCGATCCACTGGGACGAGGACATCGCCAAGCTGGCCGGACTGCCCGACGTCATCGCCCACGGCATGCTCACCATGGGCCTCGGTGCCGGATTCGTCTCGGCCTGGTCGGGTGACCCGGGAGCGGTGACCCGCTACGCGGTCCGGCTGTCCGCACCCGCGATCGTCTCCGCCGAGGAAGGCGCCGACATCGAGTTCAGCGGCAGGATCAAGTCGCTGGATCCGGCGACCCGATCGGGTGTGATCGTGGTGGCGGCGCGATCCGCGGGGAAGAAGATCTTCGGCCTGGCGACGATGAACATCCGCTTCCGCTGAGACTCGGCACGGCTCAGCTGTCGGGCCGCGCGTCGCGCCCCGGTGGCGTCCGCAATCCGAGTGTGCGGCGACCGGCAGCGATCAGCTTCTCGCGCAGTGTGTCCTCGTCGACGTCGCCGTAGTCGACGCCCGCGGCGGAGGCGATCCCCGACATCACGAGCGCCGCTTTCACCTGACCGGCCAACCCGGGTTCCACATCCGCGAGCAGGCCCATCTGACGGTCGACGACCGCGGCCCAATCCGTCCGTGCCCGCAGCAATGCGGCGACGGTTGGGTCTCCGGTGAACAGCGGTATCAGTTCACGATTCGCGGCCGCCAGCGCGGCGTATCCACACAGCAGACGGTCGGCGCGAGCACGGGCTGAGCGCTGAGCGTCGGCTGCGGCGACGATCGCGGCGACCTCACCGATGAGCGGTTCCATCACCGCGGTCAGGAGTTCGTCGCGGGTGCGGAAGTGGTGGTAGATGGCGGACTTGGTAAGCCCTAGCTCGTCAGAGATCATCTGCAGCGACGTGCCTGCGACGCTGTGTTGTTTGAACAACTCGATCGCCACGTCGATGAGGCGTTGCCTGGTCGGACCGGCCTCCGAGGAGTGCTCGCTCACACAGATGTCTCTCTGTCGGATTACTTTCAACCGCCCACTCTAGCTGACCAGTCGTACAGGAGACTGCTGTACGGTTGGTCAGGAGTTGCCTTTACGATTGGTCAGGCGGACCCGCCCCGAAACCCGCAACGAGGAGAACCATGTCAACCGACTTTGACCGAAGGGATCGCACGGCGTTCGACCTGTCCGGCAAAGTCGTCGTCGTCGTGGGTGCCGGGCAGAGCGCCGGCCCCGGCATGGGGAACGGACGCGCCATCTCGATTCTGGCCGCGCGCCACGGCGCAGAGATCGTGGCCGTCGACCTGAACCCCACGGCGGTGCAGGAAACAGTTGAGATGATCACCGCCGAAGGCGGCCGGGCCTACGCCGTCGAAGCCGATGTCGCCGACAAAGGCGACTGCCAGAACATCTTCGATACGGCGATGGCGAGCAGCGGCCGTGTGGACGGGATGGTCTACAGCGCCGCCACCAATCCCCCGTTCGACTTCGACTCGAACTCGATGACCGTCGAGAACTTCAACTACGGCATCAACGTCAACATGCTCGGCTGCTACCACTGCAATCTCTTTGCCGCCCAATGCATGGAGAGGAATCCCGGCGACACCACCGGAAGCATCGTCAACATCTCGTCGATCGCCAGCGTCAAGAACGAGCTCGGGCTGAACATCGGCATCATGCCCTACGCACTGGGCAAAAGCGGTCTGAATCACATCACCGAACTGGCCGCCGTTCAGTTCGCCGAGGCCGGAATCCGGGTCAACACATTGATGTTGGGTCCCATCGACTCCGTGCTGGCCAACCGGGAGTCGCAGTCGTTGTTCGGATTGAACGCCGACGAGGCGACCGAACGGCACAGCGAGGTCGTCAAGCTGAAGATGGGCCGCGGCAGCGTATGGGAATCGGCGTATGCCGCCCTGTATCTGCTCGCCGACGAATCACGGTTCATGACCGGACAACAGATCCGCCTGGATGGTGGGGCCACCCTGGTGCGGTGACGCGGGGCCGCGCGTTTCAGCAGAGCCGGAGTAGCGCGCGGCTGACGATGTCCATCGCCGCGCCCGTCGAGATGCCGAGGTCGGCGCTGATCATATTGACCGCATCCGGCGCCAGGACACCGACGCTGGTGGCGGCGCAGGCCCGGTAGCCCTGCGTGAGCAACTCCTCCGCGGTCAGGAATGAATACCGGGGTTGAAGGTCACGCACGAATTCGTCCTCGGTCGCACCGGCCGGTGCGGCCAAGACGACTGCGAGGGTCGCGAGTCCGGCTCCAAGGCGCATCACGGGAAACATGTCGAACCTCCATCGACGGATCCCTTGCTCAGGCAGGTCGATGGTATGCCCGCGACGATGCACCCGTGGCGCTTTCAGCAAACCTCGTTCAGCGCCGCGGCTGGCTTCGCGCGTCCGTCAGGGCAGGACCACCCGATCCCACACCCGGTGTTGGCCGAGCGCGTTGAGCAGTGACTGCACCAGGGTCGCCGTGTCGGAGCCGGAGAACAGCCCGGGCCCATCGGTCGGAACCGCTACGGTGCCAGCAAGCTCGGTCCCCTCGGGCAGCATCGCGATCGCCTTGTGGTGTCGGAACATCTCGTCGACGATCGTTTTCGCCTTCGCGTTGGCCGGCGACCCCGCGATGAGTATCGCGTCGAACTCCACCGAACGAGCGGTGGCATAGGTGCGCGAGATGGGAATGGCACCACCGTCATGCTCGAGGGTGCCGCCGTGCGTGCCGACCACGAACGGCACGTTCTTGGCGTTCGCGATCGCGGCGACGGCGGCCGCCACACCGGCGAGATCGGAGTCCGGACCCGTGAGTATGCCGATCTGGCGGCCCTCGACCGGCCACTCCTGTCCAACTTGCGACAACGCGGGACTGAGCACCTCAGGGTCCGCGGGGACCACGGTGGGAGCCGGCGCCTCGAGGCCCAACCCCTCGGCCACCTTCGCGCACAGTTCGGGGTCGATGTTCGCCAGCGCCACCAGTTGGCGCTCCTTGACCGCCTGCTCGTAGCACTTGCCGAGTTCGAAGGTGTACGCCTCGGCGACGTGCTCCTGTTCGACCGCGCTCAGGCTGCGGTAGAACTGCGTCACCTGGCTGAAGTGGTCGTCGTAGGTGGCCGGGGCGTCGCGGCGTTTCGTCGATTCGGGAACGACGGTCGGCACCTCGATGAACGCGCCGGTATCCGCCCCCGCGAGGAACGGGCAACCGCCGTCGAGGGAGTTCGGCTTGTACGGCGCCACACCGGGATGCACGCCGCTCTGGTGGAACCCGTCGCGGAACATGTCGTTGACCGGAGCGTGCGGCCGGTTGATCGGGATGTGGCTGAAGTTCGGACCCGCCAGCCTGGTGATCTGGGTGTCGAGGTACGAGAACAGCCGCGCCTGAAGCAGCGGGTCGTCGGTGATGTCGATACCGGGCACCAGGTGGCCGGGATGGAAAGCGACCTGCTCGGTTTCGGCGAAGAAGTTCGTCACGTTGCGGTTGAGCTGCATCGTTCCGATGACCTGCACCGGGGCCAGTTCCTCCGGCACGATCTTCGTGGGGTCGAGCAGGTCGATGCCCTCGAACATCTGCTCCGGCGTGTCTGGGAAGACCTGCACGCCGAGATCCCACTCGGGGTAGACGCCCTTCTCGATCGCGTCCGCGAGGTCGCGGCGATGGAAGTCGGGATCCACCCCGGCGGTGATCTGCGCCTCCTCCCAGACCTGGGAGTGCACCCCGAGTCGCGGCTTCCAGTGGAACTTCACGAGCGACGTCGATCCGTCCGACCCGATCAACCGGAAGGTGTGGACTCCGAAGCCCTCCATCATCCGGTAGGACCGCGGGATCCCACGGTCGGACATGTTCCACATGGTGTGCGCCTGGGCTTCGGTGTGCAGCGACACGAAATCCCAGAAGGTGTCGTGCGCGCTTTGGGCCTGCGGGATCTCGCGGTCCGGATGCGGCTTGGCGGCGTGCACGACGTCGGGGAACTTGATGCCGTCCTGGATGAAGAACACCGGGATGTTGTTACCGACGAGATCGAAGGTGCCTTCCTTCGTGTAGAACTTGGTCGCGAACCCGCGGGTGTCACGCACCGTGTCGGCCGAGCCGCGATTGCCGAGCACCGTCGAGAAGCGGACGAAGACCTCGGTTTCCTCGCCGGACTTCAAAAACTCTGCCTTGCAGATCTTTTCGGCGGCCCCATTGCCGCGGAACACACCATGCGCGCCGGCGCCGCGGGCGTGCACCACCCGCTCCGGAATGCGTTCGTGGTCGAAGTGGGTGATCTTCTCGCGAAGGTGATGGTCCTGCAACAGAGTCGGCCCGCGCTCGCCGGCCTTTAGGGAGTGGTCGGTGTCATACAGCCGCGCGCCTTGCGTGGTGGTGAGGTAGGCACCCTGTTGGCCTCGGGCGGTCAATGGTCCCTCGGCGGGAGCACCCGTGGCCGTTCGCAGTTCGGGCGCACCCTGATCGACCTTGGGCGGCAGTGGGTCGCGCGGCGCCGTCGGCTCGTCGATCGACGGGGCCTCCGGACCTGGCGCACCGGGAATGTACGACGGATTGGGTTGTTCGGCCTTGCCCTCGCGCCTGAGCTCTTCGTTCCCGATCAGCGCCCCGGCCGCTTCCTTGGCCTTGCCCTTGGCCTCCTCGACGATGCCTTTGACGGCTTCCTTGGGTGCGCGGTCATCCGCCATCGGTCTTTTCCTCCCGCGGGGTTGTTTCCGGGACCCAACGACTGTCGAATCGCGCCGAGCCCGCTTGCGGCGGCGGGTTTCCACTACGGGGGTACTTGAAACGTGTCAGAACTCAGGTGACGAGACGCGATGCGATGTTTGACCGCGAGCCGGGTGAACGTTGTTGCGGGCCGTCGCACACTTGTCACCGCCGCGCCTGGGTTGGAGCTGCTACTTCGCGACGGGGCGCAACACCCGAGCGCGACTTCACTCGTATGGGTCGCAACCCCGACGCGACGACCGCGTCCGCCACCGGGTTAGGGCGACAGGAGATACTCCACGTGCCTGTACGGGCCGCTGCTTCGCTGAGCGTTCCCCCACGGACGAAATCGCCCCACACCTCTTACCGGATTCAGGTGTGGCACGTGCATGGTGATGCTTCGGTTGGGGTCGCTGCCCGCTCATCGGCGTAACGGCCATCGGGCCGCCAGTCGAAGGGAAAGTGTTTACTCGAGCCGCCGTGGTACTCGTGCGACCACTCGAACCCGACGGCGTGATCACGCCCGACGACGCCCCATGTGGCGACCTGCCCGGGACCGACCTCGGCGCCAGGAGCGTTGACGGTGGTGACACGCCGATTCGGATCGGACGTGGGACCAGTGAGCGCGACAACCCGCACGTCGACCTTTGCGGGGATCTCGGCGCGCCAGTGGGCCAGGTCGTCGGCGGATTCGAACGTGATAGGTGCGTATTCGATGCCCCGCAGATCAGCGATCAGACTTGCAAACTGGGCAGGCCAGCCGCCTTCCTTGCCGGTGAAGATCCGCTCCAGCGCATGACGCTGGACTCCGTCGGCGGCGGCGTCGATATAGAACATCAACCTCATCATGGCGTCCGGATCACCGACCCACATGTTCCCGGTGAATTCCCCCAGAGAGACCACATTCAGCCCGGAGAGATCGGCCTCGCCGTAATGGCCCTCCCGAATATGCCAGACGAGAGTGAACAGGCAGTCGCCGTGCGTGGGTTCTTGAGCAAAACTGCATGGGCAGGGCAACTTACAGCTGCACACATCAAACCAGTCGCCCCGCAGATGCCAGTCGATAGCGGTCGGATTCGTGGACACAGTGGGTTCCCTTCTCTCATACCCCCCGGGGGTATACAGCCGGTCTCAGGGTAACCGCTGAGACCCTGGCGCACAAGTACCCCGGGGGGGTATATTCGGGCGCATGACCGGATCAACTCGGCGCCCGATGATCGTTCGGTGGGGGCCACAATTGCTCACCGCGGTATGGACGGCCGCGGGCGTGATGGCGGTGAGCGCGTGCGTATCGGTGGACGGACCCCCGGCCATCACATCGCCATACGAGCCCGCCAACGTCGCGCGGATTCTCGGGCCCGGCGAGTTCGCCGCGGCGATCGACGAACCCGATCGGTTAACGCTGAATGTCCACGTCCCCTTCGAGGGAGACATCCCCGGCACGGACATGTCGATTCCGTTCGACCAGATCGCCGCCCAAGCGAACCGCCTCCCCGCCGACCGCGACACCGCCCTGGCCGTCTACTGCCGCTCCGGCCCGATGAGTACCGTTGCAGCCGAGGCGCTTAGCGATCTCGGCTACACCGATGTCGTCGAACTCCGCGGGGGCATGCGCGCCTGGCAGGCCGAAGGTCGTCAGATTATCGGCATCTGACCTCACTCCGTGGCGGCGCGGCTTGCTACTGAATTTTGCCCGCGTTGAGCGGCACCCGCGGTTGGAGTCGGCCGGCCCGGTCCAGTCGGTAGAGCACTAACGCCGCCGTCACGCCGATGATGGTCAACACGATCCATGTCAGCTCTGGTCTTCCCGCTTCGGCTGCCTTCTGCATCAGTGTTCCTGTGCCGAGATTGCCGGCCAGGATCCCGATTCCGACGATCGTGTTGTAAAACCCGTAATGGGTTCCCACCAAGCGGCCACCGGCCAGCGACACCACCGTATCCATCTCGAATGGGAACACCGCGGCCGATCCGACCGCCAGTACCGCAGCACCGACGAAAAGTGCGGCCAACGCTGCGATCTCGCCGGCACGGCTTTTGTCGGGCAGCGCGGCCATCGGCATGAACGACAACGCGAGAATCAGCATGCCGGTCACCAGCGAACGTGTAGACCCCCACCTACTGGCGAACCATCGGGTTATCTTCAACTGCCCCGCGACCGCGATCAGCCCGGAGATTACGAAAATACCGGCCACTACGAGTGCTTCGGCATCCGGCATCAGTTCCTTGGCCTGTAGCGGTAACGCGAGATAGACCTGGAAAGACAGCACGTAGGAACCGATCATCGCCGCTGCGAAGAGCAGAAAGGAGCGATTGGCTAAAACCGTCCTCCAGTCATCCAATATCGACGAGTCATCTTGGTCCCGGGTGGCGTTGTGATGAGGGAGCGCGAAGAGTTGCGCAATGGTCAACGCCGCGAAGACAGCGGCGGCCGCAGTCGCAGCGATGCGGAAGTCGAGAACCATCAGAGCCAGGCCGACCAGCGGGCCGGCGAGAATTCCGCCCTGGTAAAAGACGTTGAACAGCGCGAAGGCCTCGATGCGGCGCGGTCCGGCGTCGGCGGCGAGGTAGGCGCGCACTGCCGGATTGAACAGCGCGCCGGCGAATCCCGTTGCTGCTGAGGCGATCAGGATGGCCGGTAGTGAGTCGGCAATGACCAGCAGGCCGAAACCGACGGTCCGCAGCAGGCACCCGGCGACGATGAGCGGTTTGTACCCGACGCGGTCGGCCAATGTTCCGCCGACGATGAACATGCCCTGCTGGGAGAAATTGCGCACGCCCAGGACCAGGCCGATGGCCCATGCGGCCAACCCGAGCGGTCCGGCCAGGTAACCGGCCAAGTACGGCATCAGCATGTAGAAGCCGAGGTTGATGCCGAATTGGTTGATCATCAGCAGCCGGCTCGGCCATCCGAAAGTGCGGAATTCGGTGACGATCCTCCTCATCGCGTCGTCCTCACCGGATCCACCACCGTGGTGCACCGTGTCCACGAGGACACCACACGTCGCGTGGGTTCGTCGATGACCGCCGGTTCGGTGGGAGGCGGTCCGCCCAGGAGGCCGTGCTGGCGGCAGAAATCGTCGTTGTAGACAGTGTCGAAGTAGCGCTGCGGGCCGTCGGGGAAGACCGCAGCGATCGTCATATCTGATGGATAGGTACGGGCTGCCCAGCCGGCGACCAGCGCCACCGCCCCGACACTCCATCCCCCGCTGGCATAGTGGGTGGCAGCCAATGTGCGACAAGCCCATACCGCTTCGGCGGGGGCAACCCAGTGGACCTCGTTGAAAGCGTCGTAGTCGACGTTTCGCGGATAGATGCTCGACCCTAGACCGCGCATGAGCCGTGCTGTCGCCGGTTGTCCGAAGATGGTGGAGCCCACCGTGTCGACACCGATCAATTGCAGGTCTGGGTTGAACTCTCGCAATACCCGAGCCACTCCCGACGAGTGGCCTCCGGTGCCGACAGAGCACACCAGCACGTCGACTTTGCCGAGTTGAGCCTGTAATTCCAGCGCCAAGCCGCGATACGCGTCGACATTGTCGGGATTGTTGTACTGATCCGGATACCAAGCGTGCTCATCGGCGGCCAGAACCTGCAGCACCCGGTCACGGCGCGCCTGCTGCCAACCACCGTCAGGATGCGGCTCGGTCACCAAGTCCACATCTGCGCCGTACGCCCGCAGCATCCGCTGGATGATCGGCTCCATGCCGGGGTCGGTGACGAGGGTGACAGGGTGCCGGTAGACGGTTCCTGCGAGCGCTAGGCCTAAACCCAATGTGCCGCTGGTGGATTCGACTATACGGCCACCGGGAGGGAGGACGCCGCTGGCGCGAGCCCGCTCCACCATGAACATGGCCGGGCGATCTTTCATGCCGCCGGGGCTGAAGCCTTCGAGCTTGGCCCAAAACCCAAGGTGTGCCGACGTGAACGGTTCGGCGATGCGCAGCACCGGAGTGTGACCGACCAGCGTGCCCGGCCGCTCATAGCGACCGAGGCATCTCTGGCCGGGGGCATGCAGGTCAGGAGCGTGAACAGTCAGAACGTGATTCATCGATGCATCGCTTCTGCGTCGAGCCGCGAAAGGTTGCACGCGGCAGCTGAAAGGGACGACGGTCACCGACCGAACCGCAACAAGCGGCATGGTCTGGCGCCACCGGATCAGCGTCGCGCGATGCAGAGCCGAGTGAGAATCACCCGACCTGAGAGAACAGTCGACCGTGCTCGAGGCGGCCCCCGGATCGCGGCCAATGCGGGTTGGTGCCAACACACCGCTACCACCGCGAGGGCGGCGGTCAACCCTAGAGCGATGAGTGAGGTGGACGCCCGCGGGAGAACCGCCTCAGCGAACGCGTCGGGAAGCAGCGGAGTCGGTGCATCACCGATGTGTGGATGGTCGATGACGACGGGATGTTCCCCTACGGACGCGGACGCAAGTGCATGCGGCCCGTGCGGCGGGGCGACGTCGTCGAGCGGCAGCGTCCACTGGGCAGCGACGGCGACCACCCACAACGCCAGGCCCAGCGCGATTACCGCGCGGACCCGTGTCACAGGGACGGCCACCGTGTAGCTCACAATGCCGCCGACTGTAGCAGCGCAGCATCGGCTGGTTCGGCGGCGCGAGGAGTTGACGCAATCTCGTTATCGCCTCGCGACAGCAGCTTCGAGGGCTGCCTAGCGTGGGGTTATCGCGGTCATGGACTGCTCCATCAGCCCGGACAGCTCGGCGCTTTCTTCATCGAATCTTCACAGAACGACTAACGCAGCCCGAATCATTCGGAGAAGGCTTGGTCGCGAATCGATGTGCGATGACGACGAAAGGATCGTTTGGTGACAAGAAGCAGGTATGTGGTGGCCGCCGCGGCGGTCCTGGCCGCGACATCGCTCACCGCTGCTTGCAGCAACTCTGCGAGTAACGAGTCGCCGTCGGCATCGCCCACGAACGCCCAAACCTCGATTGCGGCCCCGACCGCGGCGCACAATCATGCCGACGTGATGTTCGCCCATCACATGATCCCGCACCACCAGCAGGCGATCGAGATGAGCGACATGATCCTTGCCAAGCAGGGCATCGATCCTCGAGTGGTCGATTTGGCGAAGCAGATCAAGGATGCGCAGGGACCAGAGATCAAACAGATGCAGGGTTGGCTCGACCAGTGGGGTATGCCCGAGATGAGCGGCATGCCAGGCGCGAGTGGGATGCCAGGTCAGAACCACACACCGGGGAATATGCCGCCCGGCCACGGAGGTATGCACGGCCCTGATACAAGCGGATCACCTATGCCGGGCGGATCAATGATGCCCAGCGGATCGATGATGCCGGGGATGGGAGGCATGTCCGGCATGGAAGAGATGCTCTCGCCGGCCGAAATGCAAGCCTTGCGGGACTCTCAGGGCGTAGAGGCCAGCAAGCTGTTCCTTTCCCAGATGATCGAGCACCACCAGGGTGCGATCACCATGGCGCAGAACGAGATCAACAACGGACAGTTCCCCGATGCCGTCGCGCTGGCCAAGTCGATCGTGAGCAGCCAACAGAAGGAGATCGACACCATGAACGAGATACTCAAGTCGCTGTAGGCGCTGGGACGGCCCCCACGTGATGATGTCTCGAGTTCCCGGTTACCTGACAGGCAAGTCCCGCTTGTCGGGATCGAGGGCAGCCGCCGGTGGCTGAATCGGCACCGTCACGGTGAAGGTGGTCCCGGTTCCGGGCCCTTGACTTGTCGCGTCGATCTGGCCGCCATGGGCTTCCGTCAGCGCTTTGGCGATCGCGAGTCCGATTCCTGCGCCGCCTCGGTCACGATATCGGGCGACGTCTGCGCGGTAGAAGCGTTCGAAGAGATGTGGGAGGTGTTCGGCAGTGACACCCACGCCGTCGTCGGTGACGGTGAAGACGGCGTCGCTGCCGTGACGTGCGACCGCCAGGGTGACGTGGCCGCCGGCGGCGGTGTGACGCAGGGCGTTGTCGAGTAGGTTCCCCAGTACCTGCCCCAAGCGCTGCCTGTCACCCCACAATCGGGGGGCCTCGTCGACATGGGAAGTCAATGCCACGCTTTCGGCGGCGAAGCGATCTGCGACGGCGGCGATTGCCGCGTCGACCAACTGCCCGGAATCGACCCATTCCAATGTGATGGCCGTGTGCGCCTCTTCGGCTTGCGCGAGGGCGGCGGCGTCAGCCGAGAAACGCACGAGCCGACCGGTTTGCTCACGCAGCGTCGCGACGGTACGCGCGTCGAGAGTCTTCACGCCATCCTCGACGGCTTCCAGATAGGCGTCGAGTACGGCGACCGGGGTACGGATTTCGTGGGCAAGGTCGCCGAACAATCGACGGCGGGTCGATTCCACCGCCCGCAGTCGATGCGCCATCTGGTTGAAAGCGGCTGCTAACCCATCGAATTCAGATCCGAGTTGAGGCGGCGTCACCTGGACGTCGTAGCGGCCCTCGGCGACGGTGATCGCCGCCGCGGATATCTCAGCGAGCGAGTGCTGTACGCGCCGGCTCAGATAGACGGTGACCACGAACGCCGTCAAGGCAGCCACCGCGATCGCGACAGCGATCGAGATGGCGGTGGCGTGCCAGTACGCCTGTTCGGCGTGGAATTGTTCACTGGAGTCATCTGGCACGCCGGCTTGATGGAGGTGGTCGCGGAACAACGGCGGACCGACCAACGAGGCTACCGCCCAAGTGGTTACGCCGACCGCAAGCAACACCAACGCCTGTCCTAGCAGCAACCGGCGGAGCATGCCGGAGCGCGCCGGCGCCCTCATCGCCCCGTCCCCATCCGGTAACCCACCCCACGCACGGTGAACACGAATCTCGGCTCGGCGGGGTCGTCACCGAGCTTGCGCCGAACATGCCCGACGTGGACATCGACGAGGTGGCTGTTCCCCACCCATGGTTCTCCCCAGACCGCGTCGATGAGCTGCCGACGGCTCCACACCACACCAGGACGGGACGACAGTGCAGCGAGAATGTCGAACTCGGTGCGAGTCAGTGTGATTGGCTTGGTGTCGAGATACACCTGTCTGCCGGCCACGTCGATTGACAATGGACCGAACACGCGCGGCTTCGGCACGTCGGCGGCCCTCGGATTGGATGTCGGAACCGGCGTGCCGACGGTACGCGGGCGACGGAGCATGGCCCGGATCCGGGCGACCAACTCCCGCGGACTGAACGGCTTGGTCACATAATCATCTGCGCCGACCGACAGGCCGACGATCGTGTCGACCTCGGTGTCGCGGGCCGTCAGCATCACCACATAGGCATCGGAAAACGTCCGCAACTGACGGCAAACCTCTAACCCGTCAATGCCCGGCAATCCCAGATCCAAGACGACCACATCCGGGTCGACCTCACGTGCCACGTCGAGCGCTTCAACCCCGGTGTGGCGGACCGTAACCTCGAAATGCTCCCGAGCGAGATAACTCGCCACCACTTCGGCCAAAGATTCTTCATCATCGACCACGAGGGCGCGGTATCCAAAATCCGCAGTGCCGGCCGACGATTGCGAGGCACTGTCCATAACCCCATCGTGCCGCCCAACCGCCGGCTTCCCGGCCGTTCAGGAAATCTTCACACAATCATCATCAAGCCGTCCCCGCACGCACGTCCGATGGCACCGGCAAGGAACGCGCGGATGGTCCTCGGCGGAGAGACCTGATGAGAATGGCCGCGTTACCCTGACGGTCACCCGATACACGCTTCCGTCACCGTTGCCCACTCGTCTAGCCTTCGTGTGATCGCGCTGGATTTTTGCGCTGGAGAAGGGCCGCAATGAGCACTTACCTGCCGGATCGCGCCGTCGAAGACAGGACGCTGGCAAAGGTCACCTGGCGCCTCATCCCGTTCCTCTTCCTGCTCTACGTCGTCAACTATCTCGACCGGGTCAACATCGCGTTCGCCGGACCCAACGGCATGAACGACGACCTCGCAATGAGCGCCAAGACGTTCGGCTTCGCCTCGGGAATCTTCTTCCTCGGCTATCTGCTGCTCGAAGTGCCCAGCAACATCGCACTTAACAAGTTCGGCGGCAGGCGCTGGCTGGCGCGGATCATGGTGAGTTGGGGAATCATCAGTGCCGCAATCGCATTCGTACCGAATGCGGAGATGTTGATCGTTCTGCGCTTTCTTCTCGGCGTGGCCGAGGCCGGCTTCTTCCCGGGCATCATCTTGTACCTCACGTTCTGGTTCCCCGAGAAGCAGCGGTCGCGGGCCGTTTCGCTCTTCATGGTCGCCGTACCCGTCTCGACCGCGGTCGGATCGACGATCTCGTCGTTGATCATCGACTGGGGGCACGGCTTTCTCGGGTTGGCCGGCTGGCGGTTCATGTTCCTCGTCGAGGGGCTTCCCGCCGTCATCCTTGGCGTGATCTGCTGGTTCTATCTCACCGATCGGCCCGGTCTCGCGGGCTGGCTGCATCATGACGAAAAAGATTGGCTGCAGACCACATTGGACGATGAGCGGGCGGCCGCCGAGCGCAGCGGTGGCCACTGGCCGCTGAAGAAGGCCCTGACCCATCCGCGCATCCTGGCCCTGGCGTTCATCTACTTCGGGATCACCTACGGGCTCTACGCGGTCGGGTTCTTCCTGCCCACCATCGTCGCCGGGTTTCAAGAGGAGTACGGCGTCCACCTCAACGTCATCCAACGCGGACTGGTCACCTCGATTCCGTACGCCGTGGCCGCGATCGTCATGGTGCCCTGGGCCTGGCACTCGGACCGAACCGGCGAGCGGGTTTGGCACGTCGCCATCCCGGCGATCGTGGGCGGTGTCACCATTCCCGCGGCCCTGTACATGACCGACGTCTACCTTGCGATGGTGGCCGTCACGTTGTGCACGTGCGCCGTCATGTGCGCGTTACCCGTGTTCTGGTCTCTGCCATCGTCTTTCCTCACCGGAGCGGCCGCCGCCGGCGGTATCGCACTGATCAACTCGCTGGGAAACCTGAGCGGGTTCGGTGGCCCCTACATCACCGGCTGGCTCACCGACCTGACCGGTAACAGCAAGGTGGCGCTGTGGGTGGTCGGCACGCTGTCGTTGGTGGCGGCAGCTCTGGTCGTCGCCTTGGGCAGCAGGCCACGATCCGCCGACAAGGAGTGAGGCTCGACGTCAGCAGTCAGTTGCGGGAAGGCCCGCGAGCACACCGTCGATGATCTCCGCTGCGGTCCGCGCGGCCCGCTCGGCGTCACCGGCGGCGATGTGGTCAAGTAGCACACCGTGATCGACGACCTCCACGGCCGCGTCCTGGCCGCTGGCGACGCTGGCCGCGATGGCCTCCATCAATCCCCGATACAGCTCCGTCAGGGTCGCGTTGTGCGAACTCCGGACCACCGCGAGGTGGAATTCGGCGTCGGCGCGGGCGAATTCGTCGGTGTCCCCGTCGGCCAGACAGGCGTCTCGACGCGCCAACAATGCGCGCAGCTCGCCCAGATCGTCCTCGGTTCGTCGGCGCGCCGCTGCCCTGGCGCCCTCGACCTCCAGCGCGCGCCGGACCGCGAGCACGTCGCGCCACTCGGCGCCGCAGAGCCGACGCAGCGCACCCGACACCTCACTGGTGGCCCGGACATAGGTGCCGTCACCCTGCCGCACCTCGAGGATGCCGGCGTGGGCCAGCGCCCTGACGGCCTCGCGCACGGTGTTGCGGCCGACGCCCAGCGACGTGACCAAGACCGTCTCATTGGGTATGCGCTCCCCGACCGGCCATTCGCCGCGCGCGACCGAGTCCCGCAACTGCTCGATGACCTGGTCGACGAGGCCCGACCGGTGCGCGGTGACCAACGGCACAGAGACATCCTTTCAACCAATCATGGGATGTATGGCACATTAGCAGGATGCGTGTCGGGCGGCGGGATGATGAAGTAGACGTCTCGTCGACTCAGCTGAACGTTGGCCTCGAGGACTCCGCCGAGGCCGACCGCGCCCACATTTCGATGGTCGCGGGCGGCGCGCTGCTGGCGCTTGCCGTCGTTTTGACCGCGCTCAACCTGCGCCCGGCCGTGACCAGTGTGGCCCCCCTGCTCGGGGAGATGCGCGCCGAACTCGGCGTCTCGGCGACGTGGGCCGGTCTCCTCACCACAGTGCCCGCACTGTGTTTCGCGGTGGCGGGGCTCACCGCGCCCCGGCTCGCTGCGCGCATCGGGCTCGGTCGCACCATCTCCGCCGCGTTGGTTGCGCTCACCGTCGGTCTGCTCGCCCGCACCGTCGGCGGTCCCCACACCGTGATCGCCGCGACGTTGATCGCCTGCGCGGGGATCGCGTTGGCCAACGTGTTGATCCCCGTGGTGATCAAGGGGTCGTTCCCCGCGCGGGTCGGGCTGATGACCGGGATCTACACCGCTGCACTGCAAGGCGGTGGTGCGTTGGGGTCGGCGGTGACTCCCGGGCTCGAGGACCCGCTGGGAGGGTGGCGCGCCGCGCTGGCGGCGTGGGCGGCGGTCTCCTTCGTCGCGCTCGTGGCGTGGCTGCCCACGTCGCGACGACACGCAGGCACGTGGGCGGCGAGCACCACCCCCGCCGGGGGCAGACGCTCGCTGCTGCGAAACCGGTTGGCGTGGACGGTGACGCTGTTCTTCGGCTGCCAGTCGCTGATGGCGTACATCGTGATGGGTTGGCTGCCAGAGGTTTTCATCGACAACGGTGTTGACAAGACCCAGGCCGGTCTGCTCGTCGGGGTCACATCGCTAGTCGGTGTGCCCATCGCATTGGTGATCGCGCCGCTGGCCGCGCGCAGCCGGGGACAGAGCGCATGGATCGTCGGTCTGGGCGCCGTCGGGCTGGTGGGGACGGTCGGGCTGATGCTCGCTCCGGCGGCGCAGCCCTTGCTGTGGAGCGTGCTGATCGGAGTCGGGATGGGCGTGTTCGCCCTGGCGCTCGCGGTGATCGCGCTGCGCGCGCGAAACGCCGAGGACACCGCGCAATTGTCCGGAATGGCACAGGGATTCGGCTATCTGATCGCGGGCACCGGCCCATTTCTGTTCGGGTTGCTGCACGATGTCACGCACGGGTGGACGGTGCCGTGGATGATGTTCCTGGGTGTCTACGCGGCGCAGATCGCGCTCGGTGCGCTGGCCGGTCGCCCGCGCTACGTCTGATCCCCGCGCTTGAAGGCCGCGTCGAAGAACGCCAACTCCAGCCGCATCGCACGCCGATAGGCCACCCGGGCGGCGGACACATCGACAGCCTGCTGATCGAGCAGCCGCTCCAACAATGACGCCACCTCGTCGAAGCCCGGATCGGCGTAGGTCTGCACCCACTGCGCATACGGGCCTGCGGTCTCGGCGTCGAGTGTGACACCGACGTGCGCGTACAGCCGCATGCACGGCGTCATCGCCGCGCATACCACGCCGACGTCGGCGGTAGCGGCGGTGGCCAGCAGGAACTCGGTGTAGGCCAGCGTCGCCGCGGCGGGTTCGACGCCCGCCATGTCGATCCCCCATGACGCGGCATAAGACGCGTGCAACCCGAGCTCATCGCGCACGCCGGCGAGCAGATCGGCGAAGGTCAACAGGGTGGCGGTATCCGCACTCCTGGAAAGCGCCAAACCATATGCACGAGCGAACGATTCGAGGAAGAACGCGTCCTGCGCGATGTAACCGGCGAACAGGTCGCGGTCCAGCGAGCCGTCTCCGATACCCCGAACGAACGGGTTGGCCAGCACCTCGGCCACCACATCGGCGTTCTCCGTCCACAACTGCGCTGCCAGTGACATGCCCACGGACTCTAGTCGCGGCCGGCTCGGCATGGGTCGGCACCAGCCTTGGCGAGGCCGTCGGGTAGCCCGCGGCGGGGATGGGTACTCCGCAACCCATGACAGACAGGGAATCCCGCGACGACAAATCCGACGGCGGCTCGGCCGTCGTCATCTTCGCCCCGCTGCCCGTGCTCACTGTGACGGTCGAGAACCGCTCCGGAGAGCCCGACATCCACGTCCACGCCGGCGGCCAGGGTGTCTGGCAGTCACGCATGATGTCCTCGCTCGGTGTGCCGGTCGTGTTGTGCTCGGCGCTCGGCGGGGAGACAGGCGACGTCCTCGGCCACCTGCTGCCCGCGCAGAACGTCACCGTGCAGACCGTGCCGGTCAGCGCGCGCAACGGCGCGTATGTGCACGATCGCCGCTCGGGTGACCGTGACGTGATCGCGGAGGCTGCTGGCAGCCCGCTCGACCGCCACGAACTGGACTCCCTCTACGAGCTCACCCTCACCGAGGGTTTGACGCATGGCCGGGTGCTGCTCTCCGGCCCGCAGGAAGACGATGTACTGCCCGCCGACCTGTACCGCCGCCTGTCCACCGATCTCGGCGCCAACGGCTGCAAGGTGGCGGCGGACCTGTCCGGTGAGCGGCTCGAGGCGGTGCTCGCCGGCGGACCGGACCTCATCAAGGTCAGCCACGAAGAGCTGCTCGACGACGGCCGGGCGAAATCGGAGGACGCCAAGGATCTGGTCGCCGCCATGCACAAGATGCGTGACGAGGGTGCGAACATCGTCGTCGTGTCCCGCTCCGGTGACGCTCCGGCTCTGGCCCTGCTCGGTGAGGACGACGATGACGACGTCGTGGAGGTCACGATGCCCACGCTGGAACCGGCCGATTCGGCGGGTGCCGGGGACTCGATGACCGCGGGCATCGTCGCCGCGCTGACCAGCGGCCGCCCGCTGCGCGCGGCTCTGCAGATCGGGGCGGCGTGCGGTGCGCTCAACGTCGTGCGGCACGGGCTGGGCACCGGCGGTGCGCGCGCCGTGGAGACGCTCGCCGAACGGGTGGAGTTGCGCCCGTTGAAGTAGCGGGCATCGCACTGGAGGAGGTTGACGCGTGCCGCGCGCACTGGTGACCAACGACGACGGGATCGACTCGCCCGGCCTGCATGCGCTGGTGAATGCGGCGCTCGAGGCCGGGCTGGAGGTGATCGTCGCCGCCCCCGCCGAGCAGGCCAGCGGGGCGAGCGCCGCGCTGAGCGCGGTCCGCCGCGACGGCCGAACCGTGGTAGAGCCCCGAGAAATACCCGCCCTCGACGGTGTCGAGGCGTGGGCGGTGCAGGCCCAGCCCGGACACATCGTCGCCGCCGCGCTCAACGGCTGGTTCGATCCTCGACCGGACCTCGTGCTGTCGGGAATCAACCACGGCGCCAACGTCGGCCGGGCCATCCTGCACTCCGGCACGATCGGCGCGGCGCTCACCGCGAAAATCAGCGACACCCGCGCCCTGGCGGTATCGCTGGACGTCGCGCTGCATCCGACGGGCGAGCGGTACTGGGAGACCGCCGCAGGTCTGCTGGCGCCGGTGCTGGAACTGCTGCTCGACGCACCCGACGGCACCGTCCTGTCCCTCAACGTCCCCGACCGGCCTGCCAACGAGGTCGGTCCGCTCCGCCACGCGCGGCTGGCGCGGGGCGGGGCGGTGCAGACGCGCGTCGAAGAGGTCCGCGACGGCGGTGTGCGCCTGAGCGAGGTGGAGGTGCCGGACGATCCCGAGGACGACACCGACAGCGCGCTGCTGGACGCCGGGCATCCGACGCTGACCGAGCTGCGATCGGTCGAGGCACACGACGGTGAACTCGTGCGCCAGTGGTTGGCCGACGGACCCTAGGCCGACAGCATCAGGTCCGGTCCGACCACCGGAACAACGCAAGGCAGCCGATCAGCCCGGCGATGCTCCACGCCGCCAACACCAGGAAGATGCGCCAGTGCTCCCAGCTGCCTGCCGGTTCGAACGCGACCATCTCGGCGGGTAGCAGCACCGACCGGAAACCTTGGGCCATCCACTTGACCGGGAAGAGGGAGCCGATCACCAGCATCCACGTCGGCAGGATCATCAGCGGCACGTAGGTGCCCGAAACGAACTGCAGTGCAACCGATGGGCCGTTGGTGATGACTGCCGCGGACACGGCGTTGCTCGCCAGGTTGCTGATGAAGATGCCCAGCAGTGAACAGCTGACGATGCCCAGGACCGACACCCACGCGAGGGTGAACCACCCGTAGGCGTCGGTCGGCAGGCGCAGTCCGAAGACCAGCACCCCCACCCCCAGCAGCAGGACGGCCTCGGCGAGGCTGACCACCGCGACGAGCACGATCTTGCCGACGAAGTACGACGACGCTGTTGTCGGCGTGCCCCGAAGCCGCCGCAACGCGCCGGTGTCGCGGTCGGCGGCGATGCTGGTGCCGAGGTTGACGAACGACGTCGACAGGATGCCGTAGGCGAGCATGCTCGCCGCGATCACCGCACCGGTGCTGGTCTGACTGCCGGGCAACTCCGCGGAGAAGATCGAGCCCAGCAGCAGGCAGATCACCGCGGGCATGGAGAACGTCAGCACCACCTGTTCGGGCCGTCGGTAGAACATCTTCAGTTCGGGAACGACCCGCGACAGTCCGATCCGCAGCGGCGACGGAAGTGCCGGTCGTGCGGTGGCGCGGTGTCGCGGCGGCGATGGGGCGGTGACGTGTTCGATATCGGTCATGGCTGGCCGATCAGGTGGAGGTACGCGTCCTCGAGTGTCGGACGACTGATCGTCAGCTGCGCCAGTTCCGCACCGTCTCTGCTGTGCCGACGGACGAACTCGGTGGGAAAATCCGTTGTCTCGACCCGGATTTGGCCGCCCTCCATCCATCGCACCGTGGCCGCCGAGCTGACGTGCTCGGTCAGCCGGGCCGGCGAGTCGACGGCCACCACCCTGCCGCTCGCGATCACCGCGACGCGGTCGGCCAGAGCGTCGGCCTCTTCGAGGTAGTGGGTGGTCAGCACGATGGTGGTGCCGTCGGCGGCCAGCAACTTGATCAGCTGCCAGAACTGCCGCCGCGCTTCGGGGTCGAAACCCGTTGTCGGTTCGTCCAGGAACAGCAGTTCGGGCTTGCCGATGATGCCGAGCGCGACGTCGAGGCGGCGGCGTTGACCGCCGGACAGCGCCCGCACCCGAGAGTTCGCGACGGTGTCCAGACCGACGAGCTCGAGCACGTCGGCGGGTTCTCGAGCGGCGCCGTAACAACTCGCGAACATCTGCACGGTCTCGCGCACCGACAGCATCCCGGCGTCGCTGACCTCCTGCAGCACGATGCCGATCCTGGCCCGCCAGTTCCGTCCCGCCGTCCCCGGGTCCTCGCCTAGTACTCGCACTCGTCCAGTGTCGCGAGTTCTGTTGCCCTCCAAGATTTCTATCGTCGTGGACTTCCCTGCGCCGTTGGGACCGAGGATGGCAAAGACCTCGCCGGCGGCGACGTCGAGGTCGAGGTCCCGCACTGCCTGGATCGGTCCGTAGGCCTTCGAGAGTCCTCGCACGTGCGCCGCCGTCGAAGCCGCCTCACTCACGCGCCGCGTCACCTTCGAGTTCTGCAAGGAGTTCGCGCAGATCGGCTTCCGACATCTCGCCGATCAGCTGATCGACATCGACCGCTCCGGCCGGGGGTGCGGCCTCCGCAGCGGGCGTCTCACCGTGGATGGTGTGCAGTTCGTCGAGCACGCGAGCGGCCAACGAATCGACGCTGACGCCCTTCAGAATCTCCAGCACCGGCAGGTCGATTGAGAACGTGGTGTTGATCCTGACCCTGAAGTCCATCGCCATCATCGAGTCCAAACCGATGTCGTCGAGCATGTCGTCGTTCGCGAAATCGGTGACCGCACAGTCGAACACCGCAGCGACGAGGCGCTCGACCTGATCGGTGATCACGTTGAGGCGCTCGGGCTCCGGTGTCTTCGCCAGCAGGTCGAGCAACGACCCGTCCGCCCCGGCCTCCGTCGGCGAGGCGGTAGCGGCATCGAGGTCGGCGAACATCCTCGGCAGGTGCCCGCCGAGAAGCTGGCGGGCACGGTTCCAGTCCGCGCTGATCGCGATGACGTTCGGAGTGCTCTGATTGATCAGACGGTCGAGGATCAACGCCCCTGTCGCCGGGGTGATCAACTCGATTCCCCGCAAAGCGTAGACGTTTTCGAGGTTGAGATCCTCCACCATTCCCACCGACCAGGGTCCCCAGCCCACGGTGAGGGCCGGCAGCCCCTGGGCCTGTCGCTGATGTGCGAACGCATCGAGGAACGCGTTGGCGGCGGCGTAGTTGCCCTGCCCGGGTGAGGCGATGACCGAGCCGGCGGATCCGAACATCACGAAGAAGTCGAGCTCCTGGCCGGCGAACGCGGTGTGCAGCGCCCGGGTGCCGGTGACCTTCGGGCCCAGCACATTGAGGAAATCGTCTTCGCTGACGTTGACGAGTAGCTGGTCGTGGACCGCACCCGCGGCGTGGATGACGCCGCGAACCGGTCTGTCTCCGTTGCGGTCGTGGTCGGCCAGCCAGGCGGCCACCGCGTCGGCGTCGGTGATGTCGACACTGGCCGCGCTGACTTGCGCTCCGAGGCGCTCGACGGCCCGAACGGTGTCGACGGCGGTGAACTGGGGGTCGTCGGGAGTGATGCTCGGCCACCGGTCGCGCGGTGGCAGCCCGCTTCTGCTCAGCAGCGCGATGTGTCGTGCGCCGTGCTCGGCCAAATAAGTGGCGACGGTGCGGCCGAGCGCGCCGGTGCCGCCGGTGACGACGTAGGTCGCGGTGGGCGAAAGCTTGGTGGGAAACGGTGTTGTGAGGTTCGTGCTGTGTCGCAACCGCGGAACCAGCGTCACCTCGCCGCGGAAGGCCACCTGATCCTCGGATGTGGGATCGAGGATGTGCCGACAGACACGCGCGGCGGTGTCGGCGGCGCCGTCGGTGTCGTCGATGTCGATGAGACCGCCCCATCGTTCGACGAACTCCTGATGACCGACGACCCTGCCGAGCCCCCAGACGGTGGACTGGTCGACGGCCAGCGGCTCGGTGCCCAGTGCCGGTTGAGCGTTCGCGGTGACGACGTACACGCGTGGCCTCACACTGTCGTGTGCGGCCAGCGCCTTGGCGATGCGTAGCAGCGTGAGGACGCCGAGGTGGTTGGCGCTGTTCCCGTCGGACGCCTGCGGATCGGCGTCGAGATCCATTGACCAGCAGTCGATGACGCCGGTGAGTTCGCTGTCTTCGGCGAGGTGTTGGTCGAACAGCTGGGCCACGTGTTCAGGGCGCCGTTCGTCGATCGTGTATCCGCCGTCGACCGTGGTGACGGTGTCGACGCGGCGGTGTGCGACGGTGTGCACGCGCTGGCCGCCGTGCCGCAGTCGATCGGCGAGCGCCGAGCCGAACCCGGTTTCGTCGACGAAGACCAGCCATGAGGTAGGGACGGGCTCCGTGCCGTCCTTAACGCTCGGGTCGGCCGCGGGAACCCACTGGAGTTCGTAGAGCCCCTTGTCGATTCGTTCCGGCGACATGCGCGTCGAGGCGCTCAGCGATCGCACCGTGAAGCCCTCGAAGACGGCGAGCCGCTCACCGCGATGGTCGCAAATCGTGATGTCGCTTTCGATCTCCTCGGCGGTCGCCGACCTGACGGCCAGTCGTACGGTCATGTCCCCCTTGGGGGTGCCGTACACGGCGCTGCGCCGGATTCGGGTTGGCAGGTATGGGCCTTCGGTGGCGTTCCCGCCGGAAAGCGGTGCGCCGAAGAGTGTTTGAAATGCCCCGTCGATCAGCGCCGGGTGGAACCGGTAGTCGTCGAGCTCGGCGGCGATCGGCGCCGGGATCTCCATTTCGGCGACCACCCAGCCGTCGCCTGCAGTGAGGCCGGTGACGGCTCGGAACGCCGCCCCGTAATCAAATCCGATGGCTTCGGTGAGGGCGTAGAACTCGTCGCCGCTGAGAGCGTTGACCGGCGCCGCCTCGGCGATCGGAGGCGGGGCGCCCGCCGATTTCGGCAGCCTCGTGAGTTCGGCCGTGGCGGTGATCGTCCACTTGAGTTCACCGTCGGGGGTGGCGGTGTGAGCGGCGAACTCCAGGGCGCCGGTGTCCTGGTTGAGGGTGGTCCGCAGGAGGGGGTCGCAGGTGTCGTCGAGGATGAGCGCGCGGTGCAGCACCAAATCCTCGACAGCGAGGTCCACGCCGTAGGTCTCCTTCGCCGCTGCCAGCGACAGCTCGATGTAGACCGCGCCGGGTACGACGACGCTGCCCTGGACCCGGTGGTCGTCGAGGAACGGGACGAGCGCGGTGCTCAATTCGATTTCCCACGTGGGATGCACGGCACTGACCGGCTGGCCCAGCAGCGGGTGCACCGGGTGATAGTGCAGCGATTCGGTGGCCTCCTGGGTTTCGTTCCAGTAGCGCCGGGTCTGCCACGGGTAGCCGGGCAGCTTGAGCAAGCGCGCGTCACCGCGCGGATACATCGCCTCCCAGTCGATGTCGTGGCCGTGGTCGTGAAGCGCGCCGAGGCCGGTCATGAACGTGCGCACGTCGTCGTCGTTGCGTCGCTGGGTGGCCTGAACGAGGGTCTTCTGCGCGCCGGCGATCTCGAAGATCGACGAGGCCAGCACCGGATGCGGCCCCAGTTCGACGAAGTGCGTGTAGCCGTCGTCGAGCATCCGGCGGATGGCCGGCTCGAAAAGGACTGTGGCGCGGGTGTTCTGCCACCAGTAGGCGGCACCGGAGCGGTACTCCTTCAACAGGTCGCCGGTGACCGTCGAATAGAGCGGGAGCGTCGCCGGCTGTGACGACAGATCGTGCAGGGCGTTCTGCATATCCTTCTTGATCGCATCCATGTAATGGGTGTGATAGGGCACCTTGCCGGTCAGGTACCGGGTGAAGACTCCTTCGTCGTCCAACCGGCTGGCGATGTCGTCGAGGACATCGCCGTCCCCGGCGATGGTCACCGCGGAGGGGCTGTTGACCGCCGCCACCGAAACCCGGCCTCCGAACTCCTGGCGCATCTCTTCGTCGAGCGCGGCCATCAACGAGTCAGTGTCCAGGCCGACGGCCAGCATGCGGCCCTGTCCGCTCGTCCGCTGTTGGAGCCTGCTGCGGTGGTAGATGACCTCGATCGCCTGTTCGAAGGTGAGGAGCCCGGCGAGATGGTGGGCGGCGACTTCGCCTGCGCTGTGGCCGATCACGGCATCGGGGCGAATGCCGAACTGGTCGAGTTGTGCGGCCAGGGCGATCTGGATCGCGAAATTGGCCGGCTGGGCGAACTCGGTCTCACTCATCCGGGAATCCGCTTCGCCGCGCCGGAGTTCCTCGATCAGCGACCAGTCGGCGTGGCGCGCCAGCTCGCGATCGCTTCGCGCGATGCTCTCGGTGAAGGCGGGCAGGACGTCGAGGAGCCCGCGGCACATCTTCCACCACTGCGGGCCCATGCCGCTGCAGACGAACGCCAGCTTCGGCGTGGTTGACGACGTGCGCGCCGAGGCGAGCTGGCCCCCGTCGGCGAGGGCACGTAGTTGCTCACGTGCATCGGAGATGTCGGCGCTGACCAGGGTGTGGCGGTGGCTGAGGTGTGAGCGTCGTTGAGTCAGCGTGAATCTCAGGTCGGACAGGTCGATGTTCGGAGCGGCGTCCAGGTGGTCGGCCAACTGGCGCGCGGTGGCCACCAGGGCCTCCTCGCTGCGCGCCGAGATCGGAAGCAGCGTGACGGGAAGGTGCTCGGCCGTGCTCGATGCGGGCGTCTCGACCGCAGTCGGTGGTTCGGCGAGCACCGCGTGGGCGTTGGTGCCGCCGAAACCGAACGAGTTGACCCCGGCGATCCGTCGGCCGGCGGGAAAGGGGCGGCCCGCGCGCGGCACATCGAGCTTGAGCTCGGTGAGAGAGACTTGGCTGGTGGGGTTTTGGAGATGCAGGTGCGCGGGGATGAAGCCGTGCTTGAGCACCAACGCCGTCTTGATCAGTCCGGCGACGCCCGCGCCCGCTTCGAGGTGACCGATGTTGGTCTTGACCGATCCGATGGGAAGGGGGTCTGTGCGCTCTGATGTGAGCGTCGCGGCCAGCGCGCGCATCTCGACCGGGTCGCCGACGGGTGTTCCGGTGCCGTGCGCTTCGACGTAGCCGACATCGGTCGCCCGGACACCGGCCCGGCGCAGCGCCGAGGTGATCGCCGCCGCCTGAGCCTGCGCGCGGGGCACGGTGATGCCGTCGGTACGGCCGTCCTGAGACACCGCGGTCCCGAGGATCTGAGCGTAGATCTCGTCGCCGTCGCGCAACGCCTGCTCGAGGGGCTTGATGACGACGACGGCACCGCCCTCGCCGCGCGCATAGCCATCAGCCGACTCGTCGAAGGCCTTGCAGCGCCCGTCGGGGCTGAGGAATCCGCTTTTGGACTCCGCGATCGCGGTGTTGGGTCCGATCATGATGTTGACGCCGCCGGCCAGCGCGAGCTCGCTCTCACCGTTCCAGATGCTCTGTGCCGCAAGGTGCACCGCGACGAGTGAGCTCGAACACGCCGTGTCGATCGTCATGCTCGGGCCGCGGAAGTCGAAGGCGAACGAGATCCGGTTCGCCAGCATCGTCATCATCATCCCGGCGGCGGAATGCGTCTTGAACTGGTAGCGGCTGCCGCGGCCCTGGTTCTGCAACAACTGGTAGTCCAACGTGAAGCCGCCGATGAACACCCCAACATCGGTTCCGGCCAGGTGGTCGGGCCGGATTCCCCCGTCCTCCAGCGCCTCCCAGGTGGTCTGCAGCATCAGGCGTTGCTGCGGGTCGATCGAATGCGCCTCCCGCGGCGAGATGCCGAAGAACTGCGGATCGAACTGGTCGATGTCGTCGAGGAATCCGCCACGACGGGTGACCATCTTGCCGACCTTTTTGGGGTTGGCGTCGTGGAATCGGCCCGCGTTCCAGCGTGATTCGGGGACCTCGCGGGTGGCGTCGACGCCGTCGGTCAATAGTCGCCAGTAGTCCTGGGCGGAGTTTACGCCGCCCGGTAGGCGGCATCCGATCCCGACGATCGCCAATGGTGCGGGCCGGTCCAAGATATCGTGCGTGTTCATACCTGCAACTCACGGATAGCGGTGTGGATCCAGTCGGGGCTGACCGGATTGTCCTGTTGTTCGCGGCGATACACGGAACGAAGCTCTCTCAACAAGGGGTCGCGCTGCCACGCCTGCACCTGGGCGACGGCGGCGTCGTCGTCGAACAGCGCCGACTTGTCGGCGAGCACAGTCTCGGCCAGCTGACCCGCCAGCTGACGCAACAACCGGCCGTTGGCCTCGAAAACGTCGGCGAAGTAGGTCGCCGGTTCCATCATCGCCACGTGCAGCGTCTCCATGAAGTTCAGCGGCACGTACAGATCGACGAACCGTACCGGCGATTCGCGGCCCTCCACGGCGGCCCACTCGCGGAAGAACCGCTGCACCCGGTTGCTCAGTGCGATCAGGCCTTCCAGGTGCGGGACGACGGCGGGATCGTCGGCGACGCTGACGAAGCGGCCGTTGCGGTAGAGCAATCCGATGAAGCCCCAGTAGAACGCGATGTCCCAGACGACCTTCGCCGCCATCACCGTCGGTGTGCCCATGAGCTTGTATTGCTTTTCGTACACCGCGAGCCACATGTCGGCCAGTGACCGGAACAGGGAGTCGCTGATGCCCGCGCGGGCCACCACGTCTTCACCGTCGAGTTCGCGCGTGATCATGTCGGTTATGAGGCCGTTGCCGATCGCCACCAGGTCCAGCCCCGAGGAGTACAGCGGGTCCAGAAAGACGCCCGCGTCGCCGGTCAGGCACCAGCGCGCGGCACCGTCGAAGACCCTTGTGGCGGCGTGGCTGTAGTGCTTCATGACGCGGAAGTCCATGATCAGGTCGTCGTGTCGGGCGATCTCGTCGGCGCACTGCGGCTCGTGTCGGCGGATCCACGCCTTGGCCTTGTCCAGCGTGTTGAACTCGTCGAACGCGTGGAACTCGGGGTCGGCGACGATGCCGACGCTCGTGGCGCCGGAGGCCAGCCGGATGAGCCAGACCCAATAGCCCTCGCCCATCAGGTGATTCGTCGACAGCGTGCGGTCGCCTTCGACCAGTCGCGCGTGCCAGTCCGGGTCATCGGTCCACTGTCCGATGTCGAGTTCGGCCTTGACGCGAAACCATGCGGCGTTGCAGTGGTGTTCGGTGGCGCGCTTCAGGTTCAGCTGGCGCGACAGCGCCCGGTTGCGACCGGAGGCGTCGACCACCCAGCGTGCCGTCGTGCGGCCGGTCTCGTCGTCGCCCTGGTATGTCACGGTGTGCGCGTCGTCACCGAACTCCACGGTCCTGACGCGGCCGCGAGCGATGCGTATCCCGGCGGCTTGGCATCGGCTGGCGAGTTCGTTCTCGAGCCTGCCCCGGTCGATCTGATAGGTCACCTGCGGCACGAACGCGGAGCTACCGACTTCGACGCGGCTTGCGATGTCGGTGTTGCCGTCGTGTGAGAAGAACATTCGCAAGCCCATCTTGCGGATCTGGGCCGTGCTCAAATGGTCGGCCAGGCCGAGGCGTTCGCGGAGGTATTGCGCGGACACCTCGACCGTCGACTCACCGACCGTGTGGGTGATCTCGGCGACCGGACGCGCGGTCGGCTCGATGATGATGATCCGGGTTCGCGGGCGCGCTGTGCGAAGCTCCAATGCCAATGTCAGGGCCGCGGCACCTCCTCCGATGATGGCCACATCGTGGTCTGCTGACGCGGACCCGTTGGAGGACAGCTGGTTCCGGATCTTGCGGGCGAGGGCGGCACGAGCCTCGGGGTCGAGTTCAGACAGCTTCGATCGCACGTGCGTTACCTTCCCTCTGTCGCCGGAACGGCGGATGTCGCATCGGCGAGGTCTGCTTCCGGCAGCGTGGTGTCCACCGGAGGCCGGTGTCGGCCGTAGACGAATTCGAAGATCGGGGCGGCCATCAATGTCGTGACGATGGCGACCAGCACCAGGATTGTGAACAGCGTCGGGGTGATGATGCCGGCCTCCAGACCGATGTTGAGAAGGATGAGCTCGATCAACCCGCGTGCGTTCATCAACGAACCGAGCGCGATCGATTCGCGCAGCGGCACCTTGCTCAGCCTGGCCGCGGCGGCGCACGCGACGCCCTTCCCCGCGATCGCCACGATGAGCACGCCGAGCGTCAGCGCCCAGAGTCCCGGCGTGTTCACCAAGCCGATCTCGGTGTTGAGACCGGAGTAGACGAAGAACAGCGGCAGCAGCAGCCTCGTGGTGAGTGGCTCGATGGTCTCGGTGAGGCGTCGGGCGAACAGTCCCGACGGCATGGCGACACCGATGATGAAGGCGCCGAAGATCGCGTGGATTCCGATGGTGTCGGTGAGCCAGGCGCCGCTCATCAGGACGATCAGGACGGTGCTCAGCACCCATCCGGGAATCGTCCGCTGTTCTTCGGATTTCGCGCCGAGCACCCGCGCCGCCCGTCGCCCGAGCGTCAGCACCACCGCGGTGTAGAGCAGTCCGCCCACGATGGCCGTGATGGCCGTCGCCGGGGTTCCGCGGTGCACGGCGACGACGACCGCAAGGATGCACCAGGAGATCGCGTCGGCGGTGGCGCCGCACGCGAGCGCCAGAGTGCCGAGAGATGTTCCGGTGAGCCGCTTTTCGAAGATGATCCGGGCGAGCATGGGGAACGCGGTGATCGCGATGGCCGCGCCCATGAACATCATCGCCATGGCGGGACTGACGTCTTCGCCGAAGAATCCACCCGAGGACAGCAGCGGCACCGCGATGACCGCGCCCAACACCAGCGGAGCCAGGGTCCCTGCCGTGGAGACTGCGACGGCGGTGCGGGCGCGCTGTTTGACGTGCTCGACGTCGAAGTTCAGCCCCACGACGAACATGTAGAGCACGAGGCCGATCTGCGCGGCGGTGTAGAGCACGACGTTGGACGTGCCTGTCGGAAACAGGTCTTCCTGCACGCCGGGCGCGATTCTGCCCAGCAGGGAGGGACCCAGGAAGACACCGGCGATCATCTCGCCGACGACCGGTGGCTGGCTCACGCGTTGCGTCAACAGGCCGGCGAGGCGGCACGCCGCGAGGATGACCGCCAGCGCGAGAAAGAAGTGAACTGCCGTTGCCGCGGGCATGTCAGGTCCTACGTTCTGCAGTGCAGGCCGTAGAGGTCCTGTGGGGTTCGGAGCGCAGCGCTGCGCGGGCGGGCTCCACCAGTCCGTCTATGACTCACCTCATCGTTTCCGACTGCCCGTCTCGCCGGAGACGATGCATCTTCGATGCGGTGGGGTATTGACAGATTGAGCGGTCGCTAATCGTAAGAATTCTTTCCGATTGGTGACGCGGGCTGATCGGCTGCCGACCTGCGGTGTCAGGCGCCCGACTCGGCGCCGTTCGCCTCGCCCTCGGCCCGCTCATCAATTTGCTCGTTGATGTAGCGAACGAGCACCGTGAGCATCGCGACCGTCGGCACGGCAAGGAAGGCGCCGACGATCCCGTACAGCGCGCCGCCCGCGGTCACCGCGAGCAGTACCACCGCCGCGTGCAGCTTCATCACCCGGCTCTGCAGCAACGGCTGCAGCACATTCCCCTCGATCTGTTGTACGGCGATGATGACGGCGAGCACCAGCAGCGCATTGACGAACCCGTTGGCCACCAATGCGATCAGCACCGCGAGCGCACCGGCGACGAAGGCTCCGATGAATGGGACGAACGCACCGATGAAGGTCAGCACGGCCAGTGCTGGGGCAAGCGGGACACCGAGTACCACCAGGCCGGCGCCGATGAAGACCGCGTCGATCAGAGCCACTCCGGTCTGCGCACGGATGAAGCCGCCGAGGTTGTCCCACATCCGGCTGAGCACCGTTTCCAGATGCCGGCCTGCGCGCCGCCCGGTCAGTCCGACAAGCCAGGGCAGGAACTTGCGTCCGTCCTTGAGGACGAAGAACGACAGCACGACGGTCAGCACCAGTGTCACCAGGACGCTGCCGACCGTGCTGACCCCGCTGACGACGCCGGTCGCGATCGCCGAGGACCTTTCCCGCATCGCGGTGACCAGTGAGTCGGCGAAGCGGTCCAACTGCTCTTGCCGGAGGTTGAGCGGGGGTCCGGCGGTCCAGTCCTGCAGCCGAGTGATGCCCTCGGTCGCCTGGTCGATCAGCGCAGGCATCTGGCTCAGCAGCGGCGGGATGATCAGCGCGATGAGACCCGACGCGATGGCCAGGAACAGCAGCAGCGTCGTCAACGCCGCGACGGCAGGCGGCAGACCGGCGCGGTCCATCAGCACGCGCGCCGGCGGCCACAGCACCGTGCACAGGATGACGGCGAGCAGGACCGGCAGGAAGATCACCCACAGCTGGGCCACGAGCCAACCGAGCACCACCGCGCCCGCAGCGATCGCCACGATGACCAACGACCACTTCGCCATCCAGAACGCGCCGCTGCCGATCAGGGCTCCACGATCCCGCTCGGGTGCTGCGCCGGGGCTGTGTTCGCTCACGAGCATCCCCTTCTCAGCGTCCACCCCAGTCGTCAGGACCGAGGTCGTCTACCCCGGCCCGTTGTATCGAAAACCGCACCGCTTCCGCGCCGGGTCTCGCTGATCTGGCAGGTTGAGGAACTATCACCCGGGGTTATCGAGTTCCACTCCATCGGCACCCGCGCTGCGCGACGCGGTGGACCCGGCTGGTGCGAGGATGCGCCGGAGGAAGGCGATCTGATCGTTGACGACCCGCTCATGCCAACCCTCACCCGGATATACGTCGAAATGGTCGCAGGGGTAGTGATGAACCGTCGCGCGCATCCGAGTCGCGGCCGCGGTGGCCGCTGCGGGCGGGGCGGTACGGTCCTGATCACCGATCTGCACGAGGGCCGGGCAGGTGACGCGATCGGCGCTCGCGATGGGTCGATGAGCACCCATGACCAACACCAATCGGGCGGCGAACTCGTTGCGCCAGGTGGGTCCCGCGATGCGACGCATGCCTTCGAGGGCCCCGTCGGCGCTCAGACCGGCCACCTCCCCCGGAGCACCCACCACCGGGATGAGCACCGGTGAGCGACCAAGCACCTTCGCCGCCACATCCCTTATGCCCTGGGCCATTACGCGCAGGACGTAGCGCGGCCCGAGTGTGCGCAGCATGTGGGTCACCACGGGTAGCCCGTCGGTGGCCGGCGTGAGTGAGATGACTCCCGCGAGGTGCGGGTCGTCGGCCGCAACCTTGATGACGTGCCCACCCGACAGCGAGACACCCCAGGCCACGATCCGCGCCGCGTCCACATTCTCGAGCCGCCGGGCGTGGTCGATTACCGCGTGATAGTCGGCAACCTGTCCAGACAGCGAGATCAATTGCCTTGGCTGTCCCGAGGATTCGGCGAAATGCCGGTAGTCGAACGTGACGACTTCGGCGCCGGCACCGGCCAGCGCTTCGGCGAACGCGAACAGCCCGCAATCCTGGGTGGCGCCGAGACCGTGCGCCATGACGACGCAGGGCCGCCCCACCGGACCGGTCAGCGCGTCCGTCGTCGCGGCGAAGCGCCGCGCCGCGATGATGTCGCCGCCGACTGGAATCTGAATCCGCGTGCTTGTCATTGTGGCGTCCCTCCGAACAGCGCCGTGTGCCAGACGTGAATAACCGCCGCCAGAAGCGGGCCTGCGGCCTCCGGCCCGTCATCAGAGCGCACGTGGCGGTCGAGGACCCGCTCGTTCATCGAGATCAGCGCGTGCGCAAGCGGTCCGGGATCTCCGACGTCGATGGTGGGCTGGCTGGTGATGAACTCGCAGACGAACTCCTCGTACCGCTGTAGCCACTGGTCCCAGATCGCCCGTGCTTCGGGGTCGGAGTCGCGGGCGTCGAGCATCGCCCGGAACAGGGTTCGGTGGGCGTGCCAGGACTCAAACGTCCGTGTCATCGCGTCGGCCACCGACGCGCGCGGGTCGCCGCCGCCGGCCAGGAAACCGCCGATGGTGAAGACGTCGTCCTGGAAGATGTCCGTGAGCAGTTCGGTGACGACTTCGTGCTTACCGGCGAAGTAGAAGTAGAACGCAGGCCGCTTCAGTCCCGCTGCCCGCGCCACCTCGGCGACGCTGATCTCGGCGAGCGACTGGGTCTGCAGTTGCTCCTCGAAGGCCTCGAGTAGCCGAAGTCGGCTTTCGTCCCCGCGCGGTTGCGGCCGGCGCGCGTTTCGTCGGGACGTCTGCGTCGACTCAGGCGGCACCGGCTGCCTCGCGTGCCCGGCCGGCCAGCTGGACCGGACCGAACTTCTCGACGCGGCGCCTACCTGCCGGCAGCTCACGCTTGCGCATGTCGCGTTCGTAATCCCAGTAGTCCACCTGCTGGGTGTGTCGCGGTTTGTCGGCGAAGTGGCCGACGTACTTGCGTTCGTCGGCGGCGATGACGCGCCACATCTCGGATTCTGACGGCGGCCGGTACGTGCCTGCGAGATAAGCGGCGGCCAACCGGGCCTGGCATTCCACGAAGGGGAACAGCGTGGGCACCGCCTGCGCGAAGCCGAGGAAGAGCAGGTCGTCGATCCCCGGTTTGAGGATCCGCTTGTACAGCGGGAGCCGGTTGTCGGGAGCCTCGATGAAACTGCGGTCGAAGAACGGGAACGTGATGTTGTATCCCGTCGCGTAGATGATCACGTCGGCTTCCACGGTCGAACCGTCGACGAACACCACCGAATTCCCGTCCAGGCGTTCGATATTCGGTTTCGCGGTCGCATCGCCGGATCCCAACCGCATGAGCAGTTCGGCGGATTGGGTCGGGTGCGCCTCGAGGAACCGGTGGTTGGGTTTGGGCAGGCCGTAGTTCTCGGGATCGCCGAACATGAACCGCGCGAACGGCTGCATCGCTCGCCGCTGCCACGACAGCGGGATCACCGGCAGCGAGCGCGCGACCTTGTCGGCGGTCTTCCCGAAGATGTACTTGGGCACGATCCACGCACCCGAGCGGGTGGAGAGATAAACCGTGTTGCGCCACGACTTTTGGGAGAGCTCGGAGACCAGGTCGGCTGCCGAGTTGCCGATACCGACGACGACGATGCGCTTGCCGCGCAGATCGAGCGGTTCGGTGGGGTCGATGTAGTGGTGGGCGTGGATGCTCTCGCCGGTGAACTCGCCGGGAAAGTCGGGTGTGCGCGGATCCCAGTGATGCCCGTTGGCGACCACCAGCGCGTCATACCGTCGCGTGTGCCCGTCTGCGGTGTCGAGCTCCCAACCGCCGCGGGGCAAACGCCGCGCGTGCTTGACCTCGTTCTGGAACTGGATGCGGTCCAACAGGCCGAAGGTTTCGGCGTAGTCGTCCAGGTACTCCTTGATCTGGGAGTGATGCGGGAAGTCGGGGAGGTCGTCGCGCATCGGGAAGTCGCGGAACGACAGGCATTCACGCGAGGTGTCGATGTGCAGCGATCGGTACGCGCTGGAGTGGCCGTTCGGATTGCGGAACGCCCAGTTCCCGCCGATCCGGTCGGATGACTCGAAGCAGTCGTACTCGATACCGGCGTCTGCGAGGTTTTTTCCCGTGGTCAAACCGCTGATGCCTGCGCCGATGATCGCTGTCGTGGGTGATGAAGCCATGTTGCCTACCGTCGTCGTGAACTCCGTCACCGGCAACAGTACCAATTTTCTGACAGCTGTCAAAGAATCTGTGGGCCTCGCCCGCGCCGACCGTGCGGTCGTCCCTGCCTAGACGGTGAAGCCCCCGTCGACGTTCCAGTTCGCGCCGGTCACGAACCCGGACTCGGGGCCCGCCAGAAAGCTCACGATGGCAGCGACATCGCCGACGTGTCCGTAGCGGCCTTGTGCCGTCACCTTCTTCAAGCTCTCGGGAAAGTCACCGCTGTTGTCCGGATTCGCATCGGTGTCGATCGGCCCCGGTTGGACGTTGTTGACGGTGATGCCGCGCGGGCCGAGCTCACGGGCCAATCCTCGGGTGAAGGACGAGACCGCGCCCTTGGTCATGGCGTAGACCGAAAGCCCCGGTCCCGGAACGCGGTCGGCGTTGATACTGCCGATGTTGATGATCCGCGCGTCCTCACCCAGGTACTTCACCGCCGTGCGGACCGCCCAGAACATTCCGCCGATGTTGGTCGCGACCAGACGGTCGAATTGCTCGGCCGGGAAGTCGTCGATCGACGCCAGGTGGGCGACGCCGGCGTTGTTCACCAGCACGTCCAAACCGCCGAGATCGGCCACGGTCTGGTCGACCGCGGCGGCAACTTGTCCGGGATCGGCGGCGTCGGCGTGGATGGCCACGGCCCGCCCGCCGCGCTCGGCGACTTGGGCCACGAGCTTCTCGGCATCCGTCGCCGATGCCGAGTACGTGAAAGCGACCTCGGCGCCGTGAAATGCCAAACGACGCACGATTTCCGCGCCGATCCCGCGTGAACCGCCGGTGACAAGCGCTCGCCGTCCGGCCAAGGGTGTGGTGCTCATGTCTTCTACCTCTCCGGGGAGTTACGAACTCAGTACGTTTGACGTCAAGTCCCGAAGGGCGCGCCGCATTCCCGGTACAGGGAGCCGCGAAGAGTTGGGTTAGGTGGTGATTCGCATCTCGGCATCCGGGTGCGAGCTGAGCGTGACGATGATCGTGCCGCTACCCGTCGCGAACGTGGTGTTCGCATATCCGATGAAGCCGTAGTGCCCGTCGATGGTCGAAACGGCTGTGATGTCGCTGCTTCCCGAGGCGCCGGTGTCGAGGTTCACCCAGTCCGCCGTGACGGTGAGAGAACAGGAGCCGTCATAGGTGCCGGCGTCGTAGCTGATCGCGACGCGGACCCCATTCTCGACGCGATCGCCGACCTGAACCGGGGTCAACTGAGCCTCGGCGCTGACGCTGCCGCCGCATGTCGGCGAGGCCACCACGGGAACGCGATCGAGTTGGGCGAATGGCTCAGCATCGGCCCTCGCGAGCCCCAGCCAGGATGCAGCCAGCACGACGGCCACTGCGCCGGCAGCACGAAGCGAGCTCATGACCGTGTCATCGGCGATCGAAGCGACGGTGTTAGCGGATTTCTCATTCGTGACCGGTTTTCGAGAAGTTGAAGCGCCGATTCGCCCATGATTGAACCCTGAATAGCCAAACGGTCCTATCCGTCGATTCGATCAGCACGTTGCGGCGCTGGTCGATGCTTGTCATGGCTCTCACGGCTACGTTGTGCGCCAACGTGTTCATCAATGGCGCCGCGTTCCTGATCCCGGAGCTGCACCTCGACGACGAGCTTCACCTTGCACAGGCCGGGCTGCTGTCCGCGATGCCCAGTTTCGGAGTGGCGACGACGATGTACGCGTGGGGCCACGTGGTGGACCGGGTGGGCGAACGGATCGTGCTCACAGCAGGTTTGGCGCTCACCGCCGCGGCGGCGTTCGCAGCGGCGGCAGTCGATTCTCTGGTGGCGACGGGGGCGTTTCTCCTCCTGGGCGGGATGGCCGCGGCGAGCAACAGTGCCGCCAGCGGCAGACTCGTGGTGGGGTGGTTTCCGCCGAACCGGCGTGGCTTGGCGATGGGGATTCGGCATACGGCATCCCCGTTGGGCGTAGGGCTGGGGGCGCTGGTCATCCCTCAACTCGCCCAGCACCACGGTGTCGCCGCGGCGCTGTTATTTCCCGCCGTCCTGTGCGCGGCGTCGGCGTTGATCAGCGCGATCGGCGTGGTGGATCCGCCGAGGCCACCGCGCTCGGAGGCGCCGACCGAGCATCTGGCCAACCCCTATCGAGGCTCGACGGTTCTGTTGCGAATCCACGCCGTCTCGATGCTGTTGGTGGTGCCGCAGAGCGTGGTGTGGACATTCACCCTGGTCTGGTTGATGGCTGACCGCGGGTGGTCGGCTACGTCGGCGGGCGTGGTGGTGACCGTCGCGCAACTGCTCGGTGCGGTCGGCCGGGTCGCGGCCGGGCACTGGTCGGACCGCCTCGGTGCGCGGCTGCGTCCGATCCAGATCATCAGTGTCGCCGCCGCGCTCGCCATGTTGGTGTTGGCGGTGACCGACGAGCTGGGCTCTCCGGTGAGCGTCGCCGTGATCGTGATCGCGTCGATGATCACCGTGACCGACAACGGATTGGCCTACACCGCGATCGCCGAATTCGCCGGACCGTTCTGGAGTGGGCGCGCGCTCGGCGTCCAGTACACCGGTCAGATGGTGACGATGGGCGCTACGCCGCCCGTGTTCGGCGCGCTGATCGCGGCCGTCGGCTATCCGGTGGCCTTCGCGGCGTCGGCCATCTTCCCGCTCGTCGCGCCGCTTCTGGTTCCTGTCCACGCCGACCGGGAGATCGCCGACCGCGGTTGACCGAGGGGATCACCGCGAATGACACGATGCCGGAACCCCTGCGACACAAGAGGTTCCGGCATCGTGATCGTATCGGGTGTCAGCTCGCGAGCAGTTCGTCGATCTGATTGATCGCCTGCGCCGTGCCCTCTTCGACGCCCATCTCGAGCACCTTCTGCAGGCCTTCGGCCGACTCGTACGTGCTGACGTAGGTGGCTCTGGTCGCGCCGTCGCCGATCGCCTCGAAGGTGTAGACACTGTGCGCGACCGGCATATTGCTTGCCGGCTTGAGATCCGCGTCGGCGAACCCGTCTTCGAAACTGAAGCTGCGCGGCTCGTCGACGGCCGTGACCTTCCAGTACCCGCCGTACTTCTCGCCTTCGGGTCCAGTCATGTAGTAGGTGACCGTGCCGCCTGGCGTGAGCGCATGCTCGACCACGGTCGCGGGGTAACCCGGTGGGCCCCAAATCTTCTCGAGCTGCCGCGGATCGGCATAGATCTGCCAGACCCGCTCGACGGGCGCCGCGAACTCCGCGATGATCGTCAGGGTGCGGTCGTCGATGTTCTTGCTGATGTTGGTGACAGGCATGGCTATTCCTCGCTGAGTAGGTCGTCAATGCGAGCGATGCGACCGCGCCAGACATCCTCGAGCTCAGTGAGCATCGAGGCGACTGACCGCACCGCCTCCACATCACCACTCGCCAGTTGCTCTCGCCCCTGGCGACGCTTGGAGATCAGGCCTGCCTTCTCCAGCACGGCGACGTGCTTTTGCACCGCGGCGAAGCTCATGTCGTACTGCGCCGCGAGCGCAGTGACCGAATGCTCCCCGGCCAAGACCCGGCGAAGAATGTCTCGCCGAGTCCGGTCGGCCAGGGCGTGGAAGAACGCGTCCGCTCTGTCCTCGTCCTGATCGGTCACCAACAGAATATACAACCGATCGGTTGTATATTGTCAACGGTGTTAGCGCCAATCGCCCGGCGTGTGCCGCGGTCGGCGGCATTGCGACAAGATGGGGTGGTGAATCCGCTGGAGCAGTTGACCGTCGAGCAACTGCGCCTGCGGACCAGCATGAAGTGGCGGACGCATCCTGCAGATGTGTTGCCACTATGGGTCGCGGAGATGGACGTGCCCTTGGCCGAACCCATCGCCGACGCGCTGAATACGGCAATCGCTTTGGGGGACACCGGGTATCCGAGCGGAGCGCGCGCCTATGCCGAGGCGTTGTCCGGGTTTGCGGCGCGTCGTTGGGGTTGGGACGGGCTCGCAGTGCAGCGCACTGCGCTCGTTCCCGACGTGATGCTGGGCATCGTCGAGGTCCTCAAGCTGATCACCGAACCCGGCGACGTCGTGGTCGTCAATGCGCCCGTCTATCCGCCGTTCTACGCCTTCGTCACGCACGCCGGCCGCCGCATCGTGGAGGCGCGCCTCGGCATGGACGGCCGCATCGACATGGAGGCGTTGGATACGGCGTTCGGTACGGCCGCCACGATGAGTGATCGGGTGGTCTACCTGTTGTGCAGTCCCCACAATCCGACCGGTGCCGTGCACTCGGCCGATGAGCTCGCGCGCATCGCGGCGCTCTCCCGCGATCATGGCGTGCGCGTTGTATCCGATGAGATTCATGCGCCATTGGTGTTGGCCGGAGCGGACTTCACGCCGTATCTGAGCGTCGCGGGCGCCGAGGACGCGTTCGCTGTCACGTCGGCCTCCAAGGCGTGGAACCTCGCCGGCCTCAAGGCGGCGGTGGTGGTTGCCGGCCCGGACGCGGCGGCAGACCTCGACCGGATGCCCGAGGAAGTCAGCCACGGCCCCAGCCACCTCGGCGTGATGGCGCACACGGTGGCGTTCGACGAGGCAGAGGCGTGGCTCGATGCGTTGCTGGCCGGGCTGTCGGCCAACCGCGACCTGCTGGGCGAACTGATCGCCGAACACCTGCCCCTCGTCGACTACATCCGGCCGCAAGGCACGTACCTGGCCTGGCTCGATTGCCGCCGACTCAACCTTGAGGAGCCCGGTAGCGTCGACGGCCCCGGCGTCGTCTCCGAACTGGCGGGGCCGGCGCGGGCATTTCTCGACCAGGCACGGGTGGCGCTCAGTTCCGGGCATGTTTTCGGCTCCGGCGGCGCCGGTCACGTGCGGTTGAACTTCGCCGCCTCACAAGCGATCCTCACCGAAGCGGTCAAGCGGATGGGCGCGGTCAGCCGGTAAACCCCTCGCCCTTCGTCGATAGGTCGTGGCTGGTGAAGGTCAGCGGGATCTGCCGTCCGCGGGCGATCTTGTTCAGCATCGCGATCCGCTCGCGCGCGGCGGCGCCGGTCTTCTTTCTCTGTTCGCGGATCGGGTTGGACCACGGCAGCTTGTCCGCCACCATCGCGATGCGGACGTTGAGTTTGGCGATTTCGGTGAAGATCCGGATTCGGCGTTCGTAGTTGTAACCCAGCGGCTCGAAGAAGCTGCCGGCGACCATCGCCTCGATTTGCTGATAACCGAATACCGCGCCCGCGGGGACGAGCGCGAGGGTCGCGGTGAGCTGGTTGGCGTGGCGAGCCACCAACTTCTTGACGACGCCCGGGAGGGTTTCGGTCAGCGTCGTCAGGTGTGCGGGACCCGCGATCGCGTCGACGAGTTCGGCGCGCCACGGCGACGGGTTCCCACCCCGGGCCAGGACGTAGTTCAACGACTTGATCAGGTCCAGACCGGTCGGCGAGTAGAGCCGTTCCGGTGCGCCCCACAGCCGTCCTGAGTACGACGAGTACTCGGCGAGGTCCTCGAGTTCCTGGCTGGTCAGCTTGCGTCCGAACGCGTGGTCGACGAGCCGTCCGAGCAACATCCCACTGCCGAACCCGAGCAGTGATGTCACCGGAATGGGCTCGCCGAACTTCAGGTAGACGTCGTCACCCCATTTCCGGCGCAAGCCACGACTGGCGAGCCCGTGCATCAACCGCACCCGGATCACATCCTGGAAGGCTTCCGAGTGCCGGTCGAAGATGTCGGGCAGCGTGAACTCCGCGAAGACCCGGGCGGTCTCGATGAAGCGCCGCGGGCCGTCGTCGGCGAAACGTCCGGTGGCGCCGGTGGATGCGGAGATGTCGCCGGTCATCGCCGTCTCGTAGAACGCCCACCCCTGGATGATCATGGTCGCCGTCTTCGTCGCCGACATCGCCAGCATGCGGCCGCGTTCGGCGGCCTCCAGGTCGAACTGGCTCGGCAGCTGATCGATGTGCTCGAAGAACTCGACGAACTCCCGGGGCGGATCCTCCAGTGAGTCGATGCCCCGAGTCAGCGCCTGTTCGTACAGTGCGCGGCCCTTCTCGTAGCCGAGGCGCTCGAACGCGTCGACCACGCCGATGATGTGCTCGTCGCCTTGCCAGAAATAATCGTCGCGTAGCCGCGTGAGCTCGTTGGGTTCGACCTCTTTGTCGATGTCGATCCACTGGCCGAACATGAACTCGCGCATCTGCCGCCACTGGGCGGCGAAATGGTCGCAGCCCGGCGGGATAGGGCGCAAGGGCCGATCCGGGTGATCGCGCCGGTTGAATTCGACGTCGTCGAGCCGAATCTCTTGCCGCTCGCCAGTGACAGTCATGTAGCCGGATCCCATCTGTAAATACAGGCCACTGATTTCGACGTTATCGCACAACCCCCGCGTATGTGAATCGCGATTCCGCGCTCGCTACCCCGCTATCGAATCGCGGGTGTCGAGAACTGCCATGTTTGCCGCTGCACGTCCGGCGCCCCACCCGGCGCCGTTGGACGCTGACACCGCACGAGGCACCGTCGACGGAAACAGTCGATGAGCGAGGTCTTCGGCCGCTCTGCTGTTGGCTGCCAGCACGGGAAGCAGACGGACGTCACGTTCCACTTCCGCGGTTACCGATGCGCTGGCGTTGTCGAGTCGCTCGCCGATGCGCTGTGCGTACGCGACAAGAAAAGACTGGCGGAATGTCCTGGAACGTGCTTGTGCAGTTCCGGCGCGCCCCGCGCGCAGCATGGCTCGGTTGGCTTGCACAAGCAGCGACGTGGTGAGCAACTCCACTAACTTGAGATCGGTTTCGCAGCCGATGACGGTGACGAACCCGATGCCCTCCGCCCACACTGCACGGCAACGGTTGGACCGACTCACCACTTGCACCAACGTCGCCTTGGCCGCGGCGTAGGGGTTCTCGATCCAGATACGCCGTGCGGCCGCAGCCGGCTCACGCCCCCGGTTGTGGCGGGCCACCGCTTCGTTCAACGAATACCTGCTCATCAGGTCTTGGGCCTTGGCGGAAAGGGCCTCTGCCTCGTCCGGGAATTCGGTGACTTCGGCTTTTGCGAGTAGAGCGCGGACCCTGCCGAGGACCTTTTCGTCAGCATCGGTCACCGTCGTCGCCGTGTGCCGGTATGTGCCGGGCAGCGGCAGGATCACTTCGAGCGCCGGGAGTCTGCCGAGGAGGTTCAGGAGTTTGAGAACCACGACAAGACCGTCGCGCTGGTCGACGGCGTTCGACGCGGCCCACCGCCACATCTGAGGCGGCTGTGCGCGTGAGCCGACTGAGGCCGACAGCCTGGCGATATCGGCGCGCCAGTCTGGGTGCAAAGTCGCGGCCGCATACCGCCTACACTCACCGACGATCGCCTCGTCGAGGTAACGGATCTCGGCCGGCTTCATTCTGCGGCAGGCGATTTCGTGCAGATCGGACGGTTGCCAACCGTGCGTCCACGCCGCGCTGATGGCCTCGTTCATGGCGAGGTCAGCTGCAACGTCGAGTTCGTGCGCGAAGTCCCGAAACTCGCGCAGCAGTTCGGTGGCGCGATACGGCAGGTGGTCGGCAGGGCCGGATGCGGCCGTGCTCAATGCCACAACGAGGTGTTCGAGGAGCACCGCGCGGTCCGCCGCCGGATCGAAAGCCTCGACGCGCTCTTGCTTGGGCGCCGACCGGCGCCGGTTCCTGTGTTTGGCTGCCCGCTTTTCGCGGTTTCGTCTCCCCATACGCCGAAGTGTTCCGTAGAGGTCCGACACGCAGCGGCAGGCGCGCGGTCTCGGGAGTTCATCACGCTGTGTCGACACCGTGATCACCGCAGGCTCTCAGGTTCCGCGGAGATGTCCGTCGCCCCGTCTACGATTCCTGCGGCCCCCTTCTCAGCATCGACACAAAGGATCTGCAGTGAGTTACACCGCCGCCGACATCACCGAACTCGATGATGTCCAGCACACACGCCTGCGGCCGGCGGTGAACCTGGGGCTCGACGTGCTCAACACCGCGTTGCGTGAGTTGATCGACAACGCCATCGAGGAGGTCGCCGACCCCGGCAACGGTGGATCCACCGTGACGATCACCCTCCACGCGGACGGATCGGTCAGCGTCGCCGACGACGGGCGTGGCCTGCCCGTCGACACCGATCCGACGACAGGAAAGAACGGCATCGTCAAGACGCTCGGCACCGCGCGGGCCGGCGGGAAGTTCTCTGTCCATACCGATGCAGCGAGCACAGGGGCCGGTCTGAACGGGATCGGCGCGGCCGCAGCGGTATTCATCTCCGCACGCACCGACGTGACGGTGCATCGGGGCGCCAAGACCTACGTGCAAAGCTTCGGGCGCGGTTACCCGGGGACGTTCGAGGGCAAGGAGTTCGACCCCGACGCCCCGTTCACCCGGGCCGACACCCAGAAACTGCGCGGCACCGCAAATCGGAAGCCCGCCATGCAGGGCACCACGGTTCGCATCCTGTTCGACCCGGCGGTGGTCCCCGACACCAGCGTCGACATCGGCGAAGTGCTGCTGCGGGCGCATGCCGCGGCCCGGATGTCTCCCGGTGTGCACCTGGTCGTGATCGACGAAGGCTGGCCCGGCGATGAGGTGCCGCAGGCGTTTCTCGAGCCGTTCAGCGGCCCTTGGGGCACCGACACGCTGCTCGATCTCATGTGCACAGCCGCGGGCACTCCCGCGCCGGACGTTCGCGCAGCCGTCGAGGGTCGCGGCGAGTACACCACCGGCCGCGGACCGACCCCGTTCCGCTGGTCGCTGACCGCGGGTCCGGCCGAACCGGCGACGGTGGCCGCGTTCTGCAACACCGTGCGAACGCCCGGCGGCGGGTCGCATCTGACGGCCGCGATGAAAGGCCTGTCCGAAGCGCTTGCCGATCGTGCGTCGCGGATGCGTGATCTGGGCCTGGCCAAGGGCGAAGAAGGCCCGGAGCCACAGGATTTCGCGGCCGTCACCGCTCTTGCCGTGGACACCCGTGCACCGGACGTCGCTTGGGACTCGCAGGCCAAGACCGCGGTGTCGTCGCGGTCGTTGAATGTGGCGATGGCCCCGGACGTCGCGCGCAGCGTCACGGTGTGGGCGGCCAACCCCGCCAACGGCGATGCGGTGACCCTGTGGACCAAGCTGGCGCTGGAGTACGCGCGGGCACGGCGCAGCGCGGAGGGTGCGAAGGCACGTTCGCGCGCGGCTTCGAAGGCCAAGGGGCTGGGCACCAACCTGTCGCTGCCACCGAAGCTGCTTCCCAGCCGCGAGACCGGCCGCGGGTCGGGCGCCGAGTTGTTCCTGTGCGAGGGCGATTCGGCGCTGGGCACCATCAAGGCCGCGCGCGACGCCACCTTCCAGGCCGCCTTCCCGCTGAAAGGCAAGCCGCCCAACGTGTATGGGTTCGCGCTGAGCAAGGCACGGTCCAAAGACGAGTTCGACTCCATCGAGCGCATCCTGGGCTGCGGTGTGCGGGACAACTGCGACCCGGAACTGTGCCGCTACGACCGGATCCTGTTCGCCTCCGACGCCGACCCCGACGGCGGCAACATCAACTCCAGTCTGATCTCGATGTTCCTCGACTTCTACCGCCCGCTCGTCGAGGCAGGGATGGTGTACGTGACGCTGCCGCCGTTGTTCGTGGTCAAAACCGCCAGCGAGCGCATTTACTGCCAGGACGAATCCGAGCGCGATGCGGCCGTGGCCAAGCTGAAGTCCACTTCGAAGGGCCGCGTCGAGGTGCAGCGCAACAAGGGGCTCGGCGAGATGGACGCCGACGACTTCTGGAACACCGTCCTGGATCCCCAGCGGCGCACCGTTATTCGCGTCCACCCCGACGACGGTGAGAAGAAATTGCACCACACCTTGTTCGGTGGGCCGCCCGAGGGCCGACGCATGTGGATGGCCGAGATCGCCGCCCGCGTCGACACCAATTCCCTCGACCTCGACTAAGACTTAGGCAGATACCGTGACCGCCACCCTGGACATACCCGAGCAGAACCCGGACCTGGTCGTCGACCAGAGCGCCGACGACTACTGGAACCTCTATCAGCTGACGTTCGCGCTCTACAGCGTCAGCGACCGTGCGATCCCGTCGGCCTACGACGGTCTCAAGCCGGGTCAGCGTCGTCTGCTCTACCAAATGCACGAGTCGAAACTGCAGCCCGGCAACAAGCCGCAGAAGTCGTCGAAGATCTGTTCCGCGGTCACCGGCAACCTGCATCCGCATGGCGGCACCTCGATGTACGGCGCTGCGGCGCTGATGGCCGCCGAGTTCCAGCGCGTGAAAGTCATTGACGGACAGGGTGCTTTCCCCCGTATCCAGGGCGACATCCCGGCCGCCGACCGCTACACCGAGATGCGGTTGTCGGCACCAGGTGCCGCGCTGACCGCCGAACTCGACAGCCATGCAGTGCCCATGGTGTCGACGTTCGACGGCGAGTGGATCGAGCCGACAGTGCTGCCGGCCCAGTGGCCGGTGTTGTTGTGCAACGGCGCCGTCGGCATCGCCGAGGGGTGGGCCACCAAGGTGCCCGCCCACAACCCGCGCGAGATCATGGCCGCCTGCCGGGCGCTGCTGAAAACGCCGAATATGACCGACGATCGGCTGGTCAAGTTGATCCCGGGTCCCGACTGGGGCTGCGGAGCATCCGTGGTCGGCACCGCCGGCCTGCGCGAGTACATCACCACCGGGCGAGGCCAGTTCACCGTGCGCGGCACGCTCTCGGTCGACGGGAAGAACGTCCTCATCACCGAACTGCCGCCTGGCGTGGCGAGCAACACTGTGCAGGAACGGATTCGGGCCCTGGTCGAGTCGGGAGAGCTCGCTGGTGTGGCGGACATGTCCGATCTGACCGACCGCCGCAACGGGCTGCGCATCGTCGTCACCGCCAAACGCGGCCACAGCGCCGAGCAGATCCGCGATCAGCTGCTGGCCCTGACACCTTTGGAAGGGACGTTCGCCGCCAGCCTCGTCGCCCTCGACGAGAACCGCGTCCCGCGATGGTGGTCGGTGCGCGAGTTGATCAAAGCGTTTCTCTCGCTGCGTGATTCGGTGGTTTTGCACCGCAGTGAGTACCGGCTGGAGAAGGTCACGGCGCGACGTCATCTGGTGGCGGGCCTGATGACCATCCACCTCGACATCGACGCCGCCGTGGCGGTGATCCGCGGCTCCGAAACCGTCGACGAGGCTCGGCAAGGGCTGCAGGACCGGTTCAAGATCGATGCCGTTCAGGCCGACTATGTACTGGCGCTGCAGTTGCGCCGCCTGACCAAGCTCGACGTCATCGAGCTGCAGGCTGAGGCCCAGAAGCTGGATGCGGAGTTCGCCGAACTCACTGAGCTGGTGTCGAATCCGGATGCGCGCCGGAAGGTGATCGACAAAGAACTGGTGGAGACGGCGAAGCTGTTCAAGGGTCCGGAGTTCGATCGTCGCACCGTGCTCGACTTCGAGGCCGCGCCAGTCACTTCCAACGGCGACGACGGGCCCCGTGAGCGCAAGGTCAACACCGCCTGGCGGCTCGACGACCGAGGCGTGTTCTCCGACAGCCACGGCGAGTTGCTCACCTCAGGTCTGGGTTGGGCGGTGTGGACCGACGGCCGGGTGAAGTTCACCGCCGGTGGGGGTCTGCCGTACAAGGTTCGCGACATTCCCGTCGCCCCGGATATCACCGGGCTGGTGCGCTCGGGTGTGCTGCCGGACGGTTACCACCTGGCGTTGGTGACCCGACGAGGAAAAGTCCTGCGCATCGACCCGGCGGCGGTCAACCCTCAGGGCGTTGCCGGCAACGGTGTGGCCGGGGTGAAGTTGGCGGGTGACGACGACGAGGTGATCGCCGCGCTGCCCGTCTCGTGCGCCAACGGCGAGGCCATCCTGTCGCTGGCTGAAAAGAGCTGGAAGGTCACCGAAGTCGCCGACATTCCGGTGAAGGGTCGCGGGGGTGCCGGCGTCGGCTTCCACCCGTTCGTCAAGGGCGAGAGCGCGCTGCTTGCGGCGTCGATCTCGGCGGCCGGGTTCGTGCGAGGGAAGAGGGCGGTCCGGGCCGAGAATCGAGCCAAGGCGTCGATCAAGGGCTCAGGATTAGATGTGACGCCGGCCGGATAGGGGCAGGCCGGTGTGTCGAACCGAACCCCGCTCGGGTTGCGCAACGAATCGAACACGAATCGACATCGCCCGGCGTGGTACGACTATTCACGCCAGTCACTTTGGTAACTTCGCGCGGTGCAGTTATCCCGGCGTGACGCACTGCGCTACGCCGCCGCGGTGTCGGCACTGGCCGGACTCGGTGCGGCATCGGCGGGTACGCACGCGCCGAGGGCCGAGGCCGCCCGCCCCACGCTGATCGACTATGCGATGCGTCAGATCCCGGCGCAGGACATCCGGGCCGCCGGCCACTCCGGCGTCATCAACTACGTCTCGACGTCACGGCCCGGCTCCTCGTTCGGCGCCAAGCCGATCACCCTGCCTTACGCCAAGACGCTGGCCGCGGCCGGTTTGGTGATCGTCAGCAACTACCAGTACGGCAAACCGGGCGGGACCGCGCCATCGGACTTCACCCGCGGGTACGCCGGTGGCGTCGCCGACGCGAAAACCGGTTGGCACCTGCACACCGCCGCCGGTGGCGGACGCACCGCGCCGATCTTCTTCAGCGTCGACGACGACATCGACCGCCAGACCTGGAACGACCTGGCGCTGCCGTGGTTCCGCGGTATCAACTCGGTCATCGGCGTGCAGCGCACCGGCATCTACGCCGGTATCCGACCGTGCCAGTGGGCCGCCGCCGACGGAGTCATCGGAAGATCGGGTTCCGCCGGTCACGTCTGGGCCTGGCAGACCCGATCCTGGTCCAACGGACAGCTTTACCCCGCCGCGGTTCTCTACCAACGCATCATCGACACGGCCTCGAACCCCGGACCGGTGGTCGGCGGCATCCGCGTCGATGTCAACGACGTGCTGGCCCAGGACTGCGGCCAATGGAACCTGCACCCGTGACCGCCTCTGCGGTCAGCGGCGTGGTGTCGTGGTGACGTGCACGTGGTCGTAATGGCCGTACCCTGAGCCCGCCGGACCGCTCGGCGTGTAATACGTGCCGCGCCAGATGACGTCCTGTAACCCGAATCGGCTCGAGTTGCTCAGCATGAAGTCGCGGATCGCGTCGCCGAGCGCGATGCCCTCGGCGCTCTCGGGATTGGGGATCATGATGTCGATCGCCAAGCCGCTCGGATGCCACGGCTTGGAGTCGGGCCGAACGCCGTCGATGTCGGCGATCTGGGGGAATCTTGCGCTGATGGCGCGGGCGGCGAGCACGGTGTTGACCTGTAGGCCCGCCTCGTTCGCGACGCCGGCGGGCAACGCCTCCGGGACGTCGACGCGGGCGGCCGCCAGAGCTTGAGCAGGGTCCACGGGCGGCTGGCCGGGCAACGCGAGGATCGCCGGGTCTGGCGGGGTGGGCGCGGCGGGCGGCGGAGGCGGTGGTGCTGCTGGCGGGACGGCGTTGTCGACGACCGCTTGCTGTTGCGGTGTCAACGCCGCGTACTGCGCCTCCGCGGCCGCGATCTTGCGCAGCAGATCATTCCATTTGGCCTGCAGGTCCGCGCGCACCGCGGCGGCCTGCTCGGTCGCAGCGCGGGCGTCGGCGGCCGACTTCTCGGACGCCTGCGCGGCCGACCCCGCGCGGTCACGCTTTGCGTGGTACGTCTTCATTTGCTCAGCGGTCGTGGCGCCGACCACCCGCTGCAGCGACAGCTTGTCGAGCAACTGCTGCGGCGAAGACGCGGTCAGCAGCGCCGCCGCCTGACCGTTGCGGCCACTCATGTAGTCCATCGCCGCAATGCGGTCGACCGCTGCCTGGTAAGGCGCAAGCTCGGCGTTGACGGCGGCAAGGACATCGAGGTCGGCGCGGTGGCGCTCGTCGGCAGCCTTCTGAGCGGCCTCTTTGGTGTCGACATCGCGCTGCGCCGCCGTGACGGCCTCGCGAGTCTGCAGCGCCTGAGCGGACAACTCGTTGAGCTTGGCCAGCGCGTCGTCCGCCGGGTCCGCATTGACGGCGCCGATCGAGGCGACCAGCACGAGAACTGCGGTTGCAGCACCGCACACCGTTCGTCGGAGTGAGTGGCGCATGCCGGTCACGCGGATTGTCACGATCCTTTTATTGCAGGGACCAACACTTGGTCCGGCCACGTGTGTCTCGGACAGGTTAGAAACTGGCGTCGACAATGTCTACTCGTCCGTCAGTGTGAGCCCTTCCATTCGCCGACTTCTGACTCGCGACTGGGGTTCCCCGGCGGGCTCGTCGATCCGACGGTGTTGGGCGCCACCGCCCGAGCTCTTCAACCGTCGGTCCCGGTATGCCGTCGTCGGCAGGCCCGCTGAGTGCGCCTCCGCACCTCAAGTGGATGCCGCGGGCGTGGAGACGCCTCGACTTTGCTGAACGTGTTTACTCAGCGTGGGAGGGGGCATGGGGTCACCATGAGTCACTTCCCAGCTCCACGGCGGGCGATGGCTTTCTGAACAACCACTGGAGAAACGCCTGATGTGCTCGAGGGCAGGTTCCCGTGACACCCGGTGCCCCGATGGCACCGGCGGTTACTGATCTTGCTAGCCAGAAGCCAACCGTGCAGGCCCGAGAACCGGAGCACACGAGATGAACATCCGAAAGATTCTGCTTCTGGTAGCCACCTGCCTGGCCGCCACACTCCTCATTGCACCGGGTGCAGCAGCAGTACCGCGGCCGACGATCCCGGGAGCCGATGCCGCGATCGCCAAGGCCGAAAGCCTGCTCGGGACAGACCAATTCGGTCAGTATGGGTGTGAAGCTCTGGTGGCCTACGCATTCGGGGTGCCGCAAGAGCGATACGGTTGGGACGGCGCTTCTGAAACCATGTACCAAACGCTGCTCGAGCAGGGGAAGATCCATACCGACATGAACCCCCCGCGTGGGGCACTTGTCTTCAGCGTGGGATCCATCGGCCCACATATCGACATCGCGCGCGGGGATGGGACCTACATATCCGGCGGCGTTCAGGGTCTCTCACCGGGATACGGCGACGGGCACAACATCCAAATTCTGCCCAGCCCGAATGTGGCAAGCGACTGGACCTACCGAGGCTGGAGTCTGGGCTACCCGGAGTAAACCGGGTTCCGGGAACAGGATGCCGGTGCGATCGGGACGGTGAATCGCTCAATCGTCGAGAATCGCGACGGCCCGTGTCCACCCGGCCGACGCAGCGTGCACCTTCACCGGGAAACAGCTGATCTGAAATCCGCTGTCCGGGAGCGACTCCAGATTGTGGAGCTTCTCCAGGTGGCAGTACCCGATTTCGCGTCCCGCGCGGTGCCCCTCCCAGATGATCGAGGGATCCCGCTCGCGGGAATACCGTTGTGCCGTATAGACAAACGGCGCGTCCCAGCTCCAGGCGTCGGTGCCGGTCAGGCGCACACCTCGCTCCAACAACCACAGCGTCGCCTCACGACCCATGCCGCAGCCGGATGAGACGTAATCCGCCTCGCCGTAGCGGGTTCCGGCCGCGGTGTTGACCACGACGATGTCGAGGGGCTGCAGCTGGTGGCCGATACGATCGAGTTCGTCGGCGACGTCAGCGGCGGTGACCACGTAGCCCGCTTCGAAGTGCCGGAAGTCAAGCTTTACCGCTGGCTGCAGACACCATTCGAGCGGAACCTGGTCAATGGTGATCGCCGGCGCGCCACCGTCCATCGTCGATGCGTAGTGATAGGGAGCATCGAGGTGGGTGCCGTTGTGGGTGGTGATCCGGACCCGTTCGATCGCCCAGCCCTCGCGATCCGGTAGGTCTTCGACCGTCGCGCCCGGGAAGAACGCGACGACTTCAGCCGCCGTGTCGGCGTGGCTGTAATAGTCGATCTCCGGAAGATGTCCCGGCGGATCGGATGCGATCCCTGCCTGTAGGGGCACCGAGATGTCCACGAATCTACGCATCTGGTTCTCTCCCAATCACTTTTGTCGATGGCCGTCTGTCACGCGACGTTGTTTCGGCGGCGATTTTCAATCCGGTGCGTTGCCGATGAACTCGACGCCGGCGCGAATCGCGGGACGGTGCCTCAAGATTCGGAAATGCGCCAGCCTGCCGAGGCCTTTGGTGGTCAGCAAGCGTGCACCCGGCCATGCCGCGACGATCTTTTCGCTGGTCACATAGGGAGTCTCGGGGTCGTCGGGGTCGTGGATGAGCAGCATCGGTGGATGGCCGGTTCGGCCGGCGATCCGGACCATGTTGGTGTCCTCCAGCGGCATCCCGATCCGGCGTTCAAGACGTCGATGCAGGCCGGCGCGTATCCGTCGGCCGAAGCCGTGGCGCGCGGCGAACAGATCCAGATAGATCGGGAACTCGCCCATCGGCGCGAGAAACACCAACCGCCCGACCGTCGTGCCCCATGCGGCCGCGAGTGCGGTCGCGTTGGCCCCGAGGGAGTGGGCGACAACGGCGCGGGCAGGCCCGTGTGTCTCGATCATGGCTGCAACCGCTTCGGCGCACTCAATGGCTGTGGTGCGACCGGGTGCGAGCGCGCCCGCATCGGACTCGTTGTGGCTGGGCAGGTCGAATGCGATGACACGATGCCCGGTCTCGACGAGAGGTTTGATGAACATGCCGAGGTGGTGGCGGCGCCCGCCCCAGCCGTGCACAAGATAAACCGGTGGCCCATCGCCCCAGGCCTCACCCACGATCCGGTGCCCGCTCCAGTGTGCTTCCAATGGTTGACCGGGCGGGACACCGGGCGGCATACGGAGACTGGACTCGATGACCGGTGGCGTGCACCACAACTCGGTCGCCCACCGGGCCCCGATTGCGGGCGCGACTCGCTCCAGCAGCCAGAACATCCGGCGCACCCAGGTGGCGACCGGGGGTTGCACACCGGAACCCTTCACATCGAGAACGGTTGGGCTTGGAGAACCGCCGCCACCTGAAGCAATGGTGTTCACCTTGGGTGCTCTGATGTGCGGGGCACTACCACCGTCGTCAGAAGTAGCCCGACCTCGGCGAGCGGGCGGGCGGTTCGTCGGGTCCGGCACACGTCGAGGTTAGCGAGACGATGCAGTCAGACGACATCTCCTTGTCCAACGGCGTGGCCGGGCGGTGACGAGAAGCGGCCGTTGGGACGATGCCGAACAGCTTGACCACCGATGCCCGGGGAAAAGATTGCTCGGCTCAGGCTCGCGGCTGACCGCCCTGTCAGACCCTTGGAGGACGCTGAACTCACAACAGTTAGCGCCATCAGCGAAAGGAGTTCTGCCGTGTGCTGGCAGTGCGACCACCCCGAGGCCACCCGGGCCGACTATCACGATGTACTCCGGCGGACGATACTCGAGCACGGCTGGGCCGTGCAGTTTGTCGAGAGCGACCGGAACCCGTTCGCCTACACCGTAGGACTGCATTCAGCCGGTCTGCCCGAACTGCTGGTGACCGGTGTTTCACCCGAATGGGCGGTGAGGCTCCTCAACACCGTTGCCAACTACCTGATCCGCGAGCGGGTCCCGGCTCCCGGCGACACGATGCAACTACCGGACGGCTGGGAGGCCGAGTTCGTCGCGGTCGCGCAGCCGGACGTGCATTTGACCCTAGCGGTGGAGTTGTACGGCCCCGAGGTGCGCGCGCTGCAGCTCGTGTGGCGAGACGAAGACGGACATTCGGCCTGGTGCCCAGACTTCAACAAGGGCGGCTGCCGACAACCGGTGCTCGGCATTCGCGGTCCGCACCCTTAGCGGCGTGCTGGACGGAAGCGCTCGTTGTTTACGGCTCGGTCGAATGTGTATGCGCCCGATATTTTTACCGTCAGAACATTGGCCAGGCTACTTGGTGGCCTAGGAAGTCAACGTTGTCCTTGGCGACCACGCAATCCAACGTGCCCAGGTTGGCGATCAGATCGCGGTTGAGACCTCGGGCCCGTTGACAGGCCCGAGCCACGGCATCGCGCATCGTGGGTGCTTCGACCCGGCTGGCTTGCGTCCATATTGGTGGCTTATCGCTGGCCAATGCCGAGCCCACGATGCTGCGCGAGATCTTCGACGTCCATGCGATCACCTTGATCGGCAACCCCTCCGCTCGACGCAGCCCGCGGATCAGTTTTCAGGCGACACCGATGGGTATGCATGAGTCATGCATGATGGGCAACTTATCAACGTGCTCGGTGCGTGTTCGCTTGCGATCAGCGATCTTCTGACCGGCGTGGTTACGGAAACAGCGCACACAAGCCGGAGCGGCTCGTCGGCGCTGGGAGTCTTGCTGCAGGCGGGTGATCTCAGTGTGAGCGAGCTGGGACGCAGGATCGGCCTTTCGCAGCCCGCGGCCGCCCGGATGGTCGACTCGCTCGAGCGCCTCGGCTACGTGCGTCGCCAACCGGGCGGAGGGCGCGAGGTACAGGTGACGCTGACCCGGGCCGGTGCACGAACAGCCCGGCGTCTCCTGCAGAGACGTTCTGAGTTGATGACGACTCTGCTCGAGGAGCTCGACGACGACGAGATCCGCGCCTTGAGCACTCTGCTCAACAAGGTGGCAACCAATGTCTACAGGCAGCTGGGTAACGCCAACGTGATTTGTCGGCTATGTGACCGCCGCGAATGCGTCAGTACCGCACCTCGGTGTCCGGTGGGCCTGGCGGCAGGAGAGCCGCCGGGTGCCTGAAACCCTCGCGCTCTGCGCCGCGGTTGTCTTCGGGCTCGTCCACTTTTTCAGCGGACTTCTTGCCCGTCGTGCGGACAGTTGGGCGGTTGCGTTCTACGGACAGATCGGCGGGACTATCGTCGTGGCTGTCGCGGCGATGTTCTGGCCGGCTCCGCAACTCACACTGGAGTCGTTTGCCTGGGGAGCGTTCTCCGGGATCGGCACCGGGATCGGCGTCGCGTTCCTCTATCGCGGGATGAGCACCGGGCGGATGAGCGTCGTGGTTCCGCTGAGTGACGTCGGGGCCGTCGCCTTACCGGTCCTGGTCGGCGTCGTGTTACTGGGCGATCGACCCACCGCGCTGGCTTGGGTCGGGGTCATTGCGGCGCTGCCGGCGCTGTGGCTGGTATCCCGCACCCGCACCGCGTCATCGCCGCGCGCCGAAACCGGGACGCTCGACGGACTCATCGCCGGTGCGGGATTCGCGGTTCAATTCATCGCGATCTCCCGGATCGATCTCGATGCCGGACTGTGGCCGATACTTGCGGCCCGCATTCTGGCTGCGGTCACCATCGTCCCGCTCGGTCTGCACAGTCACGCGGATCTGCGAGTTCCGCGACGGCTCGTACTGCCGGCGTGTGTAGTGGGAGCGGCAGGGTCGGTGGCCATCATCCTGTATTTGCTGGCTACGCAAGACCAGCTTCTCGCACTGGCCACTGTGCTCGCCGCGCTCTACCCGGCGATCCCCGTGGTGTTGGCCATGATCTTCCTTCACGAAAGACTCAGCCGCCCACAGACAGTCGGCTTGACGCTCACCGGCGCATCGATCGCTTTGATCTCCCTGGGGTGACCGGGCCCCCGGCGCTCCTCTCACCTTTGTCGGGCTGATGTGGCAGCCGATATCGCCGGTCGTGGGCATGTCGCGTCGCGGGGAGATGGGCGCTCGGGAATAACTGACGCCCCAGATGCGCCGTTCATCGCATGCGAGAGGAAGTGGAAGCTGTGACTCAAGTGGAGGCGCCCAAGGTCAGCATTTGGACCGACGCACGGCCTGAACCCGGCGAACGCCATGGCGAGAAGCGCTACGCAGAACTGCTCGAAGAGGTGCGCGTAGCCGACAAGCTGCCTCTTCACGCCCTCTGCACAACTGAGCAGCACGGGGTCAATGACGGTTACCTGCCCGCTCAGCTCCCGCTTATCGCGGGACTGGGGGCGGCCACGAAGCGGATCCGGTTCACGACGAACGCCTTGTTGTTACCACTGCATCCGTGGCGCCAGGTGGTTGAACAGGCGATCGTGGCCGATCTTGTCTCCGGTGGACGGCTGGCACTCGGCGTTGCCGCCGGTGGATACGCGCGGGAGTTCGACCTTTTCGGGATCGACTTCCATAAGCGCGGCGAACTGATGGAGCGCGGGCTTGCTTTCATCCGACAAGGACTCCACGAAGGGTCGCTGCCCGATGGACCTGGCGGAACCCCGGTCCCGGTGCTGCCTCGTCCTGTTCAAAGCCGCATCCCGGTATATGTCGGTGGCGGTGCGCCCAAGGTGATTGATCGCGCAGTTCGGCTTGCCGACGGCGTCATGCCTGTCGACTTCTTCGCCCCCGAACGCGAATTCGCGGACCTGTGGGCCAAGAAACTCGCTCCCGCGCTGGCACGTCACGATCGATCGCTGGACGACTTCCACTTCACCATCTGTGTTCCGTTATGGGTGGCTGAGGATCCTGAGCGAGACTGGAACCTCTTCTACAAGAACGCGATCGAATACCAGTTCAACCAGTACGCAAGTTGGGCCGGGGACCGCTCAAGGGTCGGCGTGCACAGTGACTCCGATGTGCCGTGGCAACGCGAGGCGATGCTGGTCGACACCCCGGAGGACATCGTCCGACGCCTCAGAGACATCCGCGCCCACGCCCCCTATCACGAGGTCGTGTTCTGGTACCGCATCCCCCACATCGGCCACGAGCGGGCGTTAGCACACCTCGAACTGATCGCCGACAAGGTCGTCCCGTTCCTTGCGGACTAGAGGGATGAAGGCGGCTTGACATCGAAACCACGCGTGCTCGAGCACCCGCCGCTCGGCGCCGCGGCGTGACGCCACCCGGTGGGCGGCAGACAAGAGGTTCCGGCTGATCGGCGCGGCACTGGCCACCCGTTACCCAGCGCGGTCTTGCTCCAACGGCTCGGTTTGGATCTCTGAGCGGTTCTGTTGTCATACACCGTGATCGACCAGAACAACTGCGCCGGAGTTGCTCGGGGAAGCGCCCATGGATAAGCCAGCTTGGGGATGACTTCAATAATCCGACCGTCGATGCCTGACTTGTGTTTCTCTCGTGGTGACGCCCCAGAAAGCGGAGTTTGTGATTGCCCTGTGCCGGATAGCCTGCACGGATGCCGTCGACGCCTCTTCCCGTAGTGCTGGCCACGCTCGCCTTGCGCCGCCGGCTCAAGCAGCTCGCCGACCGCATGGTGCCGCCCGAGATCGCGATGCTGGATCTCGGCGAGGGCGTCGGTGGCGTCCAGATCGCCGCGGCCATCGCCGAACTCGGGATTGCCGATGTGCTCGCAGACGGGCCGCTGACGGCGTCGCAGATCGCCGCCCGAATCGACTGCGATGACGACACCACTCATCGCCTGCTGCGGGGCGCGGTCGGTTGCGGTCTCTGCACGATGAATCGGCGGACGGGCGCGGTGAAGCTGACACGTACCGGAGCGGTGCTGCGCAGCGACCATCCCGCGTCGCTGCGGGCCTGGATGCGCTACAAGGGGATGCGCTCGACCGTGGACGCCTGGGGCGGCCTGGCTGCCAGCGTGCGCAGCGGGCAGAGCGCTTTCGAGCTCGTGCACGGGATGTCGGTGTGGGAGTGGTTCGCCGCGCATCCCGATGAGCAACGCATCTTCGCCTCGACGATGCGCCAGGCCACCGAGATCGCCGCCCGCGCCATTGCTCGGGTCTACCCGTGGCCGGACGGTGCCGTGGTGTGCGATGTGGCCGGCGGTATTGGCACGCTGCTGTCGGTGGTCGTGGGCTCGTCGCGCGCGAACCTGCGTGGGATTTTGGTGGACAGTGCGGGGATGATTGCCGAAGCTGAGCGCTTCCTTGCCGAGCGTGGGCTGGCCGACCGCATCGATCGTGTCGAGGGCGACATCTTCCGTGCCATCAACGCCATCGCCGACGTGTACGTGCTCAAGGATGTGTTGCATGACTGGGACGACGAGCGCTGCGGAAAGATTCTCGCGGCGGTGGCGGCAGGCATGCCCAGGGGTAGCAAGCTGGTGATCGTCGAATACCTCCAGGAGCGCAACCGCCCGAACCCGTTCTCGCCGCTTCTCGACCTCCACACGTTGACCCAACGAGACGGCGGTCGTCTGCGATCGGTCGACGAACTGTCGGATCTGCTCATCGGCGCCGGTCTACGACCGACCGGCCGCACGTTCTCGGTCGTCCCGCATGACCTCATTGAGGCCGAGAAGATGTGAAGGGTTCGGGTGGGATGGCTCAGCAATACTTCTCGATTCCGCAGCGGCATGAAGCCGTCGGCTGCAGTCACTTTCCATCGGTTATTCGTCTGCGCGGCGGAGACGGACAGACTCAATTGATGATCTCGGCATGCTGGCTGGAAATGAGAGCGGACAGGCGTTCTCGCCAAGTTTGTAGCTGCTCGGGTGTCAGTCGTCTCCACTCGGTTATTTCGCCGACGATCCGCAGCGGTGCGGTACTGCGGTAGGACCGCATCGGATTGCCTTGGAACTTCTTGTCGGTCACGTTCGGGTCGTCTTCAAACTCTCCGGTCGGTTCTACCTGGTAGACCCTCGGAAGGCCTTCGCCATCGGCAAGTTCCGCGGCAATTTCGGCAGCAAGGCCAGCCCCGTCCGCGAGAGCAGTGAAATAGATGTGGTTCATCACGATCTCGGGACGGTAGTTCGATCGATGACCCGCGGTGAGAAGATCACCGACACTCAAATCCGCGGTGGTGCCATGGAAAAACGGGCCATCATCAAACGATTCGGACACCTAGCTCCCTCTGACGGACTGCTGGGATTCGCAAGTATGCAGCACCGCTCGGCCCTTGCGGCAAGACCCCAGTCGTGTTTTATCCTGAAAATAGAACGACGCCGCTGTTGCGCGACGCCCCTTCTTTAGACAATTTCGAGAGCTCATCCTTGGCGAAGTCGTGTCCCCGTCGTCCGTCAACTACGCGGCCTACGTCGGGGTCACCTGAGTGTCGTGACAGTTCTCGTCGGCCTCGTCACCTCCGGGGCGCCTGCTCACCGATGACAGCGTGAATACCGGCCAGGCGGCGTGGCTTTACTGGTGGCACAGCGTCTCCGGCGGTGGCGCACCCAGTACCGAGCCGCGGGCGCACCTGCGTGCTGGAGTCGTTACTGCTTCGCCATGTTGGCGAAGCGGCTCAAATGCAGTTGGTGCGCAACGGTAATCGTCTTCGTCGGGCCGTTGCGGTGCTTGCCTAGAATGAGGTCCGCCTCGCCGCCGCGCGGGTCGTCTCGCTCGAAGGCATCGGGTCGATGCAACAGAATTACCATGTCGGCATCCTGTTCTAGTGAGTTGTGCAGAATTATGCAGTTTGCTGAGAAATTATGCGTCTCTTCCACTGTCCCGTCGTAGACATCGTGCTCACCGATGCTCGTGATCTCAACGATCTCGTCCCAGAACACATCGTTCGTTGCGAGGTCGTGAATCTCACGGTCTTCCAGCAACGCCGCGGCACGATGCAATCGCGACCTGCTCGGAGCGTGCTTCCACATCGTCGACCCGCAGAACTTCGTGTCCATCGCTGCGGCGAACTGCCGGTGCGTCATCTGCTTCACGACCAGCGCCGCACGAACGTCGGTCCACACCTCCTTCGGAACGGTATCGAGGTTCGTGTTTCGAACCTTCTTTTCGAGCATGCCAATCACTTCGCGCGCGGCAAGTGACTTTTCACCGTTGACACCGACATGACGCAGGAACCGCAGTTGGTTCTCGGCACCGTAGATGTGCAGATGCCAGCAGTCGCGGTACCCGGTCTTGCACGTCCGTTTGATCCGGCCGAACACCCCAACTCTCGCTAGCAGTCCATTGACGTCGTCTACCAGCTGTCGGCTCGTCGACGCGTAGTAGACGCGTCCTTGCCCAACCTTCGCATCCCAGGACACCGAGCCGTCCGTAGCCCAAAGATGCTTCAGAAACAGCGCGATCTGGTCGTTCGGCAGCGCGAAAACCTCTGCCGGCACGAACTTGTCGTAACTGCGCTTGCCGAACAGCCCCAGCTTGTCCAGCCACGCCGCAATGGGGTTCCGCCTGCCATGCGTCAAGTGGTACGGCGCCGGAAGACGCACCGTCGTCACCCGTGCGGCGGCGTATTCGTCACGGATTGCCGTGACCCCGAAGTGCTGCGCAGCCTTCGTCACGGCCGCCAGGTTCTGCTCGTCGATGCTCGCATACCTGATTGGTTGATTCCTCACACATGAACCGTCGCCGATCATGTGCGCCAGCAGGATGATCTCGGATTCGTCCATCCGCTGCGTGTGCACCGGCTCTGGCACCCGCCGCGGCACCGCGACCCTGTCCCCAACGACCAACTCGCCCAACGGAGTCCACCCGTCGAACGTCATCAACGGATGGTTCGCCGTCGCCTCGACCTCACGACCCGACGCCAAACGCATCTTGAACACTTCCTTGTGTCCGCTGTAGAACACGTTGGTCATCGGTCGCGCCACCATGCGCTTGCGCTCATCCATCGACCACACCAGCGGCCGCTCCCCCGTGCGCATCAGCTCACCGAACGTCACCTCGGCACCGTTGTCCGCCCGCAGGATGCGCGTATTCGCCGTCAAGCAACCCGACTCACGAAGGTCAGACACCATCGGCTTCTTGTCAGTGCGTTGCTCCGGCCCACGGTTCAGCTGACTGATCGCGACCACCGGAACGTCGAGTTCCTTGGCCATCAGCTTGAGGCTTCGCGAGAAGTCCGACACTTCCTGCTGCCGCGACTCGTACTTCTTGCCCGACGTCATCAGCTGCATGTAGTCGACAACGATCAACCGCAGGCCGGCCTTCTGACTCAGTCGACGCGCCTTGGCCCGGATCTCCATCATTGTCAGGTTCGGCGAGTCGTCGATAAACAAAGGCGCTTCGCTGATTTCGCTCATTCGCCGCGCCAGCCGCGTCCAGTCGTCGTCGCTCATCCGGCCCGAGCGCATGTCCGCCAGCTTGATCTTGGCCTCGGCTGACAGCAGCCGCATCACGATCTCGGACTTGCTCATCTCCAGCGAGAAGATGACGCTTGGCATCTGATGCTTGATCGAGCACGACCGCATGAAATCCAAACCGAGCGTGGAGTTGTGCGTCGGTACCATCTCCCGTCCTGCCAGATACAGATGGTCGGAATTGCCGACCTCCACGCACCGCACCGGCACACTCGGAACACGCCGCACAGCGTCGATCCCCCACGCCGATGGACGCCGGCCACCGACCGTCGCCAGCGCAGGCACCCGTGTCGCGCTGATGATGTCGACGCCAGGCCGCAACGCAGTGGTGATCTGCACACCGCGGTCGGTCGGCCACTGATGGAAAGCGTCCGCCACGATCGTGGTGCCGTCGGCGAATTCCACCTCATAGCAAGGACGCCCGAGCATCACCTCGGTCGCCGCCACCACCCGCGTCGCCTCGCCGTCTGCGCCGAGCAGCCAGTCCCCAACCGCGACGTCGCCCATCGTCGTCCAGCCAGTCGGAGTCGGCAGCGGCGTATCGAGCGCCAGCGCCTTCCCGACGCCCGGCCTGGCCGCGATGATGATCATCTGACCCGGGTGCAGGCCGTTGGTCACCTCGTCGAGCTCGACGAAGCCCGTCGGCACACCGCGCGCGATGCCGCCCTGCGATGCGATCGCGTCGATCTCGTCCATCGTCGGCTGCAGCAGTTCTTCGAGCGGAACGAAGTCTTCGGCAGTGCGCCGCTCGGTGACGTCGTAGATCTCCGACTGCGCCCGGTCCACGATCTCGTTGACGTCGGCACCCTCGGCGCCCGCGTACCCGTACTGCACCACCCGCGTGCCCGCCTCGACCAGACGCCGCAGCAGCGCCTTCTCCGCGACGATGCCCGCATAGAAGCCGGCATTCGCGGCCGTCGGCACCGTCGAGATCAGCGTGTGCAGATAGGGCGCACCGCCGATGCGGCGTAGCAGCCCGCGCCGATCCAGCTCGGCGGCCACCGTCACCGCGTCGGCCGGCTCGCCGCGGCCATAGAGGTCGAGGATCGCGTCATAGACGTTCTGGTGTGCAGGACGGTAGAAGTCACCCGGACGCAGCTTCTCGAGCACATCGGCGATTGCGTCCTTGCTCAGCAGCATCCCGCCCAGCACTGCCTGCTCGGCTGCCTGGTCCTGAGGAGGCTGACGCCCGAAGTCCTCGCTCGGCGGCGGGGTATCCATCCCGTGATGACCAAGGTCGTCCACGACGGCCACGAAGCGCGTCACCCCCTTATTCACTATCGAACGTAGGTTCGATACCCGCTGGTCGCGACTGTAAGCCAGACATCCGACAAACCGCTTTCGCGGCTCCGGTTCCGCCCCGCCGACGGCTTACGCTAGACGTTGCTGGCGGGGGCGCAACCCGGCCCTGTTCATAGACCTGTGGATGGCGTGTGGATAGGTCTGGACAACCATGTTGAGTCGTTGGGGAGAACCTGTTAATCAACCACTTCGTTCACTGCATCTGCGCAGATAGCCGCACCATAAGCCGTGTGCGATCTTGTGGATGGGAAATGCCTCGGCGTGTCGTGCCAGGTTGCCACTTCGGGCGTGTTGTGTTGCCGCCAGGGACCATCCAGGTTAACGGCCGGTTATCTTCGCTACGGCTATCCGTCGCGCGAAGTTCGCCAGCGCACACAGCAACGGCCGGGTGAAGATCGATCTCGTCTTCACCCGGCCGTATCTGACGCTGTGGTTACTGCCCGGCGATAACTTCCAGCGAAACCGTCGCGGCGATCTCCGGATGGAGCCGAACCGCGATCGGATGCGTGCCGGTCGTCTTGATGTGCGCCTTGGGCAACTGCACGGTGCGCTTGTCCAAATTGGGACCGCCGGCGTTCTTGATCGCGGCGACCACGTCGGCCGTCGTCACCGAGCCGAACAGCTTGCCACTGTCGGGTGCCGCCTTCACCTGCAGCTGCACCGGACCGAGGTTCTCGATCGCGGCCTTGAGCTCAACAGCGTGCTCGCGGCCCTGAATGGCCTTCTGCTCGCGGGCCCGACGAATCTCTTCGGCCTGGCGCTCGGCGCCGCGCGACGCGACGACCGCCAGCCTGCGTGGCACCAGATAGTTTCGGCCGTAGCCGTCCTTGACCTCGACAATGTCGCCCTGGACGCCGAGATGTTCGACGTCGGCGGTGAGAATCAGTTTCATCTTCTTGTCCTGCCTATCGCGTCGACGAGGTGAACGGCAGCAGCGCAACCTCGCGCGCGTTCTTCACGGCGATCGCGATGTCACGCTGGTGCTGAACGCAGTTGCCGGTGACGCGGCGGGCGCGGATCTTGCCGCGCTCGCTGATGTACGTGCGCAGCAGCGCGGTGTCCTTGTAATCGATGTCCTGCCCCTTCTTGGAGCAGAACACGCACTTGCGGGTCTTGACCGGCTTCTCGGGAGCCGGCCGACGCTTGGTGGCCTTGGCCATGTGTCTATCTCTTTCTTGCTTCTTCGTTGATCAGTTGTGGATCAGAAGGGTGGCTCGTCGTCGGCTCCGGAGAACGAACCCGACGCCGGGGCGCTGCCCCACGGGTCGTCCTTCGGCTGCTCGGCTGGGCGCGAACCTCCGCCGCCGCCACCGCCGAAGCCGCCGCCACCGCCGCCGCTGCGGCTGGCCTTGTTCACCTTGGCGGTCGCGTACCGCAGCGACGGGCCGATCTCGTCGACCTCGAGCTCGACCACGGTGCGCTTCTCACCCTCGCGGGTCTCGAACGAACGCTGCTTGAGCCGGCCCTGCACGATCACCCGCGAACCGCGAGTGAGGCTTTCGGCCACGTTCTCGGCGGCCTCACGCCAGATGTTGCAACGCAGGAACAGCGCCTCGCCGTCCTTCCACTCCCCGCTCTGGCGGTCGTAGATGCGCGGTGTCGACGCCACGGTGAAGTTGGCGACGGCCGCGCCCGACGGCGTGAAGCGCAGTTCGGGATCGGCGGTCAGGTTTCCGACGACGGTGATGATGGTGTCACCAGCCACGATGCCTCCTGGGATTGGCGGTGTAAGTCTCGGAGCGGTCGCAGGCGAGCCTACGGAAGCACTCCGACGCTGACAGCCTGTTCTTCGGGACTAGTGCTTGTCCGTCCGCATGACCTTGGTCCGCAGCACGGACTCGTTCAGGTTGAGCTGACGGTCCAGCTCGGTCACGGTGGCGGGCTCTGCCTTCACATCGATGACGGCGTAGATGCCCTCGGCGTGCTTGGCGATCTCGTATGCCAGCCGGCGCCGTCCCCAGATGTCGACCTTGTCGACACTGCCGCCGTCCTTGCGGATGACGTTCAGGAACGTTTCCAGCGACGGAGCTACGGTGCGCTCGTCAAGGGTTGGGTCGAGAATGACCATGATTTCGTATGGACGCATGAAGACCTCATCACCTCCTACGGTCTGATCGGCCACGGACTATCCGCGGCAGGAGGGTCGCCTGCGTCGGCAACCGGCCCAGGCTACAGGAAACCGCGCTGATCTGCGAAATCGTCCTGTTCGGCGGCTCTACACTTCGGCCATGTTCTCCGAGACGCGGTACGCGTTGAACGGGGACCTGCGCGTCGCCTACCGGGCGTCGCCGCCTGGCGAGCGCGACATTGTCTTCGTGCCCACCTAGTTCACCAATTGTGAGGTCATACCGGACCTGCCGTCGCTACAAGGTTGGCTCGAGGCGATGACCTCACTCGGACGTCTGATCCTCATCGACCAGCCGGGGACCGGCGCTTCGGACCCCATCACTCCTGATGCGCTACCCACCCTGGAGCAATGGGGCGACACCATCAAGGTGGTACTCGATGATCTAGGCAGTCGCGAAGCAATTCTCCTCGCTGTCGGCGGCGCGTTCGCGCCGGCTGCCCTTTTCACGGCGGCCCACCCGGACCGGCCACCGCGCTCGTCGTGCTCGAGGGGTTCGCGGATCCGGTCGATGTGAGCGCGGACGGGCGGCGACGGCTTCCTCGCCATGTTCGACGGCCCGCAGCGAGCGATCCGCTGCGCCATGGCGATTCGTGACGCCGTCCAGGCGCTGGGCATCCATCCAGATCCGTGCCGGTCTGCACACCGGCGAATGTGAGATCCGCGGCGACGACATCGGCGGCATCGCCGTCCATATTGGCGCGCGGGTCAGCGCCCTCGCGGGTCCGAATGAAGTGCTGGTGTCGAGCACATTGCACGACCTGGTCATCGGCTCCGGACTGCAGTTCGAAGACCGCGGCGCCCACGAACTCAAAGGAGTACCCGGCGACTGGCGCCTTTTCGCCGTCGCCTCATAGCGATTTGTGTGCATCGGGTTGCGCTGGACGCAACAGAACGCACACAAATCACCGAGGGGAGTTGGCCAGGTCGCGCTCTCCCACAGCTTCGCGGTCCGTGTGCATTCTCGAAGCATCGGGCCGCAACCAGTCGGGCAGCCACCGCGGCGGCGCGTCCGGAGCCCGATCGAACACCCCGCCCGCCGGGTCGTCGACCGCACCGCGACCCCGGACCAGGTCGAGTTCGGGGCAGTAGATCTGGCGAATCACCAACGCGCACAACGCCACCACGGCGATATCCCGCAGCAGTACGGTGATGGTGAACGGCTGCTCCGGCAACCCCCTGTTCGCCTCACCGTAGAGATACAGCATCCGCGGCACCCACACCAGCGCGTCGATCGTCATCCACGCCAACAGGATCCGCCGGTGCGGCAACGCCAACACCGCCAGCGGCACCAGCCATAGGGAGAACTGCGGGCTCCACACCTTGTTGGTCAACAGGAACGCCGCGACGACCAGGAACGCGATCTGCGCCCCCCGCGGGCGCCGCCTCGCCGTCAGGGCGATGTACCCGATGGCGATACAACAGGACACGAACAGCAGCGCCGAGACGGTGTTCGTCACCGTCGGTGGTTCCCAGAAGCCCAGATCGGGGTCGAATCCCCGCCAACCGGTGAACGACTTGATCACGTTGTAGATCGAATCCATGTCGTCGCCGCGACGGGTGTTGAGCCGGAAGAACTCCGACCACCCCCGCGGGAAGAGCACCATGATCGGCAGGTTCACCACCAGCCATGCCGCCACCGCCGCCGCGGCCGTCTTGCCGACCTCCCGCAGCTTGCCGGTGCGCACCGCCAACACCGCCAGCGGCGCCAACAACAGCAGCGGATACAACTTCGCTGCCACCCCGAGACCGATCAGCGCGCCGGCCAGCACCGGTTTTCGTCGCGCCCACGCGAGCAGCGCACCGGTCGCGAAAGCCGTTGCCAGCGCGTCGAAGTTCGTGAAGATCTGGAAGATCACCAGCGGCGAGGCCGCCACCAGCGCCGCGTCCCACACCCGCCGCGGGCCGGCCAGCCGCGACGTCGCCCACACCGTGACCAGCCACGCCAACGCCAGCCCCAGCGCGGCGATGTTGAAGAACATCACCACCTCGGCGATCACCGGCACCGACACCAGCTTCGTCAGCGCGGTGTAGGTCTTGGCCAACGACATCGCCACGTACTGGTAGATGCCGGTCAACACCGGATACTCCATGTAGCGCACCGCGATGTTGCCGTCGTACTGGATGTGCGGCTGGCCGGTGGCGTCCTTCTCGATCCAGCTCGACTTGTACGGGAACTTGCCGAGGTTCAGCAGTTCGGCGGTGTACAGCGGGACCGTGTCGGAGTAGCAGAGTTGGAAGTAGGCCCGTTGGTTGCTCCAGTCGGCCACCCGCTGATCAGCGGTTCCCGTGCCGGTGGTCTGCAGGCACGCCGCCTTCGTCGAATAGCCGAGCGCCAGGAACACCAGCGCGATGATCAGCATCGCGCGCAGCGGGGTGAGGAACCGTTGCCTGCCGATCAGCGAATGCCTGCCGACCGGTCCGCCGACGACATCGGAGAGCGCGGCGCCGATGACGTCGGTGCGGCTCGGGAGGTCGCGCTCATCGAAACTTCTGGTGTCGCGAGCGAGCCGCCCCGGCGAAACAGACTGCGGCGAGGTCGTCGACGGCTCGCCGGTGTCCTCGCCCCCCACTTCGGTCACGGAGGCGGTAGCGGCGCGCCAGGCGCCGGGGGTGCTCCAACGGGTGCGGGCGGCGGCGCTCCGACGGGCGCCGGTGCAGGCGCGGGAACGCCGGGTGCGGGACCGCCAGGCACGGGAGCGCCGGGTACGGTGCCGCCCGGCGGCGGAGCGACCGGGACCGTCGTCGGCGGACCCCACGGAATCGTGATGCCGGGCGCCACTTCGATCGTCGGCTGAATGACGGTCTGCGACGGCGGCGTGACCTCCGTCGAGGGAGCCGTCGTCGACGGCGGCGGCGGCGCCTGAGGAACACCGGCATAGCCGCCGATCTCCTCGGGCTTGGGGAACGACTCGTTCTCGGTGTCCTCCAGCGCGCCGTCCATCGTCGCCTTCCAGATGTCCGACGGCAGACCGGATCCGTAAATCGGTGAGCCCCACTGGTTCTCGAGCGGCTTGGTGCCGTCGGTGGTGCCGACCCACACCGCGGTGGACAGCGACGGCGTGTAGCCGACCATCCACGCGTCGCGGTTGCTGTCGGTGTCGCCCAGCTGGTTGGTGCCTGTCTTGGCCGCCGACGGGCGACCCCCGGCCAGCCCATGACCGTTGGAGTAGGCCGCAATCGGCTGCATCGCCGAGGTCACGTTGTCGGCGACCTTCTTCTCGATCCGCTGCTCACCCGAGTTGTCCTGCTGCGACGCGTCGAACAGCACCTCGCCCTCGGAGTTGACCACCTTCTGCACGAAGTGCGGTTTGTGGTACACCCCGGAGGCGGCCAGCGTGGCGTACGCCGACGCCATGTCAATCACGCGGGACTGATACTGGCCCAACACGATTCCGTTGTTCGGCGGACCACCCTGCCCGTCCTCGGACAGCGTGTGCTCGACGCCGGGGAAGCTCTCGGCGATACCGGCCTGATGCGCGGCGTCGGCGACGTCCTGCGGACCGTTCTTCAGCTTGAGCATCAACCGGTAGTAGCTGGTGTTCAGTGAACGCTTCAGCGCCTCGGCGATGTTGCACGTGCCGCAACCGCCGCCCTCGACGTTGGTGATCTTGATGCCGTTGACTTCCAGCGGCGAACTGTCGACCTGGGTGCCCAGGCCCATGCCCTGCTGCAGCGCCGCGACCAACGCGAACACCTTGAACGACGACCCCGTCGGGAGACCGGCCTGGGCGAAGTCGAATCCGTTGGCGTCGGTGCCGCCGTAGTACGCCTTCACCCCGCCGGTGCGGGGGTCGATCGACACGATCGCGGTGCGCATGTCGGGGTCCTGACCCTCGAGGTACTCCGAGGCGGCCTCCTCCGCCGCCCGCTGCGCGTTCGGGTCGATGGTCGTGGTGATCTGCAGGCCCTCGGTGTTGAGCGTCTGCTCGTTGATGTCGAACAGCTCGAGCAGTTCCTTTTGCACCTGGCGTTCGATCAGGCCGTTCGGCCCCGTGGTCTGGTTCTGCGAGCGCGCCAGGTCGGGCGGGACCGTGGCCGGGAACACCTGCGCCGCCCGCTCCTCGGGCGACAGCGCGCCGATCTCAACCATGCCGTCGAGCACCCAGTTCCAGCGCGCCGTGGCGCCCTCGAGGTTGACCGCCGGGTCAAGCGCCGACGGCCTCTGGATCAGCGCGGCCAGCAGCGCGCCCTCGGCGACGTTGAGCTGTTCGACCGGCTTGTTGAAGTACGCCTTCGAGGCCGCGGCGATGCCGTAGGACCCGCGACCGAAGTAGATGATGTTCAAATACGACTGCAGCACTTGGTCTTTGGACCACTCCCCGGACATCTTCGTCGAGATGACCAGCTCCTTGGCTTTTCGGATCAGGCCCCCGATGCCGGAGCGCTCGGAACCGACCAGCGCGTTCTTGACGTACTGCTGGGTGATCGTCGAGCCGCCCTGCAAGTCGCCGCCGAACAAATTGTTTTTGATGGCGCGCGCGAACCCGGTGAACGAGAAGCCCGGGTTCGAGTAGAAGTCGCGGTCCTCGGCGGCCATCACCGCGTTGCGCGCCTGCACCGGGATCTGGTCGATGTTGACGTCGACGCGGTTGCCTTCAGGGGGAACGATTTTCGCGAGCTCGCTGCCGTCGCTGGCCAGGATCGTGGACACCTGGTTGGTGCGAATGTCCCCAGGTTCGGGGACGTCGACGATCATGTAGGCCATCCCGAACGTGATGAGCGGCAACACGATGAACACCGCCGCCGCGATCAGACCGCCGCGACGCACCCACGTCCAGTTGATCTGGCTGGGCAGTCCGCGCCGCGGACCCGACGGGCCGCTCGGAGGTCCGCCCCCACCCGGCGGTCGGGGCGGCGGTGGCGGCGTCGGAGGCTTACGCGTCGGAGTGCCGTCCAGCGCCGCCTTGACGACGTCGACGGGGTCGCGCAGGTGCGGCGGACGGGCTTCGCGCACCGGCGGCAGCACCGAGGTGTGCCGGTCGTCGGGCGGCATCGGCCGTGTCCGGGAATCCGCCGGCGGACGGTGTTGCGGTGCGTCGGCGGACGCGCGTTGCTGTGGTGCGTCGGCGTGGCGCTGTTGCGGTGCATCCCCGGGAGGCCGGCGTCGGCCGCCGTCGCCGGCGTTGGGTTTCGGCGCGCTCACGCGATCAGCCCCGTGTCCTGAACGGACATCGTTGACTGACCGGTCGTGGCGCCCTTCGCTATTCACTGGCTGTGCGCGCCCGTGAGCGCGCGGTTCGAGTGCCGGGCTTTCCCTTCGGTGGCGGGACCGCACCGAGCACGTACGACTTGACCAGGTGATTCCAGCTGCAGGTGCGGCATACCTCCACCACGTGTACGGAGAACTCGTCGTATCGGGATGCCAGCAGGACCAACTCCTCGGCGGTTCGTGCGGAACCCGATACCGGGCCAAGATGGTCGCCGAATACCCACGACACCAGGGTGAGCTGTTCTTTCCGGCAGATCGGACACGTCACCGAACTGGGCTTGCCGTGGAATTTGGCGGCGCGCAGCAGATAGGGATTGGCGTCGCAGACCTCGGAGACGCCGGTGCGTCCCGAATAGACCTCGGCCAGCAGGGACCGTCGCCGAAGTGCGTAGTCCACCACCTGTCGCTGCAATCGCACGAGGACCAGAGTACGTCGGCGATGGGACTACCGGAGCGTGACGGCACGGTCACACCCCTCTCTAAGGTGTTTGATCTGGACCGACGGCAACAGCAATCGGCCGTGTGCGGCGGACTTGAGGAGACTCAATGCTGGACGGGCGCGACTTCGCCCTCGACGGTGGGCCCTCCGGTGAAGGCTCGAGCCGATTCACCCGCGACCTCGGCGAACAGTGGTGCTTCGACGGGCGGGCCTTCGGCGGCTATACCTCCGCACTGGCGCTGGCCGCGATGTTCGCGCACAGCGGTCGGCCGGCGGCGGCGTCGCTGTCGGTGACCTTCGTCGACGCCGGGGCGCCCGGCCCGCTGCAGATCGACGTCCGCAGCATCCGCGGCGGCCGTACCGCCGCGGCCGTCGAGGCCGCCATCCGCCAGCGGGAACGCACAATCCTCATCGCGAACAGCTGGTTCGCCGACGGTTGGCTCGGCCCGCCGTCGGTCGACGCACCCGTCCCCTTCGAGCGCTATGCCGTCCCGCTGCCCGAACCGGAGTCGTCGCCCGCGCTGGACTGGATCGGCCAGGAGTATCGGTCGCTGCGGTTCGCCCACCGCCGCGGCCTGGACTATCCGGCCAGCCTCACCCGCTTCGCGGACCGTCGCCCGGAGGTGGCGCTGTGGGTGAGCGCCGACAGCGACTCCCCCGGTGACCCGCTCACCCATCCTCAGATCGCCGATGTCCTGCACGCGGACGCCCACCTCTTCGATGCGCCGGGCAAGGTGAGCGGATTCGTCGACGCCTGGCTGCTGAGTCTGGACCTCAGCCTGGTGTGGCAGCCCGGGGCGCACCTGGTGCCGTCCACGGCATGGCGGCTGCTCGAGGCGCGGGGTTCGGTTGCCAGCGGAGGCGTCTCGGCCTACGGCTCGCTGCGCGACTCGGACGGATCGCTGCTGGCCGTGATGACCTCACAGGGACTCATCCGCTGACTTTTGCTTCTACGATCATCGCGTGGCAGGGCGGCAGACATCGGGAACGCGGGCCAAAGACAGCGACCGCAACGACACGTGCCAGATCCTCGACAGCGCCCTGGCCGAGGGCCAGCTGTCGATGACCGAGCACGGCGAGCGGGTCAAGGCGGCGACGACCGCAACCACGCTCGGCGAACTGCAGACGTTGGTGGCCGACCTTCAGACCAACAACGCCCCTGTGCAACTGCCCACGCTGAAGAAGCCACGGGCACTGCCCATGGCCGGCAGCGGCTGGGGTCTGCGTCTCGCGGTGGCCGGTGTGCTGGTGGTGCTCGGCATCGCGATCGGATGGGGTCTCTACGGCAACACCCCGTCGCCGCTGAACTTCACCTCCGACCCGGGTGCGAAGTCCGACGGCATCACCCCGGTGGTGCTGACCCCGCCCAAGCAGTTGCACTCGCTCGGCGGGCTAACGGGTCTGCTCGAACAGATGAAGCAGCGGTTCGGCGACACCAACGGCTACCGGCTCATCGTCTATCCGGATTACGCGTCGTTGACCCGGCCGGATCCGAACGAAGAGCGCCGCGAACTGATCTACACCTACCGCGGCGGCTGGGACGATCCCTCGTCGTCCTCGAAGACCAGCGGTGCCGTCGAGGTCGACCTGGGCAAGTTCGACGCCAAGGCGGTCGTCGGCGTTCTGCGCGGCGCCCCGGAGACGCTCGGTATGAAGCCGGCCGACGTCAAGAGCACCTACCTGTCCATCGATCCGGCCACCGACCCGACCACCCCCGGTGCGCTGTCGATCGACGTCTACGTGTCCAGCGACTACGGCAGCGGCTACATCGAGCTAGCAGGTAACGGCACGGTCAAGCAGATCAACTACCCCAACTGAGGCCCGCAGCGTTCGCGCGACGGTAACCCAACGTTCGCGCCGAATATATCGGCGCGATACTATGGTGCGAGGTGTCGAACCGCCGTAACGGACGAGCTGCGATTTCTGAGGGGGTGTCTTCGGTGTTGGAACTTGCCATCCTGGGACTCCTGCAGGAATCGCCCATGCACGGCTACGAACTTCGCAAGAGATTGACGGGGTTGCTCGGCGCCTTCCGCGCGTTTTCGTACGGATCGCTGTATCCCGCCTTACGGCGCATGCAGAACGACGGCCTGATCGTCGAGGACGCTGCGCCGGACGGCACCCCGAAGATGCGCCGGGCGCGACGCGTCTACCAGCTCACCGAGAAGGGCAAGCAGCGCTTCTCCGAACTGGTGGCCGACACGGGCCCACAGAACTTCTCCGACGACGGATTCGGTGTCCATCTCGCCTTCTTCAACCGCACCCCGGCCGAGGCCCGGATGCGGATCCTGGAGGGGCGTCGTCGTCAGGTGGAGGAACGCCGCGAGGGTCTGCGTGAAGCCGTTGCGCGGGCCAGCAGCTCCATCGACAGGTACACCCGGCAGCTTCATCAGCTGGGGTTGGAGTCGAGCGAGCGCGAGGTGAAGTGGCTCAACGAGCTGATAGCGGCGGAACGTCTGAGCCAGGGGCGCTCAGACAACACTGTGCAGCCCTAGGCAGAACCGAACCAACTACGACAGGGATTACGAAGGGAAGAGACGTCATGTCATCCAACGGAGAGGTGCGGGTCGCGATTGTCGGCGTGGGCAACTGCGCGTCCTCGCTCGTACAGGGCGTGCAGTACTACCACGATGCCGACGAGACGGCGACCGTGCCCGGCCTGATGCATGTGCGCCTCGGCCCCTACCACGTGCGCGACGTCAAGTTCGTCGCCGCCTTCGACGTCGACGCCAAGAAGGTCGGCTTCGACCTGTCCGAGGCGATCTTCGCGTCGGAGAACAACACCATCAAGATCGCCGATGTGCCGCCGCTGAACGTCACCGTGCAGCGCGGCCCGACCCTCGACGGCATCGGCAAGTACTACGCCGACACCATCGAGGTCTCCGACTCCGACCCGGTCGACGTCGTCAAGGCGCTCAAGGACGCCGAGGTCGACGTCCTGGTGTCCTACCTTCCGGTCGGCTCGGACGAGGCCGACAAGTTCTACGCCCAGTGCGCGATCGACGCCGGCGTGGCGTTCGTCAACGCGCTGCCGGTGTTCATCGCCTCCGACCCGGAGTGGGCCAAGAAGTTCGCCGACGCCGGCGTCCCGATCGTCGGCGACGACATCAAGAGCCAGATCGGTGCGACGATCACCCACCGCGTGATGGCCAAGCTGTTCGAGGACCGCGGCGTGCAGCTCGACCGCACCATGCAGCTCAACGTCGGCGGCAACATGGACTTCCTCAACATGCTCGAGCGCGAGCGGCTGGAGTCGAAGAAGATCTCCAAGACCCAGGCCGTCACCTCCAACCTGCAGCGCGAGTTCAAGACCAAGGACGTGCACATCGGCCCGTCCGACCACGTCGGCTGGCTCGACGACCGCAAGTGGGCCTACGTCCGGCTCGAGGGCCGCGCATTCGGTGACGTGCCGCTGAACCTGGAGTACAAGCTCGAGGTGTGGGATTCGCCGAACTCGGCCGGCGTCATCATCGACGCGGTGCGCGCGGCGAAGATCGCGCTCGATCGCGGCATCGGCGGCCCCGTCGAGGCGGCCTCGGCCTACCTGATGAAGAGCCCGCCCAAGCAGCTGCCCGATGATGTGGCCCGGGCGCAGCTCGAGACCTTCATCGAGGGCTGACCTCCTTCGTCGATACCGAAACCGACGTTTTGGCGGATTTGTGCGAGTGCGGACCGCCACTACGTCGGTTTCGGCGTTTTGTAGGGTCACCTGATGACCGACATCTCGCCTGACGACGAACTGGCTGCGCTCGACGAGTTCACCTTCCTGCGGGAAAACGCGCGCCAGGCCGGTGTCGAGGCGGTGCCGTCGGTGAAGCGTATCGACGCAGGACCGATCAGCTCCTTGAAGTTCGGCGATGCACCGCCGAGGGTGGTGTTCCTGCACGGCGGCGGACAGAACGCGCACACCTGGGACACTGTGATCGTCGGCCTGGGCGAGCCGGCGCTGGCCATCGACCTGCCCGGGCACGGCCGGTCGGCGTGGCGCGAGGACGGCGACTACGGCCCGAAGAACAACGCCGTCGCGATCGAACCCGTCGTCCGCTCACTGGCTTCCGACGCGTCACTGGTGGTGGGCATGTCGCTGGGCGGCTTGACGGCGTTGCGTCTGGCCGTCGCGGCGCCCGACCTGGTGCGCAGGCTGGTGCTGGTCGACGTGACACCGTCGGCGCCCGAACGGCACACCCAGATGACCGAGGCCCAGAAGGGCACTGTCGCTCTGGTGCAGGGTGATCGCATCTTCCCCTCGTTCGAGGCGATGCTGGAGAAGACGGTCGCTGCGGCACCACACCGCGACCGAGAATCGTTGCGGCGCGGCGTGTTCCACAACGCTAAGCGGCTCGACGATGGCACCTGGACCTGGCGCTACGACGAGATGCGCAAGGGCGAAGGCTTCGAGGGGTTGTGGGACGACGTCCCGCGGCTGGAGGTGATGACGACGTTGGTGCGCGGCGCCAACTCGTTCTTCGTCAACGACGACGATGCCGCCGAGTTCGCCCGTCGTGCACCGGGATTCAAGGATGTTCAGATCGTCGAGGATTCCGGACACTCTGTGCAGAGCGATCAGCCGGGCAAGTTGATTCAGATCCTGCGGGCGGTTCTGGCCGAGTAGCTCGGGTGGCGCGAGCGACCGCCTTTGTACGCGGATCGGCGGCGTGTCGCGCACAGACACCTTCGTAAGTGGTGTTTGTCAATGGTGGTTGGGGTGGCCTGCGCCGGTCCTGGTCTCAACGTAGTGCGT